>NZ_CP046804.1:1559757-1871708 GCF_009763805.1 Vibrio cidicii | reverse complement strand
CAACAGCGATCTTCAAATCTCTGATTTCTCTGAAGACTCGTAACGGTATCATCTTCTCGCCACACCCACGTGCAAAAAATTCAACTAACGCAGCTGCGAAACTGGTTTTAGATGCTGCTGTTGCCGCTGGTGCTCCAAAAGACATCATCGGTTGGATCGACCAACCTTCAGTTGAGCTTTCAAACGCACTGATGAAGCACGACGGTATTGCACTTATCCTTGCAACTGGTGGTCCAGGCATGGTTAAAGCGGCTTACTCTTCTGGTAAACCAGCAATCGGTGTAGGTGCAGGTAACGTTCCAGTTGTTATCGATGAGACTGCTGACATCAAACGTGCAGTGGCTTCTATCCTGATGTCTAAAACGTTCGATAACGGCGTAGTGTGTGCTTCTGAGCAAGCAGCAATCGTTGTTGACGAAGTATATGACGAAGTGAAAGCGCGTTTTGCGTCTCATAAAGCATACGTTCTAAGCAAAGCGGAAGCAGAGAAAGTACGTAAAGTACTGCTAATCGATGGCGCACTAAACGCGAAGATCGTAGGTCAACCAGCTGCTGCTATCGCTGAAATGGCGGGTGTTAAAGTTCCTGCTGACACTAAAGTTTCTCGTTGGTGAAGGTCTTGGTAAAGTCTCTTACGACGACGAATTCGCTCATGAGAAACTGTCTCCAACTCTAGGTCTATTCCGTGCTGACAACTTCGAAGACGCAGTTGCTCAAGCGGTAACTATGGTTGAGATCGGCGGTATCGGTCACACCTCTGGTCTATACACAAACCAAGACGTAAACGCAGACCGTATTCGTTACTTCGGTGACAAACTGAAGACTGCACGTATCCTTGTAAACATCCCAACTACTCACGGTGGTATCGGTGACCTTTACAACTTTAACGTAGCACCATCTCTAACTCTTGGTTGTGGTTCATGGGGTGGTAACTCTATCTCTGAGAACGTAGGTCCTAAGCACCTAATCAACAAGAAAACTGTTGCGAAGCGAGCTGAAAACATGTTGTGGCACAAACTACCTAAGTCAATCTACTTCCGTCGTGGTAGCCTTCCAATCGCACTAAGCGACCTAGAAGGTAAGAAACGCGCATTCCTAGTAACTGACCGTTTCCTATTCAACAACGGTTACGCAGATGACGTAGTACAACTGCTTAAAGCACAAGGCATGGAAGTTCAAACATTCTTTGATGTTGAAGCTGACCCAACGCTATCTGTTGTAGAGAAAGGCGCAGCAGCAATGCAAAGCTTCCAACCTGATGTGATTCTAGCGCTAGGTGGTGGTTCACCAATGGATGCTGCGAAGATCATGTGGGTAATGTACGAGCACCCAGAAACTCACTTCGAAGAACTGGCAATGCGCTTTATGGATATCCGTAAACGTATCTACAAGTTCCCTAAAATGGGTAAAAAAGCTGAGCTTGTCTGTATCACTACCACTTCAGGCACAGGTTCAGAAGTGACACCATTCGCGGTTGTTACTGACGATAAGACTGGTGCTAAGTACCCACTAGCAGACTACGAATTGACTCCTCAAATGGCAATCGTAGATGCGAACCTAGTGATGAACATGCCTAAGTCTCTAACCGCATTCGGTGGCTACGATGCTGTGACTCACGCTCTAGAAGCTTACGTATCAGTTCTAGCGAACGAGTACTCAGACGGTCAGGCTCTACAAGCACTTAAGATGCTAAAAGAGTACCTACCTTCAAGCTACGCGAACGGTGCAAAAGACCCAATCGCTCGTGAGAAAGTACACAACGCAGCGACCATCGCTGGTATCGCATTCGCGAACGCGTTCCTAGGTGTATGTCACTCTATGGCGCACAAGATCGGTGCAGAGTTCCACCTACCACACGGTTTGGCGAACGCTCTACTTATCTCTAACGTGGTACGTTACAACGCGAACGATAACCCAACTAAGCAAACTGCGTTCTCTCAATACGACCGCCCACAAGCACGTCGTCGTTACGCAGAAGTTGCTGACCACCTAGGCCTAAGCCAAGCTGGTGACCGCACTGCGCAGAAGATTGAGCGTCTACTTGCATGGTTGGATGAGCTGAAAGGTGACCTAGACATTCCAATGTCTATCCAAGCTGCTGGAGTTGCTGAAGCTGACTTCCTTGCGAAAGTTGATGAACTAGCAGTAGAAGCGTTCGATGACCAATGTACTGGTGCGAACCCACGCTACCCACTCATCTCTGAGCTAAAAGAAGTGCTACTTGCTGCTTACTACGGTAAAGCTTTCGTTGAAGGTGAAACTTTCGAAGGTACTACAGTGATCAAGAAAAAAGCAGACCAAGAAGCTTCTAAAGCTGAAGCAGTTAAAGCGAAGAAATAAAAAGCGGACGCCTAAGTAAGACGGACGTTTTGAGATAGGTTTTCGCTAGCACGAAACCTAAAAAATCGGGAAAAGAGCAAAGCCCCTATCGAGAGATAGGGGCTTTTTTTCGCTATGCATCAACATGAAAAGTGTCGGGATTGTACATAAGGTTGGCGGTAAAAGTGAGGAAGGTGGTTAAACCTCGGCGCTGACTACCCGTCCACTAAAGTACTCGTTGGCGACTATGTACTCTGTATTACGGATGAGTTTCGTCTTGCACTTGCGCCCAATGTGATTCATCAACGTGATTCTGTGTGTGCGAGAGAGCCGGGATTACACCACCGACACGAATATTAAACGGGGTGAGTTCTTTGGCCCAACTGTGGGTAAAGCCTGAAACGAGTGAGGTGACGCTTTCAACGCCAGAAAAGTTTTGATAATCGGCGTGGGTGATGACATTGACGATAACGCCTTTCGTTTCGGTGTGCCGCATACGTTCGGCGCAAACCTGTCCAAAACGGTACAGTGCACCCGCAGTGGAGGAGAGTTGTTCGACGAAACCATCATTGGCTGCATGCCCGGTTAAAGATGGCAGAGGGAGCGAAGTCCAACAGTTGACGAGCACATCGGGAACTTGCGCAAACTGCTGTTCTATCTCGGCAAAAAGGCGTTGAATGGTTTCGGTTTGGTCATCACTGATGGCAATAGAATAGGCTTTGTCAGTAATCGTCGCTAACATTTTCTGTGTTTCAGCCAACTGAGCTTTATTTTGGTCGCTCAGAATGATGGTCGCGCCGAGCTTGGCAAAGTGTAGGGCGATGGTTCGGCCGAGCAGAGAGCCTGCATTCGTTACCAAGATTAGCGCGTGCTTAATTTCCATTTCCCCGACTCCATGTGTTAGCGGTACTTTCATCTTGGGAGAAAATGGGGCTTTTCAGTGTGAATGACGTCAAACTAATGACTATCTGAGTTAAGCAGAGTGCCAAAGTATGTAAAAAGTCACATTTTAGTCTGCTCTTGTATTGTAACGCATTAATATTCAACAAGTTAAAGTCTAGACTGAAGCGTTCAATCGGGCTTTGGCCCAAGCGGTTGATAGATTATTATATAGCCCAGCTTCAGGTAGGAGTGGAGTGTTTGGCTGCGCTAACTGACGTCTTTCATGGCCGGAAAGGTTTTGATACACCTCTTCCGGGAGATCGAAGGTCTCCTCTGGCATATAGGCGAGCGCGTCGGCGATAAGGTAGTGGCTGAGTTTGCTTGCGGCGAGCCCCGCGCGGTGAAACTGCTTTGCTTGCTCCGCTGAAATAGTGTAGCTGGATTGATCGCTTCTCAGTTTTTGCGGTTCGCATAAAGCAAATTGTTGACGCAGAATTTGCTCCGTGACGGGTTGCGAGTCCGTTTCTTCTACAGGGGTTATGTGGCGTGCATCATTGGAAAACATCGATAGTAGCAAAGCAAAATCGGCACGACGACCATCATGAATGGCATGGTTCATTCCTGTGCCAAACTGAAGCTCGTTGATGATGCCTGCTTTGTCTAAAGTATGTATTTGCATTATGCCCTCCGCCTGATGTTTTTATAGCGGCAGCAACATAGGTAACTTTAGGTAAAATAAAAGAAAAACCCGCTATGATGAGCGGGTTTGAATTAGTGACTAAATTGAACTTAAGGTGTCGCGAATTATTTCGCTAGGTTCGCTGCAACGAATTCCCAGTTAACCAGAGCCCAGAAGCCGTTCATGTAATCTGGACGTAGGTTGCGGTAGTCGATGTAGTAAGCGTGTTCCCACAGGTCAACGGTTAGCAGTGGTGTCACACCTTCTTCAGTGATCGGTGTTGCTGCGTTTGAGGTGTTAACGATGTCTAGAGAAACCGTCAGCCTTTTTCACCAACCAAGTCCAAGAAGAACCGAAGTTGTTGATAGCTGAGTCAGTGAATTTTGCTTTGAACTCTTCGAAAGAACCAAATGCTGCGTTGATTGCATCAGCAACGGCACCTGTTGGCTCGCCACCTGCATTTGGCGCAAGGCAGTGCCAGTAGAAAGTATGGTTCCAAACTTGCGCTGCGTTGTTGAAGATACCGCCAGTTGAAGTTTTGATGATCTCTTCTAGAGATTTGCCTTCAAACTCAGTACCTGGGATAAGGCCATTCAGTTTTACAACGTAAGTGTTGTGGTGTTTACCGTGGTGGAACTCAAGAGTTTCTGCAGAGATGTGTGGCTCAAGAGCGTCTTTTGCGTAAGGAAGAGCGGGTAGTTCAAATGCCATTGCTCGATTCTCCATCTATTTGAAGGGGTAACCTTCGATTGCTTCCAGTGTTATTTATCCGATTTTCAACCTGCTTTGGCATGGTTGAATGTCTTTATGACTGACTTGCGCTATAGTTTAGCAAGTTTTTACTTTATTAAAAGGGCTAAGTGACAATTTCTATATGAAATTTCTTTGTCATCGCGCCCCTGATTATAGCCCTAATTTTTATATGCTTTTTATTCTTGAACAATAAGGTAAAATGTCGCGATTATTTGCAGTAACTCCATCTAGAGGAAGCAATGGAAACTATCGATAAAATCAAACAGCAAATCGCAGAAAACCCAATCCTTCTTTACATGAAAGGTTCTCCAAAGCTACCAAGCTGTGGTTTCTCCTCTCAAGCAGCTCAAGCTCTGATGGCTTGTGGTGAAAAGTTTGCTTATGTGGACATTCTGCAAAACCCGGACATCCGCGCCGAGCTACCAAGCTACGCACAATGGCCAACGTTCCCACAGCTTTGGGTTGAAGGTGAGTTGATCGGCGGTTGTGATATCGTGATTGAGATGTTCCAAAAAGGCGAACTTCAGCCATTAATCAAGGAAGCCGCGGCACGCGCTGCGAGTAACGAAGCGGAGTAATCTCGCTTTGCTTTACTCTCCCACAAATGGCGTTATGTCAGAGTAGTGGTGATGAGTAATCACGTATAGAATACAAAGGAGCTGCTATTTGGCTCCTTTTTCTTTTTTGAGTGGGTAGAATGAAAATCAAACTATATTACGTCCATGATCCTATGTGCAGTTGGTGTTGGGGTTACAAACCCACTTTGGATAAGCTAAAACAGCAGTTGCCGGGGGTAATTCAGTTTGAATATGTGGTCGGGGGGCTTGCTCCTGATTCGACCCTGCCGATGCCACCAGAAATGCAGCAAAAGATAGAGGGGATCTGGCATCAAATTGAGCGTCAGCTCGGTACCCGTTTTAACTATGATTTTTGGACCAAGTGCACACCCGTGCGCAGCACTTATCAAGCGTGCCGAGCGCTAATCGCAGCAGGATTTCAAGACAGCTACGAAGCAATGCTTGATGCTATCCAACAAGCGTATTATCTGCGCGCTATGCCACCGCATGAGGAGGCGACGCACCGCCAATTGGCACAGGAGCTTGGGCTGAATGTGTCACAGTTTGAGCATGATGTGAATGGGGCGTTTCTTGAAGGCGTTTTTCAGGACCAATTGAGCTTCGCGAGCAGTTTGGGCGTGAACTCCTATCCGAGTTTAGTACTGCAAATCAACGATGCCTATTTTCCGATCGAGGTGGATTACCTTTCATCAGAATCGACACTGAAGCAGATCCGCGAACGCATTTTACAAACGATGCCTGCGCAGTCGTAGGGATCAGGACGCCAGTTAAAGCAAAGCCGCTCATTGAGCGGCTTTGTTTTTGATGGAAGTGTTTACACTACAGAATCATCGCGGCGATCCAGCCAAAAATGATCAGTGGAACGTTGTAGTGGATAAATGTAGGGACAACGGTTTCCCAGATGTGTTCATGTTGACCGTCGGCATTGAGGCCAGACGTTGGGCCTAACGTCGAGTCCGAAGCCGGTGAACCTGCGTCACCAAGTGCTGCTGCAGTGCCCACTAAAGCGATGGTTGCCATTGGTGAGAAGCCAAAAGCGATCGCCAGTGGCACGTAAATGGTGGCTAGAATTGGGATAGTCGAGAACGAAGAGCCAATGCCCATCGTGACCAGCAAGCCTACAATCAACATCAGCAGCGCGGCCAGCGCTTTGTTGTCACCAATGCTCGTTGAGAGTGATTCTACCAAAGTTTCTACGCCGCCAGTCTGCTTCATTACCGCAGCAAAACCTGCTGCTGCGATCATAATGAAACCGATCATCGCCATCATGTGCACACCTTTGGTAAACACATCGTGTGTTTCTTTCCACGCAATCACGCCGCCAAAGGTAAACACCATGAAGCCAGCGAGTGCGCCGATGATCATTGAACCAGTATAAAGTTGTACACTCAGCGCAGCGATGATACCAACGGCAGCGACCAGAATATGTTTCTTATTTAGTCCATGCGTATGTTCGCTGGCCATCGTCAACTCTGTTTCACTGTATTCGCGTGGCTTGCGGTAACTAAAGAAAATCGCAATCAATAAACCAAACACCATTCCCGCACCGGGCAGCAACATCGCAGTAGGGACTTGGCTGGCGACAACATTATCTAGGCCGTTGTCGTGCAGATTTTTCAGCAGAATGTTGTTGAGAAAAATGCCGCCAAAGCCAACAGGCAAAACCATGTATGGCGTGATGAGACCAAACGTTAGCACGCATGCGATCAAACGACGATCTAGTTTCAGTTTGGCAAAAACGCCCAGTAGAGGTGGAATCAAAATGGGGATAAAGGCGATATGCACAGGGATAACGTTTTGTGATGACATCGTCACCAGCACTAGCGCCACGAGCACAGCATATTTGAGGCCAGTGGTTGAAGCAGCGCTGTCTTTACCGTTCAGGCGTTTGATAACGCTTTGCGCCAAAAGATCGGTGATGCCTGATTTGGAAATCGCCACCGCAAAAGTCCCTAGCATGGCATAACTTAAAGCAATGGTCGCGCCGCCACCAAGGCCGCTCTCAAACGCAGCAATGGTATCGCCGAGATCCATGCCAGCCACCAGGCCACCTACGATGGCACTAAACGTGAGGGCGACCACCACGTTCACTCGCATCAATGCTAAAACCAGCATGACGCAAACAGAAATAACAACAGGATTCATAGTTTTCTCAGGAAGTTGTGTTTACTTATTATTGTCTTCATCATCGACAAGCGGCCAGCCACCTAACGCTTTCCACTTGTTGACAATGCCGCAAAATAGCTCTGCGGTTTTCTCGGTATCGTATAGGGCTGAATGCGCCTCACGATTATCAAATTCCATCCCGGCAGTTTTACACGCTTTAGCTAACACCGTTTGGCCATAAGCCAAACCACTTAAAGTGGCGGTATCAAAGGTGGCAAAGGGATGGAAAGGGATACGTTTTAGCTTGCAGCGCTCATTAGCTGCGTTGACAAAGCTGAGGTCAAATGCGGCATTGTGTGCCACCATGATGGCGCGGCCACAGTCTGCCGCTTTTTGCTCTTTGCGGATCAGTTTGTAGATCTCTTTGAGCGCTTCCTGTTCAGTCACAGCACCGCGTAGCGGGCTAAAAGGGTCGCGGATGCCATTAAACTCTAAGGCTTCCTTTTCTATATTGGCCCCTTCGAATGGTTCGACATGAAAGTGAATGGTTGATGCGGGGTGAAGATCGCCATGTTCATCCATTTTCAACGTGATGGCGCAAATTTCCAAAAGTGCATCAGTTTTTGCATTGAACCCGGCAGTTTCAACGTCTACGACGACAGGAAAATAGCCGCGAAAACGTTTTTTTAGGGTCTGTGCTGTGTTTTCTACAGTCATGTTTCTATTTATTTGTGTGACAAAGACGGCATTATTACAGATTATGACGGCGAAAAAAACGCTACAGAAAGAGAAAACGGCAAAAGTTTACGGGTTTGATGGCTAGGTTTTTGCATGTAAATTTCGAAATGAAGTTGGGTAATGTACGTCGGCAAACTTGCCAGAGCGTGCAGATGATTGAAGAGATGTTGCCGATAATGAAAATGTGGCTTGTAACCAGTAGTTTAGTGCTAACCACTTTTGCCTCTGTCTCCGCGATGGCGATGGACAAACGTTATGTGGCCACGCCGCAACAGTCTCAGTGGGAGATGGTGGTCAACTCGCCGCTGGAGTGTCGCTTGGTGCATCCCATTCCGAACTTTGGCGACGCGGAGTTTTCTTCGCGTGCCAGCAAAAAAATCGTGCTCGATTTTGAGCTGAAAATGCGCCGCCCGATGGGCGAAACGCGTAATGTCAGCTTGATTTCGATGCCGCCACCTTGGCGTCCTGGCGAGTCAGCCGATCGCCTAACTACGCTCAAATTCTTTAAGCAGTTTGATGGCTATGTGGGCGGTCAGACCGCTTGGGGCATTTTGACCGAGCTGGAGAAAGGGCGTTATCCGACGTTCAGTTATCAAGATTGGCAAAGCCGCAATCAGCGTATTGAAGTGGTGCTTTCATCTGTGCTGTTTCAGCAAAAATACAATGCGTTTAGTGACTGCATCGCTAACTTACTACCATACAGTTTTGAAGATATCTCCTTCACCATTCTGCATTACGAGCGTAACGGCGACAAACTGACCAAAGCGTCGCAAAAACGCCTTTCGCAAATCGCCGAGTATGTGCGCTACAACACCGATATTGATCTGGTGTTAGTCTCCACTTACACCGATTCGACAGATGGTACTAGCCTGAGTCAGAACCTTTCTGAGCGCAGAGCGGAATCGCTGCGTGATTACTTCAAAGCGCTGGGGCTGACAGAAGATCGCATTCAAGTACAAGGCTTTGGCAAGCGTCGCCCAATTGCTGACAACGCGACGCCCATCGGCAAAGATAAGAACCGCCGCGTCGTTATTTCGCTAGGCAGGACCGAAGTATAAGTTCAGTTGAGCCTAAATTTGGCGATAATTTCGCACTGGGTTGCGGTATCGATCTTCTCCACCAATTGCGCAATTTTGGGGTTTGGGTGACGTTTTAGGAAATCAAACAGCGCTTTTTTACAACAGCCTATGGAATCAATAAAGTTCTCGCATTGATGCTGTGGGCACTGCGGGATCAAGGTTAGCACTTTTTCTGAAGCGAGCTGCAAGTACTTGAGTTCATACTCGGTGTCACCAGCCCAACGCCAGAATTGCGCTAGATTATGGCAAGAGATAACCGAAATTAAGATCTTATCATCGGCTTCAATCTCTACGCTATTGGCTATCTCGTCACTGAGTGCCAAAGCTTGTTGGTAGTGCAGAATACTGCGAATTGGATCGTCGAGTTGCAGTGCCGTGTCTGCCAATAAGGTGTGTTTTTCCCACTCGTTTATCATGCTTTTTGTCCACTTAGCCAAACTCTCACCAATCTAAATGAAAATAATTCTCATGTAAAGCGGCGTCAATGAAACAAAAAAGAGGAAGCGCCTAGCTTCCTCTCTCACATAACTCAGTGTGTCAAACAGCGTTTATCACCCCTCAGAATGTCCGGCTTAGCCTTCCAATCCTGCAGATGCTTGTTTGTTCTGAATCAGCTCAATCATGTAGCCATCGGGATCTTTGACAAACGCGATGTGCGTTGTGCCGCCTTTTACCGGTCCCGGTTCGCGCGTGACGTTGCCGCCTGCCGCTTTGATGGCATCACAAGTGGTGTAAATATCATCAACACCAATCGCAATATGGCCGAACGCGGTGCCGAGATCATACTCAGACTTGCCCCAGTTATAGGTCAATTCGATCACTGCGCCTTGTGATTCGTCACCGTAACCAAGGAAAGCCAAGGTGTACTCGTATTCCTTGTTTTCGTTCTTGCGCAGCAGTTGCATACCCATGACTTCGGTATAAAACTGAATAGATTTGTCTAAATCTCCCACGCGTAGCATGGTGTGTAAAATGCGACCATTTGACATTGTTTGCTCCTAATCAATCGAACTTAGTTATCTGGGTAGACCTTCTCTTTGAACTCACAAAGGTCTTCTATAATACAACTCCCACAGCGTGGTTTTCTGGCGATACAGGTATATCGGCCGTGGAGAATCAACCAGTGATGGACATCAAGTTTAAATTCCTTGGGAACCACTTTCAGTAGCTTTTGCTCCACTTCATCCACATTTTTACCGATGGCAAACTTGGTGCGGTTAGATACACGGAAAATGTGTGTATCGACGGCAATCGTTGGCCAGCCAAACGCAGTATTGAGCACCACATTAGCCGTTTTGCGCCCAACGCCCGGTAAAGCTTCGAGTGCTGCTCGGTCTTCCGGCACTTCACCGCCGTGTTTTTCCAGCAGAATCTGGCAGGTTTTAATGGTGTTTTCTGCTTTCGAGTTAAACAGGCCGATGGTTTTGATGTACTCTTTTAAGCCGTCGACCCCTAAATCTAAGATGCTTTGCGGGGTATTCGCCACTGGGAAAAGTTTGTCCGTGGCTTTGTTGACGCTCACATCCGTCGCTTGGGCTGAGAGCAGCACCGCGATAAGCAGTTCAAACGGTGATTTCCAATTGAGCTCCGTTTGTGGGTTGGGATTGTTCTCACGCAAACGCTGCAAGATTTGAATCCGTTTTTCTTTGTTCATGGCTGACTTCCAAGGGAAAGGCTTAGCGCTAGGAGAATTATAATGGCGGCTAAGCCGATAAAACCGATTAGGCGTTAGTGACGCGCGCGCGCTCGATTGCCGGTTTTTCCTGTTGAGGCTGACGTGCTTTGAGATTGGCATCAATCACGTTTTTCACGGCAATCAAAAAGCCGACGCCAATAAATGCCCCCGGTGGCAACAAGGCTAATAAAAAGCTGGTGTCAAAATGGAATATCTCTATACGCAGTGCAGCGGCCCAATCTCCCAGTAATAAATCAGCGCCATCAAAGAGTGTCCCGTTGCCGAGAACTTCACGCATCGCGCCGAGCACGACCAAAACGCTGGTCATGCCCATCCCCATCCAAAAGCCGTCTAACGCTGCGGGCAACACCTCATTTTTAGAGGCATACGCTTCTGCGCGGCCGATGATGATGCAGTTGGTAACGATCAAAGGAATGAAAATCCCAAGAGAAAGATAGAGTCCGTAAGCATAGGCATTCATCAGCAATTGCACGCAGCTTACTAAAGACGCGATGATCATGACGAAACACGGGGATGCGGATCTCTTTCGGGACATGATTGCGGATCAAAGAGACACTGACGTTTGAGCCAACCAACACCAGTAAGGTAGCAATACCGAGGCCAAGCGCATTGGTGACGGTTGAGGAGACGGCAAGCAGTGGGCATAACCCGAGCAGTTGAACCAGTGCGGGGTTATTGCTCCACATGCCGTTTTTCAGCAAAGTTTTATGTTCACTCATGGCTGTTCTCTCCACAGTTTAATGGCTGAGTCAGAAGTTGCTGGCGATTAGCGTTGACAAACTCTACCGTATTACGCACCGCTTTTACAACGGCACGGGGTGTGATGGTCGCGCCAGTAAATTGGTCGAAATCGCCGCCATCTTTGCGCACCTTCCAACGGTCATAGTTGCTTTCATTGAGCTGCTTACCGGAAAAACTGCTGATCCAGTCGCTCACACGTAAGTCAATCTTATCACCCAATCCGGGGGTTTCTTGATGGCTGAGCACGCGAGTTGCCAAAACCGTGCCTGTGTTATCAATGCCTGTGATGATTTTAATCGCGCCGTTATAGCCATCTGGAGCGATGGATTCAATCGCGATCGCGGTTGGTTCACCGTTCAAGGTCGCGATGTAAGCGGGCATGGTTTTATCGGTGCCAAGGGCCGGATTGGTGAGCAAAATACAGGATTCAAACAGCAGATTATCGTGCATCTGTTTGGGGATCACTTGATTGAGCACCGAAGAGAGCTGCGCTTGCTCTTGGCGCTTGATCTGATCTTTGGTGAAATATTGGGTAACGGCCACCAAACCTGTGGTGACACAGGCGAAAATAGCGAGCGTTAATCCGTTGTGACGAATGGCGTTAATCATGCACTTTTCCTGTTTAATGTCCGTAAGTTCGCGGTTTGGTGTAGTAGTCGATCAACGGTACACACATATTGGCTAACAGAACGGCAAAGGCGACCCCATCAGGGTATCCGCCCCAGCTGCGAATCACGAAAACCAAGGTGCCGATGATGGCGCCAAAGATCAATCGACCTTTCACCGTGGTGGATGCAGACACCGGGTCGGTGGCGATAAAAAACGCGCCGAGCATGGTTGCGCCCGAGAGTAGATGAAGGACTGGAGAAGCAGTTTCGCCAGGTGCAAACAGCGCAAATAGGCTGCTGAGTAACGTTAATGCGCCAAGAAATCCTGCTGGAATGTGCCATTGGATGATTCTTTGTTTGATAAGCACCAAACCGCCGAGCAGATAGGCGAGGTTTACCCACTGCCAGCCGAGCCCTGCCAAGCCTTCAAAGATCGGCTGTTGAAGAATCTCTGAGGGTGTCGCACCAGCGCGTAACCCAGTTTTGAAAGCATCCAGTGGCGTCGCTGTGGTGATGCCATCGATGCCTGCACGCACTTGCTGGAGTGAAGAGCCATCAAGCGTCAAACCACGAAAAATTAGGGAAAGTGTATCGCCAAAAGTGGTAGCTTCGCGGCCAACGGTTTGCCCAATCTCTTGCAGCATGCTTGGCTCATTCCAACTGGTCATTTGCACCGGAAATGAGATAAGCAGAACCACGTAAGCGACCATGGCCGGATTGAATGGGTTTTGCCCCAAGCCGCCATAAAGGTGCTTGGCAATCACGATGGCAAACACTAGACCAATGGCGATGATCCACCAAGGCACCAAAGGCGGGATAGCGACGGCGAGTAACCATGCCGTGACGAGGGCGCTGTTATCGCGTAAAGCGCGCGCAGGTGAACGCTTTCTCAACAGCATGACCAAGGCTTCTAAACTCAATGCTAGGGTGATGGCCATGATCAGTTGAATCAAGGTGCCCCAGCCGAAAAAGTAGCTTTGTGCAATCAAGCCAGGCAAGGCACACAACGCGACCCATTTCATCAGGTCAGGCGTGCTGCGTCGATTATGGGCGTGTGGTGAACTGGCAATAAAAAACGACATTACTCGTTCTCCTCAGACTGATTCTTTTCTGCTTGTTGTTGTGCTTTGCGTGCTTTAGCGCGGGCCACGGCGGCTGCGACGGCGGCTTTTTTCGGATCGTCTTGCGTTTCGGCTGCTTCTGCTGGCGCTGCAACTGCCTCTTCACTTTGCGCTTTGCGCGCTTTAGCACGGGCAATCGCGGCTGCGACGGCGGCTTTTTTCGGATCGTCTTGCGTTTCGGCTGCTTCTGCTGGCGCTGCAACTGCCTCTTCACTTTGTGCTTTGCGTGCTTTAGCGTGGGCAATGGCGGCTGTGACGGCGGCTTTTTTCGGATCGTCTTGCACTTCGGCTGCTTCTGTAGGCGCTGCAACTGCCTCTTCACTTTGCGCTTTACGTGCTTTAGCGCGGGCAATGGCGGCTGCGACGGCGGCTTTTTTCGGGTCGTCTTGCGTTTCGGCTGCTTCTGCTGGCGCTGCAACTGCCTCTTCACTTTGTGCTTTGCGTGCTTTAGCGCGGGCAATGGCGGCTGCGACGGCGGCTTTTTTCGGATCGTCTTGCGTTTCGGCTGCTTCTGCTGGCGCTGAAACTGCCTCTTCACTTTGCGCTTTACGCGCTTTAGCGCGGGCAATCGCGGCTGCGACAGCGGCTTTTTTCGGATCGTCTTGCGTTTCGGTTGCTTCTGCTGGCGCTGCAACTGCCTCTTCACTTTGTGCTTTACGCGCTTTAGCGCGGGCAATCGCGGCTGCGACGGCGGCTTTCGAGTCGGAACTCTTGGTTTCTTCGTCAACGCTTGGTGGCGTTTCTTTGGCCACTTTACGCTCGCGAGCGAGGCGCTTACGCTCTTCACGTAGTTTGGCCATTTCGGCATTATCAGGCTCGGTTTCCCCTGCTTGTAAAGCCTGCGCTTGCTTTGCTTTCGCTTTGGCAATCGCGGCGGCAACGGCTGGTTTGACTTCGGCTTGCGAGCTGTTTTCTTGCGCTTTCTGAGCTTTAACTCGCGCAATCGCCGCGGCAATCGCATCATCGCCGCCAGTTGATTTCATCTCTTTCCGGCGATCATCTGCTGCTTTCTTAAAGCGGTTTTCCCGTTCCTCTTTTTCTCGCTCAAGGCGTGCTTTTTTCTCTTCAAAACGCAGTTTAGCGCGCTCGGCCGCTTCGGCTTCTTGAGCGCGAGTGCGGATTTCAGCTTTTGCTTGGCGATAGTAGTTGACTAGTGGGATTTCACTTGGGCAGACGTAAGCACAAGCGCCGCACTCGATACAATCTTTCAGGTTGAGCTCGGTGCACTTTTCGTACTCTTGCGCTTTGGCGTGCCATTGCAACTGCTGAGGCAAAAGCGATGCAGGACAGGCTTCAGCACACGCGCCACAGCGAATACAGTCCATCTCATAACGAGATGGTTCAATTTCCCGACGAGTTGGTGCGAGAATGCAGTTCGAGGTTTTGGTGATTGGCACATGCGCGTGCGGCAGGCTAAAGCCCATCATCGGACCGCCCATAATCAGACGCGGCAGTTTGTTATCGGCTTGATAGCCAAACTCGTCCAGCAGTGCTTGCACTGGTGTGCCAAGTAACGCCCAAACATTGCGTGGCTGTTTGAAGGTGTTACCCGTGAGAGTCACAATACGGTTGACCATCGGCTCGCCATCGACAATCGCTCGTTTGACCGCGTAGAGTGATCCGACGTTCTGCACCAAAATACCGATATCGGCAGGAATGCCACCGGCAGGCACTTCTTTGTTGGTCAACACTTTGATCAGTTGTTTCTCGCCGCCAGAAGGGTATTTGGTCGGGATAACGCGAATCACGATATCTTTGTTGATGGCGGCTTTTTCTAACGCCGCGATGGCAAGGGGTTTGTTGTCCTCAATGCCGATGATGGTGAGCTGAGGCTTTAAAATATGCTCTACAATTTCAATGCCTTGGATAACTTCGTCGGCGTGCTCTTGCAACAGTTTGTCGTCTGCGGTGATGTAAGGTTCGCACTCGGCGGCGTTGACAATCAGAATGTCAGTACGACTCAGCCCAGATTGCAGTTTTTTGGCGGTCGGAAAGCCAGCGCCGCCCATACCGGAAATACCCGCTATGCGGATGAGATCGACCAATGTTTCCACATCGCACTGAGTGTAATCGCTCACAGGCTGCTTCGGTGCCCATGTATCTTGGCCGTCTGGGCGAATAACAACACACAACTCACTTAAGCCGGAAGGGTGCGCGGTGGTTCTGGGCTCAATCGCTGTGACAATACCAGAGGTAGACGCATGAACTGGCAGAGTAAAACCTGTGGTTGACTGAGTGAGTGCTTGCCCTTTGAGGACGCGATCGCCGATGTTGACCAACAGGTTACCCGCTTTGCCAATGTGCTGTTTAAGCGGCAGAACGATTTCTTGCGGGATGGAAGCAAAAACCAGCTCTTGCTGGTTAGATTGGGTTTTGTTTTCGGCCGGATGAATCCCTCCGGGGAAGTCCCACAGGGCGCCAGTACGAATTTGTTCAATCAAAGACAAGATGCTGCCCCTTAATTGTTATTGTTGCTGCCCGAAGCGCGGTGTGTTTCTGCCTCGGTAATGTTGACCACAGGGATAGTATTTAGCTGCCATTTCCAGCTCTCTGGAGTGGTGGTAAGCGGGATCATCTCAATACAATCCGTTGGACATGGCGCAACACATAAATCACAGCCAGTACATTCATCCTTGATCACCGTATGCAGGGCCTTGGTGCCGCCGACGATCGCATCCACTGGGCATGCTTGAATACACTTAGTACAGCCGATGCACATGTCTTCATGAATGAAGGCCACGGTTTTGATTTTGCCCTCTAAATCATGAGCCGACTCTTGCGCCTCAACGCCCATCAGATCGGCCAGCTTTTCTATGGTTGCTTGTCCACCGGGAGGGCATTTATTGATGCTGTCGCCATTGGCGATCGCTTCTGCGTATGGTCGGCAACCAGGGTAGCCACATTGACCACATTGAGTTTGTGGCAAAATGGCATCGATTTGATCGACGATGGGGTCAGCTTCGACTTTAAAACGGATCGAAGCGAAACCAAGAATGGCGCCAAACAGCGCCGCCAAAATGGCGATCGCGATAACCGCGATTAAAATGGTACTCATGCTATCTTACCAATCCGGTGAAACCGAGAAATGCCAGAGACATCAAACCTGCGGTGATCATGGCAATCGAAGCGCCTTTGAAAGGAACAGGCACGTCGGCAGCATTAATGCGCTCACGCATAGCAGCAAAGAGGATCAACACCAGCGAAAAGCCCACTGCGGCACCAAAACCGTAAATGATCGATTGGATGAAAGTGTGGTTTTCATTGATGTTGAGCAGCGCAACGCCAAGTACAGCACAGTTGGTGGTAATCAATGGCAGGAAGATGCCCAACAGACGATAGAGGGTTGGGCTGGTTTTATGTACCACCATTTCGGTGAACTGTACCACCACCGCAATCACGAGAATAAAACTCATGGTTCTGAGGTATTCAATCGCAAGCGGGCGGAGAATGTAGCTTTCCACCAAATAGGCACAGACAGAAGCCAGAGTGAGGACAAACGTAGTCGCAAGCCCCATGCCGATGGCTGTTTCCAGCTTTTTCGACACCCCCATAAATGGACACAGGCCCAAAAACTTCACCAGTACAAAGTTGTTTACCAACACAGTGCCAATCAACAACAACAGATATTCGGTCATAGTTATAAGGTTCTTCAATTCCGATCCCGGTATTATCGTGCTTTGTTACGTCAATAACAACCAATGAAAGCTAAGGTTTTTGTATAGCTGGCTGAAATTTATACGTTATGCAACCGCTCGGGCAATCGGAGCCGAGAAACGTCGCCGTGGATGGCAAGGAAAGCCGTTGGCAATGCAATCAAACAGTGGAATGAAGTCGGTCGTGTATTTTGAATGAAATTGGCTAACGTGATCTGTTTTTGGCACTTGATAATTCATCTGGCCCGTTAGCCCAATCTCGAGGTGAAATGTACTTATGCCGCTTTTTGGTACAAACACAAAAAGGCTGTCACTGCGCGCTCCGTGGAAAGACGAAGCTGTTCTGATGACGGTTGTTTCGATCGCGCCTAACACGTAAGGTTCATGGTATTCCGAGTAGAGCAGCGCTTTAAACTGCATGGCGGCCACCCAAGGATCACAAGGCACCAATACCCCTTGTTCCGTTTGTAAGGAGAGATAGTTTCTCATCCGGGTCCAGCCTCGCTTTGGACCATTTTCATAGAAATGTTTACCAATGTCTGAGCGCTCCGCATCATGAATTGCCATGCGATAAATCGAGATGACTTCAGGACGCAGAACCGATTTTAGAAAATTGTAACCAAATTCTAATAGTGCGCTGCGGATGTCGCTATTTTGCTCAAGTGCGAGGAATGAATTGGAAATTTGTGATGCAGCACATTGCTCCATAACGGCAGAAAAGATCTCTTCTTTTGAGCAGAAATAGTTGTAAAGCGTCGCTTTTGAGCCGCCCAGTTGCTTCGATATATGTGACATGGAAGTCTGTTCAAATCCTTGTTTAGTAAAGGATTCTTTGGCTATATCCAAAATGGCTTGGCGCTTTTCATCGCTTTTAACTCGCATCTTTCTTACCAATTCCAACCGAAAAAATGGGGTTAAGTTTCTCTTGACGGTTTCCTGATGTCAAGAGTATAACTGTACAGTACGGTTTAGTTATTTGCTCAAGACGTTCAATTTGACTGCTGCCTAACGAAAACGGCTCAACTGGTGTGCGCCGTTCTCATTTCCCCTTGATTTCCAGATGAAGCCAATGCTCAAAGGCTCCATCGTGCATTTTTGACGAAGGTTTACTACATGACATCTCCAACCAAAGAAGAGACAGGCCAAGATTTTGATGCCGCACGCGCTGCTCAATCGCGCAAAAAAGGATTCCTCGCTTTAGCTGCCGCTGTGGTCATTGCGGCGGGCGGCTATACAGCCTATTGGCACTTTGTCGGATCTCATTTTGTAACTACGGACAACGCATACACCGCCGCTGAAGTGGCAGAAGTGACGCCTGCAGTCGGCGGCATTGTCGCTAACGTAAACGTTGTGGATACCCAATATGTCAATCAGGGGGATGTCTTGGTGCAAATTGATGATACCGATGCCCGTTTAGCACTGCGCCAAGCGGAGGCGGATCTGGCTTTAGCCATCCGTCGTGTGCGTAGCTATCTGGCAAATGATGAAGGGCTGACCGCGTTAGTCGAAGCGCAAGAAGCGAATGAGCAACGAGCTCAGGCACAGCTCAATGCTGCTAAAGCCGATTTTGAGCGTGCCCAAATTGATTTGAGCCGCAGAGAAGATCTGCTGCGCTCTGGTTCGGTATCGAAAGAGGAGTTGACCAACGCGAAAACACAATTTGCTCAAGCTAAGGCCAATCTCAATGCAGCCAAAGCCGCCATGGCACAAGCGCAAGCGAATAAGTTATCCAGCATCGGCTCGCAGAAAGCCAATGCAGCATTGACAGACAACACTACGCTGGAAAATAACCCGGAAGTGTTGCTGGCCAAAGCGCGCTATGAGCAAGCGAAAATCGACTTGGAGCGTACCGTGATCCGTGCGCCAATCAGTGGTGTCATTGCCAAACGTCAGGTGCAGATTGGTCGCCGTGTGCAAGTTGGCGTGCCGCTGATGAGTGTGGTTCCCCTGCATAACATTTATGTCGATGCCAATTTTAAAGAAGTGGAGCTGCGTGATGTCAAAGTGGGCCAAGAAGTCACTCTAAAAGCCGATCTGTACGGCGATGAGGTGCTTTATCACGGTGTTATTGCGGGGTTTTCTGGCGGTACAGGCGCCGCGTTCTCCATGATCCCGGCACAAAATGCGACCGGTAACTGGATTAAAGTGGTGCAACGCTTGCCTGTGCGCATCGAACTCGATCCTAAAGATTTGCAAGCACATCCATTGCAAGTCGGTTTATCGATGGAAGTGACGGTCGATACCACGACCGATACTCACGGGCAAACCTTAGTCAACTATCGCGCAATTAAACTGGCCAACCAAGGTTAAGGAGGCGACATGAGTCATTCCTCCGACCAAGCGATCCAGCCCCTATCGGGAGGGGCACTTTTTATCGGCGCGCTCTGTTTGGCAATGGCCAATTTTCTCGCCATTCTCGATACCACCATCGCGAACGTTTCGGTTTCCAATATTGCAGGTAGCCTCGGTACGTCGACCAGTCAGGGTACTTATGTGATTACCTCATATGCGGTGGCTGAGGCGATATCCGTTCCATTAACTGGCTGGCTTGCGTCGCGTTTCGGATCAATTCGCGTGTTTGTCACTTGCTTTATCTTGTTTGGTGTCTTTTCGCTGCTTTGCGGTATGGCGGACAGCATGAGCACATTGGTGATGTTTCGTGTTTTTCTTGGCTTCGCGGGTGGCCCTCTGATGCCTCTATCGCAAACCTTGATGATTCGCATCTTTCCCAAACACAAGAGTCACGCGGCGATAGGCATTTGGAGTATGACCACCTTGATCGCGCCGATCATGGGGCCAATACTGGGGGGCTACTTGTGCGATCAATACAGCTGGCCTTACATCTTCATGGTGAAAATGCCGTTTGCTATCATTGCGGGCTTGCTATGCTGGAAACTGCTGCTGAGATTTGAAACCAAGACGGCGAAAGCAAAAATCGACAAAGTGGGTCTACTGTTGCTGGTCGTTTGGGTGGCCGCCCTGCAATTGATGCTGGATGAAGGTAAAGATCACGACTGGTTTGAATCTTCTCGAATTGTCTTTTTGGCGGTTGTGGCGGTGATTGGTTTTATCGCGTTTCTAATATGGGAACTGACCGAAAAGAATCCCGTGGTGGATCTCAAAGTCTTTCGCCATCGAGGCTACAGCATGAGTATGGTGACGCTCTCCTTGGCATTTGGTGCTTTCTTTAGCATCTCTGTGTTGACGCCGCTTTGGCTACAAATCTACATGGGCTATACCGCCACCATCTCCGGTTTTGCGACGGCGAAAATGGGCATTTTAGCGGTGTTTTTAGCGCCGATTGTTGCTAACTTGGCGTCAAAATATGATCCTCGGCCGTTCGTCTTTACCGGGGTAATGTGGCTTGGGTTGTGGACCTTATATCGCAGTTTTGGATCGGTCGAGATGACTTTCGCCCAGATCAGTTGGCCGCTGTTTTTCCAAGGTATCGGCATGCCGCTGTTTTTTGTGCCGCTGACAGCGATTGCCTTGGGAAGTGTCAAACCGCATGAAATGGAATCTGCGGCAGGGCTAATGAATTTTATTCGAACCTTGTCCGGTGCGTTTGCCACATCGATGATCAATACCTCGTGGGAGCATGAAACGCGGTATGTGCATGCGGAGTTAGCAGGCTTAACCGATCGCAGTGGTGTGGCGCTAGCAGCAATGCAAAATGGTGGAATGAGTGCTGAGCAAGCACGCTCTAGCATGGATTGGATGCTGCAAGGGCAAAGTGTCATGATCGCGACTAACCAACTTTTTATGGTGATTGCGTGTATCTTTGCGCTGGCGGCTTGCATGATATGGCTAGCGCCTAAGCCCAAACGAGGCGTCGATACTTCGTCGGTACACTGATTCGATTCGTCGTTTTCACAAGCAAAAAAAGCCACCTCTTGCGAAGTGGCTTTTTCGTTTAGTCATGTTTTATCACATTGTTTTTTTTACTCGAAAAAATATCGAATAAAACAGTGGTATCACCACTAAGGTGAGGATGGTAGCAAACAACAAACCAAACATGATGGTCACCGCCATACTTTTAAAGAAAGGATCCACCAGCAGAGGTGCTACACCTAAAATGGTGGTGAAAGCGCCGAGCAATACTGGCCGTGCGCGGCTCACCGCAGCATCAATAATTGCGAAGTAAGCTTCTTTCCCTGCTTTGATTTCAGCATCGGCCTGGTCAACTAACACAATTGCGTTTTTCACCATCATACCAATCAAGCTTAAAAAGCCGAGGATTGCCATAAACTCGAATGGGGTTTGAAAGGCGATGAGGCCAATGGTGACACCCACGACGGCAAAAGGCGCCGTCATCCAGATCACGAGTGGCTGACGCAGTGCGTTAAACATAAATACCACCGCGAGAATCATCGCTGCAAAGCCGTAAGGTGCTGAAATTGCTAGGCCTTCATTGGCGTCGTTTGATGCCTTATATTCGCCGTACCAAATCAGCTCATAGCCAGCGGGCAATTCAATCTGCTCGATTTTTTCACGTACATGGTTGAAAGCGTCCGCAGTCATCACTCCTGGGGCGGGATCGGCTTGTACTAAAATGGTCGGCATGCGGTTGATGCGGCGCAGCAAAGCATCTTGATAGACCGTGTTTACCGAGTCCACCAACTGGCTAACTGGAATGTAGCGGCCCGTTTGCGCACTGAAGACTTCACTGTTCTCAATTGCACGTTCGTGGTTACGTTCACTCTCTGGTGCACGGACAATCAGCGGGATCAAATCATTGCCTTCACGATACACACCAACATTACGTCCACTCAACGTTTGCGCGATCGCCGCGCTGATTTCTTGTGTGGTCAAACCAAGGCGTTGAGCTTCTTGCGCTGAATACACCGGCTGCAATACCGGCACTTGCTGACGCCAGTCATCTTGCACCGCGATCAGGTTCGGGTCGTTATGCATAATGGCTTTGGCTTGCTCAGCCAATTGGCGCAGCACATGGCTGTCTGGCCCTTTGAAACCGGCTTCAATTTTCTTACCGCCGCCACGACCGAGCATAAACTTCCACACTTTGATCGAAGCATCTGGGTATTTCGCATCTAACTCGCTTTGTAGTTCACCCACCAGTGGCGCAATTTTGGTGTAGTCATCAATATCGATCAGCAGTTGTCCGTAACTTGGGTTACGTGCCTCAGGAGCATAAGTGAGCATAAATCGCAGACCACCCCCACCGATAAAGCTAGTGATATTGGTGATGCCTGCTTTCTGTGCCACGTCTTTCTCAATGCTTGCCACCACTTGTTCGGTACGACGAATGTCTGAGCCTTGAGGCAAAGAGACATCGACTACGAATTGCGGGCGTTGCGATTCGGGCATAAAGCCCGGTGGAATAAATTGAGCGCCCCAAATTGCGGCAATCAGAGTGCCAAGCAGCATTAAACAGCTCACGACACGATGGCTCAGAACCCACTGCAACACTGCTTTATAACCCGTCACCATTTTAGAGGGCTTGGTTTGTTGCGTTTGTGCTTTGACCCGTAAAAAGTCGTGACACAGCATCGGTGTTACCGTGACCGCAAATACCCAACTCAAAAACATCGAGTAGAGGATCACCCAGAACAGAGAGCCCGCGTATTCACCCATATCAGAAGGTGAAAGGCCAATCGCGCTGAAGGCAAAAATACCCACCACCGTACCACCAAGCAGTGGCCATTTTGTGGCATTCACCACTTCGGATACCACTTGTTGCTTATCTGCGTTCGGTTCTTGCTGAAATCGCACTAGTACGCCATCTGTGACCACAATCGCGTTGTCTACTAACATGCCGAGGGCAATGATGAGCGCACCTAAAGAAATACGTTGCATGGCGATGTCATCGATTAACATCACACACAAGGTACCGGCCACGGTAAGCAGCAGAACAAAGCCGATGATCACGCCAGAGCGTACCCCCATAAACAGAAGTAACACCACAAACACGATCGCGACAGCTGCGATGAGGTTATCGATAAAATTAGCGACCGAAGCACGAACCGAGTCAGACTGCATTGAGATAACATGCAGTTCCATACCCAGTGGACGTTGATCTTCCAGTTGGGCCAGACGCGCTTTCACAGCGTCCCCCATCTCAACCACGTTACCGCCAGTCATGTTGGAAATACCAAAGCCAATCGCACGTTGGCCGTTGTAACGCATGAGCATCGACGCAGGTTCAGTGTAGCCACGACTGATATTGGCGATATCCCCTAAACGGACAATGGCGTTATTGCTGCCCACCGCAACTTGTAAATTATTAAGGTCGGCAAACGAGCTGATGTTAGAGGTTGGGATCACTGGAATGCGCATCGCGTTAGCGTCTACCGTGCCGGCTACCGTCACTAAACTTTGTTTTTGCAACACTTGCAGCACGCGCTCGACAGATAGGCCATATTCCGCCATTCGGTCGCTGGACATTTCGATGAAAATGGCCTCTTGTTGCTCGGCTAACGTAGCGGCTTTGGCGACGCCCGGTACGAGCACCAGTTCACGGCGCAAAGTATCAACGTAGTCTTGCAACTGCTTATCGCTAAAGCCTTCACCGGTGACAGCATAAAACAGTGCATACACATCGGCAAAATCATCATTCACAATTGGCGCCCCCGCTCCAGGAGGGAGCTGACGTTGGGCTTCCGCGACTTTGCGACGTAGCTTATCCCAGACTTGCTGCAACTGAGCCGAAGATTTAGCAAATTCGAGTTTGATTTCGACGGTGACCTCAGAGCGTCCTTGCATCGAAACCGATTTCACTTCTTTGAGCTCTTGCAGTGCTTGTACCGCGCCTTCAATCACATCTGTGACTTCATCGGATACTTCCTGCGCCGTTGCGCCCGGATACGGAGTAATGATCACCGCTTGGCGAATCACAAACTCAGGATCTTCAAAGCGGCCCAGTTTCAAATAGCTGATGTAACCGCCAATCAAAGTAAGGACAATCAGCACCCAAACGCTGGTGCGTTTAGCCAAGGTATAACGTGCAATATCCATTATTGGGCTCCGTCTTTCTCAGTATACGGACGCACTTGCATGCCTTCTCGAACGCTAGAAACACCAGCGATGATGACTTGTTCACCGGGGGTGAGATTCTGCTGAATAACGACGCGGTCTTTATAAGTAGGACCGATTTCAACGTAGCGTTTTTCTGCTTGGTTTTGTGCATTTACCACCCAAACATATTGTTTGCCTTGGTTATCTGGTACGAGTGCCGTGATGGGCAGAGTGATCAAGCGACGCTCTCCCTCAGAATTTTCTTGCACAGGGATAACTTTGGCAGACATGCCAGGCATGACGCGGAAGCCTTTCAAATCTTCAAAGCCCAGTACCACAGAATAGGTTTGCGAATCAGAACTGGCTTGAGTGGAGTAGGTACGCAGTTGTAAATCAAACTGCTGATTAGGAATGGCGCTAAGTTCGGCAATGGCACGGGTATTGCGAACACCAGCAATCATCACGCGGTGCGGAATTTCAATCGCTACTTCCAAATCATTCAGGTCTTGCAGCGTCATGATCACCTGATTGGCTTGGATTTGAGCAAAATTTTCCACCACCTTTTCACTGATGATGCCGTCAAACGGAGCGGTGATTTGCGTGTACTCCAGTTTGCGTTTTGCTTCTTCCACACGATTCTTCGCCAGATCATAGCGGTTAGTGACTTTATCTAACTCAGCTTTAGAAATGGCTTGGGTCTTCTCGAACACCGTTTTCGCGCGGCGGTATTCTTGCTCGGTGTTTTTCAGCTCAAGTTGAGCGGATTCCAATGCCGTTTTGACATCTCTAGAATCGAGGGTAGCAAGCAATTGCCCCTTTTTCACTTGGTCGCCTTCTTTGACGTCGATATCCGTAAGACGGCCACTGATGCGGAAGGCGAGATCAGCACGTTGCGCGGCTCTGACGACTCCGTTAAAGGTCAGATCGGAAGCTTGTTGGCTAGCGACAATTTCAGTCAATGCTGGCTTGATGATCGGGGCTGGCGTGCTGACTTGTGGTGCTTCGCCACAACCGGCTAGCAGGAAAGCCGACATAATAACCGTACTGATAAACGTTCGTCTCGCTGCGGCGGAACGAGTAAAAGAAGGATTCATTGTGTTTTGCTCCTAAATCTCATCACGGGAAAGGGGGGATTCTTTGTGAATACTCCAGAGCCTTGTGACGCTTATTGACCATAAACGACGTGCGTTTTGCTCATCATACATTGAATAACACCTTAAAGTAAACTTTGGAGTTTACCCTTTGGTTTGTGTTTCCGATTTTGCTTTTGTGGTGGTAAGTTGAGTGCTAATTTCATCCCCGATCAAGTCAACGCCTGTAGATAGTGCCTTAACGAGTGCACGATAGCCTTCTTCTTGTAGTGGGACGGTAATCAAAAAACTACGATTGATAACCAAACGGTTTTGTGTGTCGAATAGTGTCCACTCACCTTGGATCTCTGCATCGCCCGAAAAGGTGCCATTAAACTTGGTTAATGATATTTGTAGCTTGTTTTTCTTTTGTGTTACCAGGGCGCTTAACTCGATTGGCCAGTAACGCTCTTGCGAGTGACGTAAACTCTGAACGAGTTTCTTGGTTATTTGGTTAGATAGAGAGTCTGCCCATTGGTTTCTCTGCGCTTTAACCACTTGAGTATCTGTCGTTTGGTAAATGATGCTCGGTGTATCAAGATGCGAACTGAGAGTGACCGGGTACACGACCAGCAGTGTTTGTTTTTCATGGCTCTCTAGTGCCGACGTATTGAAAGTATTGTCGAGTAAAAAGTAGTTGATTGGATGCTCCTGCGTATTGCTGCTGCAACCGAACATGACGACCGAGAGTAAAACCGTAAGCCATCTAATCATCATTTTTTTCCTTTTGCTGGTATAGGGTCGGTAATCTTATCTTGACCAAAAACGAGAGAGTTGGGCTTGCTGTTAATCTGCTCAACTACAGGCTTGAGCTGTGACATGATTTGCTTGAGATCGACAAGCGTCATTTCCAACTCATGATATACCGTCGATTCAGGACTCAGACCTGAGATTGTCTGTTCCAGTTGTCTTAAGCTCGCTTGAATATCCACGGGCAGATTTTGCATCTCTTGTTTATTAAGAATGCGCTCGGCTGAAATTAGCAATCTTTCTGATGCCTGCAAAGTACGTTCTAATGACAATAAGGTCTTATCCATGGGTAATTGATTCACTTTCCTCAGCAAGTCAGTTACTTGTTTCTGAACCTCAGCGAAACCGCCTTGCTTGGTTGGAAAGACAGGGTAGCCGTCAAAGCGAGCGATCTGCTCTGTTGCTTCGTCAGAAAAATAGTCCATGTCTATGTACAATGCGCCAGTTACAAGATTCCCACTCTTTAATGAGGCTCTTAGACCTTTTGCGAACTCATCTTGCATACGTTGTTGCAAAGCAGGGAGTTCAGCAGCAGTGAAATTATCGTATAGTCGGCCAAGTTCAATACGAACTAAAACTGGGATACGTTTGGTATTGATGTCAATGTTTGAGGTGCGTGTTCTCAATGGAACTTTGGTCACGGTACCAATGCGTAAGCCACGATATTCGACGGGAGCCGAAGGATTGAGCCCACGTACTGACTCATCAAACATCATCACAAACTCGATATAGTCGTCGTACATGCCTTCGCGGATCTGTTTTACATCATCAAATAAGCGAAACTCGGTCATTTGCTGAGTAATCAGTTGACCCGAATCCTCTTCTTGCAGCAGGCCAAAGGTGACGCCGCCTTTGAGTAGGCTTTCGACGGAACCTAAACTAAACTCAAGACCTTCGGCATTGAGTTGAAGGCTGACGCCGGAGTTAAGCCAGAAAAAAGTGCGACTAGTCACTAATTTATCGTAGGGTGCGAATACGAAGAGTTGGTAATGGGCTTTTTTACTTTCAACATCAAACTGAGTTGTTTCGACGCGTCCCACGGTAAAACCTTCATACATCACGGGGTCGCCCACACTGAGTTTTCCCGCTTCTTTACTGGTCAGTAATAAACGTAAGCCTTTTGTATCCGGTGGTGCTACAGGGGGCAAGTCCATTACGTTGAAATAAGCCTTAGAGGTTGATACCTTGCCCGGCTGGAGCTGAATGTAGGCTCCAGAAAGTAAGGTATCAAGCCCAGAAATGCCTTCTCTGCCAATGCGGGGTTTAACCACCCAAAAGAGCGTATCCTCTCGCAACATGCGTTCGGCATCTTTACTCATTTGTGCGGTTGCCACGATGTGATCGTAATTTTCGCTCAGGGTAATGTCGGTGATGACCCCGACATTGACATTCAAGGCTTTGATCTGGGTTTTACCCACTTCCAACCCATCTGCCGTTGGCAGGATTAAGGTGATTTTGGGGCCAGTGCTATTAACGTACTGAAACAACATCCATAGTCCCATTGCGAGGGCGAGAATTGGAATAATCCAAATCGCAGATAGCTGCTTTTGCGAAGTCACCTCAGCGTTAGCTTGGATTTCGTCACTCATAGAAAGCCTTTTCCATTGAATTTTGTTTGGGAGGTTTTAGGCGATTCTTGCCACAATGTTTTGGGGTCAAAAACCATTGCCGATAACATGGTTAAGATCACTACCGCTGCAAAAGAGAGCGCCGCAGGACCCGGATAGATGGCCATCAGGTTATTCAGTTGCACCAAGGCCACCAAGATCGCCACCACAAAAATATCGATCATTGACCAACGCCCGATAAGCTCGGTGATTCGATAGACTTTGAGGCGTTTTAGATTCTGCTTTTCAGGAAAAACGTTCAGTTTTCCGGCTTGCCAATAAAGCCAGCCGAGCGCAAACATCTTCGCCATCGGAATGAAAATACTGGCTAAGAAAATCACCATCGCAATCGGGTAGGAGCCAAGATGCCATAAGAGAATCACGCCCTGCATAATGGTTGAACCTTCCGATTGGCCGAGACTGACGGTGTACATCATCGGGTAAAGATTGGCCGGAATATAAAAAATCACCGCAGCAAACAGTAATGCCCAAGCACGCTGTAAATTGAGTTGTGGGTGATAGGCATGCAGGCGGCTACCACAGCGTATACAAGAAGGCTTTTTATGCTCAGGCGTAAGCAGATTGATTTGCTGACAAGTATGGCAACTGACGTGGTTGTGAGTGCAGTGGGTTTGCCCAGAGGTGACTCCTTGTGGAATCAGCGCTGGAATAAAATGCTGCCACAACCAATAACGATCCACCAACGAGACCGTTTTCACCACCAAGACCGAAAAAAGGCAGAACGCCCAAAAGGAATACCCCATCGCCACTTCGGCCAGTGAGGCAATTTTGATGAGGCTGACTAATACGCCAATTAAAAAGACATCCACCATCATCCACGGCTGGACTTTAAACAATGCTTTGCACAACAGTGTTGCTAACTGGATTTCACGTTTCGAAAGCGCCCGTTGTTTGCTTTGCGCCGCTTTATAATACAAAAACAGCAGGAGGGAAATATAAAGCGCGGGAAAGAGAATAACGGTGGCGAAAAGTAAAATGGCTAATAAGACATTTTGGAATTCCCCCAACATTTTTGCCGCATTCAGGAGCGTAATTTCCTGAGTCAATCCTTGCACACTAAACGACATGAACGGGAACGCAAGGCTAAGCACCAATAACATCAAACAACTTATCGCCAGGGCGATAGCGGTTTGATAGGGGTGCTTTTGGGTTTGGGTAAGCGTATGACCGCAACGGGGGCAGTGTGCGGTTTGTGCTTGGCTTAACGCTGGCACTGTGGCGATGAGTCCACATTCATCACAGCTAATTAAACGTTTGTCGACCCTATCCATGGTTATACACTTTATTCGCCGCTAACATATCTTGAAACAATTCTATACTATTAATAACAAAGAGATAGAGTAGTCGATTAACTTCAGCAGATTTCAGTTAGGTTTGTGAGTGGGCACTCTACTGCCAAAGTTGATGATAGAACACTTTGATTATTCGATGAACGGTATGTTGGCTAAGGAGTGAGAAGGTGAATGATGATGGCAAAACATGGCAATAATTACACCATCAAGCAGTGTCTAGCCTGGAGCTTGGCAATGATGTTGTTGCTATTGGCAAGCGGTGTATGGGCAAATGAACAACCACAGAGTGAGACACGGACAGAAGGCGATTCCGTGGCTATCATTGAAACCCCATCTTCAGAGCTCGAAAATGAGATTGAACAAGCTAAGCAATACATCAGCGAGTTATCAGTGACATTAGATCAAGCGACGGGTGATGTGCGTGATGCTTTACAACTGCAATTATTTCAGAAAAACGCGGAACTAAGGAAGAGTCTTGCCAAGGCCGTAGAAGATAATGTTATTGCCAAAGACAAGCTAATTGATTGGGTAAAAACCCAACATGCTTATACTGAGGAAGCGAACCGCTATATTACGGAAAGGCTTAATTCTATTGATAGTAATCTTGCACGGGCATCTCATGAGGATAAACTGTCTTACATTTCCACTTATAGAGAGCTGCAGTATTATCTTGATGCGACTTACCAATCTGGTTTAGAAAATATCCAATGGTTGAATCGGCTAGATATTGATGTGACCCAACCACAAGCCACGCTAAAGGAACGCGTCAATCAACGCCTTCGACTTTTATCGGCTTCGCTGGAATATTTAAAGCAGCAAAGCAGTATAATCAATGGCCAGATCAGCTCTAGCCCTGAATCTGAGAAAGCGAGCTTACAATTGTCACTGATTTTCACTCAGCAGAGGCTCGATATTGTCACAAAAAGTTTGCGTGTGGTGGTTGGCATTGCTGATAGTCTTGCGATGGAAACTGCGGATTATAAACGACAAATTTTTCAAGCAACGGGTAGCATTACTCAAGAGTTGCTTAATACTCAAGTTGCATTTTCAATCCTACATCATTGGTCGAACTCATTTATTAACTGGCTTACCAGCAATGCGGTTCAACACTTGTTTCAGTTGTTTATTTTTCTGTTGATCTTGATGACTGCGAAAGGTGGAGCAAAAGTAACGAGAAGTTTAGTGCGCTCTGCAGTTAGCTCGAAAAATATCAACATGTCTCACTTAATGCAGGACTTCTTCGTTTCCATTTCCGGAAAGGTAGTATGGATTATTGGTATCTTGATCGGCCTTTCACAGTTTGGTTTCAATTTAGCGCCAGTGTTAACGGGCTTTGGTATTGCAGGGGTGATCATCGGTTTTGCTTTGCAAGATACCTTATCTAACTTTGCTGCCGGTATGATGTTACTGATTTATCGACCGTTTGATGTCGGTGATTTTGTCCATGCCGGTGGTGTAGACGGTAAAGTCAGCCATATGAGTTTAGTCAATACCACTATCCGTACTTTTGATAACCAAATCATTATTGTGCCAAACAGTAAAATCTGGGGGGAGGTGATTAAAAATGTCACTCATGAAAAAATTCGCCGTGTCGATATGGTGTTTGGTATAGGTTACACGGATAACCTACTCAAAGCAGAAGCGGTGCTGACCGATATCGTAAAATCTCACCCTGCGGTATTGCGCTCCCCTGAACCCAATATCAAAGTTCATATGCTTAATACCTCTTCTGTTGATTTCATCGTCCGTCCTTGGGTCAAAACAGATGACTACTGGGATGTGTATTGGGATGTCACCAAAGAAGTAAAACTGCGTTTTGACAGGGAAGGCATTTCCATTCCATTTCCGCAACAAGATGTACATTTGCATCTTGTTGGACAAAATGACCCAAGCATGCCAGCGGCTTCTGAATAGTCGATTTTCAGGCTTATCGAGCGCGCGTATACTGACTATTTTGCCAGCAAGTTTGGATGGACAGAAAAATACTTCAGTTTGCTAAAGGTTTGACAAGACGAAAAGTAATGTGTGTAGTCAATATTGACCATACAAGATTAGACAAAAAAGCCACCTCTTGCGAAGTGGCTTTTTTATGAATTTGGCTCCTCCTGCTGGGCTCGAACCAGCGACCTGCGGATTAACAGTCCGTCGCTCTACCGACTGAGCTAAGGAGGAAAAGTCGTGCTAAAAAGCGGGGCGAATGATACCGATCAGGTGATTGTCTGTCAATAGCTATTCATGTCTGAGATACACATTTTTGCTTTAAAAAAAACTTTACTTTTCTGTATGCCTTGCGGCTCAAAGGCTGAGTTTACTTATCCACCAAAATTGTGGATAAGTGTGTGAGTTAAACTTGAGCAAATAGTTTGAGTGGATAATTTAGGTATTAAACTCTAGAAATTAATGACGAATTACTAATGCTAATTTAATGATTTCTATCGAATAACTCAAAAATATGACACGGATCCAAGATGTAATCAAAATGGTTTGCAGGTCGCGGAAAAGTAAGAAAATAGGCAAAGACGCACTATTCTGGGGAAAACTTGTGGAAGAATATTTTGCTGTTAAAGCCAGTTAAGCCGCAAAATGGGCGAGGATAATATCAAGTCATTGTCAGGAAATCCAGAAAAAACTCTGTGCGATTTTGCCTAAACGCATCTAAGGCAAAATCGACAAGCGCTTGTTGCGCTGTCATTCTTTGGCGATGATGTGTATATTTATACAGCTTTGAGTCGTAGCCATCAGAAGCGGGGAAGATATGAGCAAAGTATTTGATTTAGTGTCGGAATATGCGCCATCCGGTGATCAGCCAAGCGCGATTAAGCAATTGATTGAAGGATTAGACTCCGGCTTGGCTCACCAAACTTTGTTGGGTGTGACCGGATCAGGCAAAACCTTTACTCTCGCGAATGTCATTGCGCAAGCACAGCGACCCGCGATCCTGTTGGCCCCCAACAAGACCTTAGCGGCTCAGTTGTACGGCGAAATGAAAGCCTTTTTCCCCAACAACGCCGTTGAGTTTTTCGTCTCTTACTACGATTACTATCAACCTGAAGCGTACGTGCCCACCACCGACACTTTTATCGAGAAGGATGCATCCATCAATGCGCATATTGAGCAGATGCGCTTATCGGCAACCAAAGCCCTCCTGGAGCGAAAAGACGCGATTATCGTTGCTTCGGTTTCCGCGATTTATGGTTTGGGCGATCCTGAAGCGTATTTACAGATGATGCTGCATATTCGCCGTGGCGACGTGATGGATCAACGCGATATTTTACGCCGATTGGCAGAGCTACAATACAGCCGCAATGACATTGCCTTCGAGCGAGGGCAGTTTAGAGTCCGCGGTGAAGTGATTGATATCTTTCCCGCCGAGTCTGATCAAGATGCGGTACGAGTGGAAATGTTTGACGATGAAATTGATTGCATCAGTATTTTTGATCCCTTGACGGGCGTGATTAAGCAACGTGACATCCCTCGCTTTACGGTTTACCCCAAAACGCACTACGTGACACCACGTGATCGTATTCTCGAAGCGATTGAGAATATCAAGCAAGAGTTACTTCAGCGTCAAACCTATTTGCGAGAAAACAATAAACTGCTCGAAGATCAGCGTATTACCCAACGAACTCAATTTGATATTGAGATGATGCTCGAACTGGGCTTCTGCTCGGGTATCGAAAACTACTCGCGTTATCTCAGTGGACGTTCAGAAGGCGAGCCACCGCCAACCTTATTTGATTACCTCCCGCACGATGGCTTGCTGATCATCGACGAATCGCACGTGACCGTTCCACAAATCGGTGCGATGTACAAAGGTGACCGCTCGCGTAAAGAAACCTTGGTGGAATATGGTTTTCGTCTGCCTTCCGCGTTGGATAATCGTCCACTCAAGTTTGATGAATTTGAAGCATTGGCGCCACAAACTATTTTTGTGTCGGCGACCCCCGGCAACTACGAGCTGGAAAAATCCGCGGGTGAAATCGCGGATCAGGTGGTGCGGCCAACAGGATTACTAGATCCAGTTTTGGAAGTGCGTCCAGTGGCGACTCAAGTCGATGATCTGCTTTCTGAGATTCGTCTGCGCGCCGTGAAAGACGAACGGGTGCTGGTGACCACGCTAACCAAACGCATGGCGGAGGATTTGACCGAGTATCTGCATGAACACGATGTCAAAGTACGCTATCTGCACTCAGACATCGATACGGTCGAGCGGGTTGAGATTATCCGTGACTTACGTTTAGGTGAGTTTGACGTGCTTGTAGGGATCAACTTATTGCGCGAAGGTCTCGATATGCCTGAGGTGTCGCTGGTAGCGATTCTGGATGCCGATAAAGAAGGTTTTTTACGTTCTGAACGCTCTCTGATTCAAACCATTGGCCGCGCAGCGCGCAACTTAAATGGGAAAGCCATCCTATACGCAGACAACATCACCAAATCAATGCAAAAGGCGATGGACGAAACCAATCGCCGTCGAGAGAAGCAGCAGGCTTACAACGAGAAAATGGGCATCCAGCCGCAAGCGCTAAAACGCAATATCAAAGATATTATGGAGCTGGGCGATATTGCCAAGAGCCGCAAGCAGAAGAGCAGCCAAATGGTACCTCTGTCTAAAGTGGCTGAGCCTTCTCAAACCTACGGCATTTTAACTCCGCAGCAGCTTGAGAAAGAGATCAGTAAATTGGAAGCTCAGATGTACAAGCATGCCCGTGACTTGGAGTTCGAATTGGCCGCAGAGAAGCGCGACCAAATTGAAAAGTTGCGTCAGCAATTCATTGCTAATAGCTAAGCGCGAATTTCAATCTCAGACGCAAAAAAAAGCCAACAGCGTTTTCACTATTGGCTACGGTTGCGAACACGAAGTTCACTAACAACGTCAGTTGGCTAGGTGACCTAAAAGGTCAGTTAGCCACTGCATCCTTTATGCCAATCTTTGTGGTCCTCATTGCTTGAAATTTGAACATATTTTCGAAAAAAACCTTTTGTAATTTGCAAAATGCATCGCGCAATGCGATTATTGTTCGAAACACAAATAAAAATTGGCTAGAGTATGCAACACACTACTGATGCGCCGCGCTCGCGTTATCTTCTCATGGTGGAAGATACTGCGTCTGTTGCGGCTTTATACCGATCCTATCTAACGCCATTGGGTATCGACATTAATATTGTCGGTACTGGACGCGATGCGATTGAAAGTCTCAAACACCGAATCCCGGATCTGATCCTGCTTGATTTAAGGTTGCCTGACATGACCGGGATGGATGTACTGCACGCAGTGAAAGCCAGTCATCCTGATGTGCCGATTATCTTTATGACCGCGCACGGTTCGATTGATACGGCAGTCGAGGCGATGCGACATGGTTCACAAGACTTTTTGATTAAACCTTGTGAAGCAGATCGCTTGCGGGTCACGGTCAATAACGCCATTCGTAAAGCCAGCAAACTGAAAAATGAAGCCGACAGTCCGGCGAATCAGAACTATCAGGGTTTCATTGGTAGTAGCCAGAAAATGCAGCAGGTGTATCGCACCATCGACTCAGCGGCAAGCAGCAAAGCGAGTATTTTCATTACCGGAGAAAGTGGTACGGGGAAAGAAGTCTGTGCTGAGGCCATTCACGCTGCAAGTCGTCGCGGCGACAAGCCTTTCATCGCGATTAACTGTGCGGCGATTCCCAAAGATTTGATTGAAAGTGAGCTATTTGGCCACGTAAAAGGTGCCTTTACCGGCGCGGCGACGGATCGACAAGGGGCGGCAGAAACTAGCCGATGGCGGTACTTTGTTTCTTGATGAGCTGTGCGAAATGGATTTGGATTTGCAAACCAAGCTACTGCGCTTCATCCAAACCGGCACGTTCCAGAAAGTCGGTTCGTCAAAAATGAAAAGTGTCGATGTACGTTTTGTTTGCGCAACCAACCGCGATCCATGGAAAGAAGTGCAAGAAGGCCGTTTTCGTGAGGACTTGTACTACCGTTTGTATGTGATCCCACTGCATCTTCCGCCGTTGCGAGAGCGGGGAGAGGATGTGATAGAAATCGCCTACTCTTTGCTCGGGTACATGTCTCATGAAGAGGGTAAAAACTTTGTACGTTTCTCTCCACAGGTACTTGAGCGATTCAATGAGTACGAATGGCCCGGCAATGTGCGACAACTCCAAAACGTACTGCGCAACATAGTAGTACTAAATAATGGTAAGGAAATTACCATGGAGATGTTGCCACCGCCGTTAAATCAACCTCTCGCTCGCAGCGAGAATCGTTTGTTTAAAGAACTCGAGCCAGTCTCTGTAACAGATATTTACCCGCTGTGGATGACAGAAAAAATGGCGATTGAGCAGGCGATTAAGGCGTGTGATGGTAATATTCCACGTGCCGCAGGTTACTTGGACGTCAGTCCATCAACTATCTATCGCAAACTCCAGACTTGGAATGGAAAAGAAGAGAGCAGGGCCCGTGACGGAATTACTGAATAAAGAGAAAATCGCTTCGCTCGGTGAAGAGATTGGTCCCGAGAATGTGCCAGTATTGCTGGGCATTTTCCTCAACGAACTTGAGACCTACCTTGGGGTACTGTCGGATGCCACTTACAATGACAAAATCACTTACCTCAAAGAGATCAGTCATGCATTAAAAAGCAGCGCGGCCAGTTTTGGTGCCGATGCTCTGTGCGATTTTGCCCTCAATTTGGACGGACGAGCGAAACAAAACGACGCGTTTGACGAAGTGAACGATGTGTTGGCAATGATTGATGTGTTACATCAAACTCAGCACGCGTATCAGAAATGGCAAAACGACGCATTCTAAGTCTTTAATATATAGACAGAAAACGGCCCTTGGTGGGCCGTTTTTGTATCACCGATTAGGTGTGAGAAAGTTGCTGTTCAATGGCTAAACGCAATTTATTGCGGTCATGCCGCCAATCGTGGTTGGCAGAGGCAAGAGATTGGGTGGCGAAATGCCAATGTTTTTTTAAATCAGGATGGTCAGTATCACCAAGAATGACGTCGATTTTCCGTCCTTGACAAGCACGCTCGCACCATTCCAGCTTCTGCTTGAGATCCATTCTTCCCGCCGGACCATATTCTGGGCTCAGGTTAGCAACAAAAATCAGCTTCGCCTTGCTGTTACGTGCTATCGCTTTACCAAGCTCGGGTAAAAGTAATGGTGGCATAATACTGGTCAAAAAGCTTCCGGGACCAAGAATAATGGCATCTGCTTGTTCAAGGGCGATGACGGCTTCTTTTGTTGCTGGTACTTTGGGGGAAAGATCCAAACGTTTTAAATCGGTGTCCATTTCATCCACGTTGGTTTCTCCTGTGACCCATTTTCCCTCCACCGACAGGGCGGTGAGATCGGACGGGTGCTCAGACATGGGGAGAATATTGACCGCGACTTTGAGCATGTCACGCACAAGATTGATGGCGTCCAAAGGCCGAACGGATAAGTTGTCCAATGCTGTTAGCATCAGATTCCCTAAATTGTGCCCGTCAAGTTCACCACTGCCTTTAAAACGGTATTCAAACATCATGGAACTGATCGATGGTTCGGTGATGAGCTGGTTAATACAGTTGCGAGTATCGCCCCAAGCGATTCCGCCTTGGCAGTGGCGAATGCGTCCGGTAGAGCCGCCGTTATCTGTGGTCGCGACAATGCCTGTCGCGTTCCCACCAAAGTCTTTAAGAGCTGCCAAAACTCTTCCTAAGCCATGGCCGCCACCCACTGCGACGACCTTTTTGGAAGTGTGTACGTTCATTCAATTCTTCTTATTTTTTGTCATAACCAACTACAATTTAGAGTATTCGATTCATATCAGATACTCACTAAGTAGTAAATTGTGTATTTAGTGATGTTTTTCTTGGCTAGAGCTAGATTCCACCATAAATATTAAGTATTTTATCTGGCAAAGCTACCCTTATCTTGCTAGATCAAGGGTGCCATAACTCCGAGCTTAACTTGCTAAGTCGTGTTTTACGATAAGCAGCTTAAGCCAGTGGCAAAAGGCCACAAGGGCGACATTGGAAATGATCTCGCCTCCCGTATTTGGAAAGGTGTTCCGTGGCGCAACAATTTGAAGATACATTTCATCGCAAGTTCTATTACCTGCGTTTGTCGGTGACTGACGTCTGTAATTTTAAATGCACATACTGCTTACCTAACGGCTATCAGCCGCAAGGGCAAGCACCATCATCTTTTTTATCTGTTCCAGAGATCCGTCGGCTGGTGGTTGCGTTTGCCTCTTGCGGCACAAACAAAGTGCGCATTACCGGTGGCGAGCCTAGCTTGCGTAAAGATTTTTTACCCATTATTGAGAGCATTGCTTCAACTCCGGGTATCGAAAAAGTGGCGATGACCACAAATGGCTACCGGCTTGAGAAGCAGGTCGCGCAGTGGCAAGCTGCAGGGTTGACTCACATCAATGTCAGCGTCGATAGTCTTGATGCGCGGATGTTTCAGCAAATAACGGGTGAGAATAAATTTACGCAAGTGATGTCAGGCATCGACCGTGCATTTGATGTCGGTTATGAGCAAGTCAAAGTCAACGTGGTGTTGATGAAAGGGCTGAATTTACGCGAGTTTCCGGCTTTTCTGCGCTGGATAAAAGATCGCCCCATTCAGTTACGTTTGATCGAATTAATGCAAACCGGTGAGATGGACCAACTCTTCAACCAGCATCATATTTCTGGTGCTGTGATCCGCACTCAACTACTCAACGAAGGCTGGCTGCCGAAAGTGAAAGCCGCTAATGATGGCCCTGCACAGGTTTTTGTTCATCCGGATTATCGCGGTGAAATTGGTCTGATCATGCCTTACGAGAAAGATTTCTGCACCAGTTGCAATCGTTTGAGAGTATCGGCAAAAGGCAAATTGCATCTGTGTTTGTTTGGTGAACAGGGGGTCGATCTGCGCGATTTGTTGAGCAATGATGCGCAACGTGACGAGCTGATCGCTCGCATCTCGGGTGGATTAAAAAATAAAGCCGTCAGCCACTTTCTCCAACAAGGAAACACCGGTGCAACGCCGCATTTGGCGTCTATCGGTGGATAACACCAAACTTATCGAGCTCGCCGCCTAAATGGTCGAGCTGCTCACTCATTGAATGACATGACAAGGTGGACAAATGGGTCACGCTGAAAGCAAGTTTCAACCAGCAAACATCGCGGTACTGACAGTGTCAGATACTCGTAGCGAAGAAAACGACACTTCCGGTGCGTATCTCGTTGAGAGCGCCAAAGAAGCCGGACATCATATAGTCGATAAGAAAATCGTCATTGACGATATGTATAAGATCCGCGCCATCGTATCTCAGTGGATTGCCGATGAGAGCGTACAGGCCGTGCTTATTACTGGCGGAACGGGCTTTACTTCGCGCGACAGCACGCCTGAGGCGCTCAAGCCATTGTTTGATAAAGAAGTAGAAGGCTTTGGTGAGTTATTCCGTCAAGTATCGTATGAAGAGATCGGTACCTCGACGATTCAATCTCGCGCGATTGCGGGTTTTGCCAACCATACAGTAATTTTCGCCATGCCGGGTTCAACGGGTGCGTGTCGTACGGGCTGGAGCAAAATTATCAAGCAACAATTGGATGCCAGCCATCGTCCGTGCAACTTTATGCCTCACCTGAGTGTATAAAGGAGAGAGTATGAGCCAATTAACCCATATCAATGCCTCGGGCGAAGCCAACATGGTGGATGTGTCGGCTAAAGCTGAAACGGTGCGTGAGGCTAGGGCAGAAGCCTGGGTTCACATGGCGCCAGAAACGCTGCAACTTATTCTTTCCGGCCAACATCATAAAGGTGATGTTTTCGCGACGGCGCGCATTGCCGGTATCCAAGCGGCAAAAAAAACTTGGGATTTAATTCCCCTTTGCCACCCTTTGTTATTGACGAAAGTCGAAGTACAGATCGAAGCCATTGAAACGGAAAGTAAAGTTCGTATTGAGTCGGTGTGTAAGTTGGCGGGCAAGACAGGTGTGGAAATGGAAGCGCTGACGGCAGCTTCTGTTGCTGCGCTCACCATCTACGATATGTGTAAAGCGGTACAGAAAGATATTGTCATTGGCCATATTCGGTTGTTGGAAAAAACTGGCGGTAAGTCAGGACACTTTAAGGCGGGTGTATGATCACAGTTTTCTTTTTTGCGCAAACCCGAGAGTTGGTAGGTACGGATTCAGTTGAGCTGCAAGAGCCGCTTGCGAATGTCGAAGCGATTCGCGCTCATCTCGCCTCACAGGCCGGAAAGTGGGCGCTTGCATTGGAAAGCGATAAGCTGCTGGCGGCCGTCAATCAAACTATTGTGCCATTAGATACCGAGGTCAAAGACGGTGATGAGGTGGCATTTTTTCCACCAGTGACAGGAGGTTAGCCTTGGGTTTCGCGTGTTTCTGTTCAGTTAGAAGACTTCGATCTCGCTACAGAATATGCCCAGTTAGCGCAAGGGAGCGCCGCTGGGGCGGTGGTCACTTTTGTTGGTAAAGTACGTGATATGAATCTCGGCGACAAAGTGATTGGCTTATCACTCGAACATTATCCCGGTATGACGGAAAAGTCACTGAGTGAGATTTGCGATCAAGCGCAAACACGTTGGCCGCTATTAAGCGTTCGCGTGATTCATCGTGTGGGTGATCTAAAACTTGGTGATCAAATTGTATTCGTGGGTGTGTCCAGTGCCCACCGTGGCGCGGCTTTTGAAGCGTGTGAATTTATTATGGACTTTCTTAAGACCAAAGCGCCTTTTTGGAAGAAAGAGAGAACCTCCGAACAAACGCGCTGGGTAGAATCTCGAGAGTCGGACAACAAAGCCGCGCAGCGTTGGCACTCACCACAATAATTGCCAGGTAATGAAAAAGCGATGGTCTCTGCCATCGCTTTTTTGTATCACGATCACTGTCAGTAATAACATGGTCTTAAGTTGATTTTTGTTGTCATGTTGAATGGGTGACATTGTTCACAATACCATCTTTTCTGACAAAATAATCGCCACAATTCGTTAGACGCCATATGTCATAAATGTTAATTTTTAGCAACATATCTAGCACAAGATGCTGATGTGGGGTGGATTTTTAGATTTATCGACACTTATATCTGCGAGTTTTAGTTTGCTGTTTAATAAACTTCTGCTGAAAACTAAAGCTCTAGTATAAGGTGCTAATATTGCGCGGTTTCCTAAGGATTATTACGTTTTTTGCTACATTTTTATGGCAAATTACTTCAATGATTGCTAATGTGTGCCGCAATCTTTGCGAGTATTTAGCTATTTTTGCTTAAAAAACAAGCTGGAAATTTCTAAATCACCGACCGTTTCTGGTGTTTTGCAAAGAAGTCATGGATGCAAATAAAAAACTTGGAGTTTATGCATGTATAAGAACAAAATCACTCAAGCCCTTCTTCTAGGCGCTGGTTTGGCAGTGGCTGCCACTTCTACTCTTTCTTTCGCTGCTGACGTTCCAGCAGGCACTAAACTATCAGCAAAACAGGAACTGGTTCGTGGTAACGGTACCGAAGTTGCCACCATCGATCCGCACAAATCGCAAGGTGTGCCTGAGTCTCACGTTATCCGTGATCTATTAGAAGGCTTGGTTAACCAAGACGCAGACGGCAAAACAATCCCTGGTGTAGCAACAAGCTGGGAAACGACGGACAACAAAACGTTTACTTTCCACCTACGCAAAGATGCAAAATGGTCTAACGGTGATCCAGTCACGGCGCAAGATTTTGTTTACAGCTGGCAGCGTGCCGTCGACCCAGCAACCGCGTCTCCATACTCTTGGTACATGGAATACACCAAGATGGTTAACGCAAAAGATATCGTTGCGGGTAAAAAAGACAAATCAACACTGGGCGTAAAAGCACTTGATGATCACACGTTAGTGATTGAGCTGGAAACAGCCGTACCTTACTTCGTGATGATGACTGGCCACACGACAATGAAACCAGTTCATAAAGCGACAGTAGAAAAATTCGGTGATCAATGGACGAAACCAGAACACTTCGTTGGTAACGGCGCGTATGTCGTTGATAAGTGGGTAGTGAACGAGCGTTTAGAAATGGTTCGTAACCAATACTACTGGGACAACGCGAAAACGGTGATCAACAAAGTCACTTTCTTACCGATCGAAAATGCGGTAGCGGAAATGAACCGTTTCTTGTCTGGTGAAATTGATTTCACGTCGACACTACCGACTGAACATTTTAAGCGTTTGCAGAAAGAGTACCCAGAATCTGTGTCTGTTGAAGGTAGCCTGTGTACTTACTACTACTCTTTTAACACTAAAAAAGCGCCATTTGATGATGTTCGTGTACGTAAAGCGATCTCTTACGCGATCGATCGTGACATCGTATCAAACGCTATCCTTGGTCAAGGTCAAAAACCAGCCTACTTCTTGACGCCAGAAATTACCGCAAACTTCGACCCTGAGCTACCAGCATATGGCAAGATGACTCAGAAAGAGCGTAACGCAGAAGCGGCACGACTTCTTGAAGAAGCGGGTTACGGTAAAGGGAATCCATTGAAGTTTACGTTGCTGTACAACACCAACGAGAACCACAAGAAGATTGCAGTAGCACTGGGCTCTATGTGGAAGAAAACACTGGGTTTGGATGTTAACCTAGAGAACCAAGAGTGGAAAACTTATCTATCAACAAAAGATCAGGGTGATTTTGAAGTAGCACGTGCCGGTTGGTGTGGTGACTACAATGAAGCCTCTTCATTCTTGACTCTAATGGTGAGCGCGAACACGACTGGCGGTCAGCACTGGGGTAACAAAGAGTACGATGCTCTGATTGACAAAGCACTCAAGTCTACTTCTGAAGCTGAGCGTTCAAGCTTGTACCTAGAAGCGGAAAATCTGATGGCGAAGGAAATGCCAATTGCTCCAATCTATCAATATGTTCGTTCACGTCTACTGAACCCACGTGTTGGTGGCTTCCCATCAAACAACGCAGAAGAGAAGATCTACTCTAAAGATCTTTACATCATCGCGAAGTAATTAACTAAGCTGATAACTATAAAAAATCCAGACACTGCATGTGGTTGCACCACATGCAGGGTCTATTTACATTTAAACTGTCACAGACTGAAAGAGTGAGTTTATGCTTAAATTCATCATTAAAAGGATATTTGAGGCGATCCCAACTATGTTGGTTTTGATCACCGTATCTTTCTTTCTCATGCGTTTCGCACCCGGTAACCCGTTTTCAAGCGAGAAACCACTTCCACCGGAAGTTATGGCGAACATTGAAGCAAAATATGGCCTAGATAAGCCAGTATTTGAACAATACACCACTTATCTGTTCAACGTAGTGCAGGGGGATTTTGGTCCTTCATTCAAATACCTAGATTACTCGGTAAACGAGCTGATCTCGGTTGCTCTGCCAGTTTCAGCCAAAGTGGGCTTTATTGCATTTATCTTTACCGTCATTGTTGGGGTGACGATAGGTACAATTGCTGCACTCAAACATAACACTTGGGTCGACTATACCATTATGTCTACAGCGATGATTGGTGTCGTTATGCCTTCGTTTGTTTTGGCCCCCGCACTTATCTACTTGTTTTCGCTGCATTGGGATATTTTCCCTGCCGGTGGTTGGCACGATGGTGGACTGATGTACATCGTATTGCCAGTGATCGGCATGTCGTTATTGTACGTGGCGACATTTGCGCGTATTACGCGCGGCTCTATGATCGAAACGCTAAACAGTAACTTCATCCGTACCGCTCGTGCGAAAGGTCTAAGTTATCGTTACATCATTATCAAACATGCTTTAAAACCAGCCATGCTGCCTGTGGTCTCCTATATGGGGCCGGCATTCGTTGGTATCATCACTGGCTCTGTGGTCATTGAAACCATTTTTGGTTTGCCCGGTATCGGTAAGCTATTCGTGAACGCTGCGTTTAACCGCGATTATTCATTGGTTATGGGCGTGACGATTCTGATTGGTTTCTTGTTTATTCTGTTCAACGCCATTGTGGATATTCTACTGGCGATGATTGACCCGAAAATTCGCTACTAACAGGGAAGTTTGAAGTTATGTTGACGAAAAAAGAGCATCTTGAAGCGATCGAGAAGTTTTCTGAGAATTTGGAAATCGAAGGTCGCAGCTTGTGGCAAGACGCCCGTATCCGCTTTATGCGTAATAAAGCGGCGATGGTGAGCCTGTTTATCCTTGTGGTGATGACAATGGCAGTGATCGTCCTGCCAATGCTTGCGCCATTTACATTTGACGATACCGACTGGTATGCAATGCACGTTGGTCCAAACGCAGAGCACTGGTTTGGTACAGATAGCCTTGGTCGTGATCTTTACGTCCGTACTTTGATCGGCGGGCGTATCTCACTGATGGTTGGTGTGCTAGGCGCGCTGGTGGCTGTACTGATCGGAACACTTTATGGCGCGGCATCGGGTTTTATTGGCGGGCGTACCGACCGTATCATGATGCGTATTCTGGAAATCCTTTACGCTGTGCCATTCATGTTTCTTGTTATCGTATTGGTGACCTTCTTTGGCCGCAACATTATCCTTATCTTTGTGGCGATAGGTGCGATTGCTTGGCTTGATATGGCACGTATTGTACGTGGTCAGACACTGAGCTTACGTAGCAAAGAGTTTATAGAAGCGGCACACGTATGTGGTGTTAGCAAGTGGAAAATCATCACACGCCACATCGTACCAAACGTACTCGGCATCGTAGCGGTTTACTCAACTTTGCTAATCCCAAGCATGATTCTGACAGAATCCTTCCTTTCATTCCTTGGTCTTGGTGTTCAAGAGCCGATGACGAGTTGGGGCGCTCTTCTACAAGAAGGCTCACAGACAATGGAAGTCGCAATCTGGCAATTAGCTTTCCCTGCGTTGTTCATGGTTGTAACCCTGTTCTGTTTCAACTACGTCGGTGACGGTCTGCGCGACGCGCTGGATCCAAAAGACAGATAAGTAGAATAAAAGATTAAGGAAGCAATGATGAACTTATTAGATGTCAAAGATCTGCGCGTCGAATTTACCACGCAAGATGGTATCGTCACCGCAGTAAACGATTTAAATTTCTCGCTAAATCAAGGTGAAACCCTAGGTATCGTGGGTGAGTCTGGTTCGGGTAAATCCCAGACGGTATTTGCCATTATGGGCTTGCTGGCGAAAAACGGTAAAATTTCAGGTAGTGCTAAGTTTGAGGGCAAAGAGATCCTTAACTTGCCTGAAAAGAAACTGAACAAAGTGCGAGCAGAACAGATCGCAATGATCTTCCAAGATCCCATGACGTCGCTTAACCCGTACATGAAGGTGAGCGACCAGTTGATGGAAGTGCTTATGCTGCACAAAGGCATGGGCAAAGCGCAAGCGTTCGAAGAATCTGTGCGTATGTTGGAAGCGGTAAAAATTCCCGAAGCGCGTAAGCGTATCACCATGTACCCGCATGAGTTCTCAGGCGGTATGCGTCAGCGTGTAATGATCGCGATGGCACTGCTGTGTCGTCCGAAATTGCTGATCGCCGACGAACCAACGACCGCGTTGGACGTGACCGTTCAGGCGCAGATCATGGATCTGCTCAATGAGCTTAAGCGTGAGTTCAACACAGCAATTATCATGATTACTCATGATTTGGGCGTCGTTGCTGGCTCTTGTGACAAAGTTCTGGTGATGTACGCGGGACGTACCATGGAGTATGGCTCTGTTGACGATATCTTCTATCAACCGACCCATCCGTACGCTGAAGGTCTTTTAAAAGCGATTCCTCGTCTCGATACCGAAGGCGAAATCTTACCAACTATTCCGGGCAATCCGCCCAACTTGTTACGTTTGCCTCCAGGTTGTCCATATCAAGAAACGCTGTCATCGCGTGATGGATCACTGTAAACGTGAAGCGCCAATTCTGACGCCATTCGGTGAAGGTCGTCAGCGCGCCTGTTTTTCTGATTGGGAGGCTTGGACAAAATGAGTGCACAAGAGAAAAAGATACTGTTAGACGTTAAAAATCTGAAGGTTCATTTCAGCATCGCGTCAAAATCGGCTTGGCCTTGGAGTAAGCCCGCAAATCTGAAAGCAGTAGATGGCGTTAACATCCGTCTTTACGAAGGGGAAACGCTTGGCGTAGTAGGCGAGTCTGGTTGTGGTAAGTCTACCTTTGCTCGTGCCATTATCGGCCTTGTCCAAGCGACCGAAGGTGAAGTCGTTTGGCTTGGACAAGATGTGACCAAGATGAAAGAGGTTCAGCGCCGCGAAACGCGGAAAGACATGCAGATGATTTTCCAAGATCCATTGGCATCGCTTAACCCACGCATGACGGTTGGTGACATCATCGCTGAGCCTTTAGAAACCTTCTACCCGCAGCTTTCTAAGCAAGATGTGAAAGATCGTGTGAAAGAGATGATGGCGAAAGTGGGCCTATTGCCTAACGTAATCAACCGTTATCCGCACGAGTTTTCTGGCGGTCAGTGCCAGCGTATTGGTATTGCTCGCGCGCTGATCTTGAATCCGAAAATGATCATCTGTGATGAACCTGTTTCTGCACTGGATGTGTCGATCCAAGCTCAGGTTGTCAACCTATTGAAAGAATTGCAAAAAGAGCTTGGTCTTTCCTTGGTGTTTATTGCGCACGATTTGTCGGTGGTGAAACACATTTCTGATCGCGTATTGGTGATGTACCTCGGTAATGCTGTTGAGCTAGGTAAATCAGAAGCCTTGTTTGCTGACCCGAAACACCCATACACACGAGCGCTGATGTCAGCGGTGCCGATCCCTGATCCAAAGATTGAACGCAGTAAAACCATCCAGATGTTGGAAGGAGATTTGCCTTCGCCAATCAATCCACCATCAGGCTGTGTCTTCCGCACGCGCTGCCCACAGGCAACGGAAGCGTGTGCTAAAACCAGACCAACTATTCAAGGTACAGACACTCACGCGGTTTCGTGTCTACACGTTGAAATTTAAGCCATTCAGCCTGTGACGGGCTTAAGCGCGGTATCGTAATGATCCGCGCTTTTTTTGTTGTGCGCCGAGCATGGCGTTGATCTAGGAGGTGAAAGTCCTCTACGGGCTCAGTCGAGCGAGAACCGTTAGCCTATGCAAGGGTGTTCACCGTGAGGTGAAACCTGAAGGAAGCAAACGGCAAAACTTGGTTGTGACGAACAGAAATCTGATAGTAGGCCTGTACAACTTGGGTAACCTAGCAATAGATAGAATAGCCCAATGCCTCGACGGGAAGTGTGTATAGGTAAATCAGGCATGACCAAGGGAAAGAGCAACGTCTTACCTCGGGAGATCTCATTGCCTGTCTCAGATGAGACTAACACAACAGTGATGTTGTGTGATGGGTAATGAGAAGTCAGCAGAAGGCATAGTACTTTGAGGAAGTACAACTCAAAGGAAGGCCAGAAACTGAATATATCAAGAAGCAGTCACTAGACACTCAATCATGTGGAGTCATAGCAAGATGAAAATCATCTCTACGCCCCAATGGGCGATACCGCAAGTAAAGCTCATGGTCACGAAGAATGACAAGCATGATCGGCGTAGAAAGGAGGACGAGTCTTGGTGACCCCCACTGCGCTGATGGAACAAATCAGCTCCTCAGCGAATTTGAACCATGCCCTTCGACGCGTGAAGAAGAACAAGGGGTGCGCAGGTGTCGACAGACTCGACATCACAGCGACCATCTCTAAACTTCGACAAGCTTCAAACGGGCAAGCGCTCCGCCAGAGTCTTCTGGACGGAAGCTACCAACCTCAACCTGTTCTGGGTGTAGAAATCCCCAAGCCGAATGGTGGCGTCAGGCAATTAGGTATCCCCACGGTACTGGATAGGATAGTCCAACAGGCGATCACATCGGTGCTGACTGATATCTATGAGCCGAAGCTCTCCAACAGCAGCTACGGGTTCAGGCCGAACCGCAGTGCGCATCATGCGCTTGCGGCAGCAAGCCGCTATATCAGAGAAGGGCGGGGTTATGTAGTGGATATCGATCTAGCCAAATACTTCGACACGGTGAACCATGATAGGCTGATGCACAGATTATCTAAGGACATCAGTGATAAACGAGTATTAAAGCTCATCAGGTCCTATCTACAGGCAGGCTTAATGCGAGATGGGTTAGTAGAGCGAAGACAACGAGGAACACCACAGGGTGGGCCATTATCTCCGTTACTCTCTAATATCGTATTAGATGAACTGGACAAAGAGTTAGCGCGAAGAGGGCATAAGTTCTGTCGATATGCAGATGACTGCCAAATCTACGTTCGTAGTGAGGAAGCCGCCCATCGAGTCAAAGAGTCGATAACGGAGTTCTTGGAGCAGAAGCTAAAGCTCACGGTAAACCGTGAGAAAAGTGCAGCGACAAGAGTGACGGAGCGAGCCTACCTAAGCCATAGCTTCAAGATAGACGGAACCCTTCTGATATCAAAATCGGCACAAGCTCAAATGAAGAAGCGAGTGCGGAAAATAACGAAGCGAAATCGAGGTCGAGAGTTATCGGTAATCATCACCGAGTTAACCCAATACCTACGAGGTTGGCAGCACTACTTCAAGCTCGCCATAGGTCAAAGTGCGATGCAGCGCTTGGACGAATGGATACGGCGTCGGTTGAGATGTTACCGCCTGAAACAGCGCAAACGCAGATACAGCATAGCGACATGGTTACAACGCCAAGGTGTAACAGAGCGAAATGCGTGGAAACTGGCGATGTCTGATAAAGGGTGGTGGCGCTTAGCACTCTCGCCCCAGTTGAATCACGCCATGCCAATCAAATGGTTCAAGGAGAGGGGGCTTTACTCATTGAGAGATGGGTATGAGTCACTAAAGGTATATTCGGAACCGCCGTATGCGACCCACGCTTGTACGGTGGTGTGAGAGGGCGGAGGCCGTGAGGCCTCCTCCTACTCGATTCTACTTTTGCCTCTCTGTGACGTCTCAAATTGCGCTTCTGTACTTGTTCGAAATTTCTGAATATCACTAGCAATCACAACTTGTTAAGAAAAATGTCAGCCTGTTTATACTGAGGAAAAAAACGAGGAGGCACGAACATGGGCAAGTTAATCAACGGTGAATGGCACGATTTTTGGTACGAAACGCAGCAAAATCAGGGCAAATTTGTCCGTGAAGAGGCCGGATTTCGCCATTGGATAGAAAATCGCGAAGCAGCAACATTTCAACCTGAATCTGGGCGTTATCATCTTTACGTGTCTCTGGCGTGCCCTTGGGCGCATCGTACCTTGATTTTTCGTCATCTTAAGGGGTTAGAAAGCCATATTGATGTCACGATTGTCTGCCCTGATATGCTCAGTGAAGGCTGGAAAATGGGGCTGCCTGAGCCGCTATTTGGTCATACGCGTTTGCACCAAATTTATACTCAGGCGCAGAAAGATTACACCGGAAGAGTCACTGTGCCTGTTTTGTGGGACAAAAAGACCCTCACTATAGTCAGCAACGAATCGTCTGAAATCATTCGTATGTTCAACTCAGAATTCAACCAACTGACAGGCAATACGAACGATTACTATCCGCTTGCGCTTCGTGATGTGGTTGATGAGTGGAATGCGTTTATCTACCCAAATATCAACAATGGTGTCTATCGTTGCGGATTCGCCACCACACAAGAAGCCTATGAAGAGGCGTATGAAGTGCTCTTTGCCGCTTTAGACAAAGTGGAAGCACACTTGGCGACTCATCGTTATTTAGCCGGTCGTCATTTAACTGAGGCTGACTGGCGTCTGTTTACCACGTTGATTCGTTTCGATGCGGTGTATGTTGGCCATTTTAAGTGCAATAAAAAGCGCATTGCCGATTACCCCAATTTGAATGGTTACCTAAAAGAGCTCTATCAGATGGATGGCATTGCTGAAACGACGGATTTTTACCATATCAAACGCCATTACTATTTCAGCCATACGACCATTAATCCAAGCCAAGTGGTGCCTGTTGGTCCAGATTTGGATCTGAACTCGCCTCATGGACGTGAGCACCTGTAATGAAAAATGAGTCGTCTTTTGTGTCACAACCTTTGTCATTTCACAGTCCATATTGGTGAATCAACTAAACTGAATTTAAAGGGGATTTTTCCTTTAAAGGAGGTGGAATGGACGTCAGTGAATTGGTTAATGAACAAGGCGTTTGGCATCTATTAATTGCGCTGTTACTCGGCGCAATCATTGGCACTCAGCGTGGCTGGGTGATGCGCAACAGTGCCGAAGGGAGCCGAGTTGCAGGCATTCGCACTTTCTCTCTGGTTGGTCTATTTGGCGGCTTAACCGCCTTACTTGCCGCTCATACTTCGCCGCTCATTCTTGGCTTTGCATTAATCGCTTTAGTGGTACTCTCTTGCATCGCTTTTGTCATGCAGCAGAAAAGCAGTCAGGATATTAGCATCACTGGCGTTGTCGCCCTGTTGGTGACCTTTGTCATTGGTAGCTTGGCCGTCAGCGGACAACCTGTGGCGGCGGCCGCATCGGCGGTGATCACCGCGGTGGTGCTCGATAACAAACGTGAGCTTCATCAAGCTTTGCAGCGCTTGCAAGAGTATGAGCTTGATGCCGCGCTGCGGTTGATGATGATCTCAGTGGTATTGCTGCCGTTACTGCCCAATCAACCTTATGGGCCTTGGAATGCGCTCAATCCCTATGAGATTTGGTGGATGGTAGTGTTGATTGCCAGCATCTCATTTGTCGGCTATTTTGCCATCAAAATCGGGGGTGCCAAGCGTGGGATCCTATTCACTTCAGTTTTTGCGGGGTTGAGTTCGTCAACCGCTTTAACACTGCAATTTTCTCATCTTTCCCGCGAACAGCCTGTGATTAGTCCATTGCTTGCCACCGGGATCTTACTCAGTTGTGGCACCATGTTTCCTCGGCTTTTGGTGGTGCTTTCGGTGCTTAATCCTCAACTGGTGGTTCACTTGTGGCCAGTTGCCTTGGCGATGATGCTCATGCTCTATCTGCCCGCTTGGTGGATTTGGCGTTTTAGCGATACAGAGTTTTCAGAGCAGCCCGGCAAGCAGAAGAACCCGTTGGCACTACAATCAGCGCTGTTTTTTGGCGTGATCTTGGCCATTATCATGCTGCTTTCCCATGCACTCGCAGACTGGTTTGGCAATGCTGGGACACTGATTTTAGCCGCGCTTTCTGGTCTTACTGATGTCGATGCGATTTCGCTCGCGCTCGGCCGGCAGAGTGTATCGGGGCTAAATGTGACTACAGCGGCGTTGGGTATTTTTATCGCCGCTTCGGTAAATACCTTAGTTAAAATGGGCATGGTGTTGGCGATAGGTGACAAACACTTGTGGAAGCGAGTGGTTCCCGTGATGCTTGCTAGCGTTGCAGTCGGCGGGGTGGTGTTTTTCTTGCTGCATAGCGGGTCGTTGGCTTGAAAATAAAAAGCCCTCGACTTAGCGAGGGCTTGGACTTTACAGTGACAATTATTTCTGCTCTTGGCTTGACTGAATGGCCGTTAGAGCGATGGTGTAGACGATATCGTCGACAAGCGCACCACGAGACAAGTCATTTACTGGCTTGCGCATACCTTGCAGCATTGGACCGATAGAAACTAGGTCTGCACTGCGTTGTACCGCTTTGTAAGTCGTGTTACCTGTGTTTAGATCAGGGAAGACGAATACGGTTGCTTTACCCGCGACTGGAGAGTTTGGTGCTTTAGAAGCAGCCACGTTTTCCATAATCGCTGCGTCATATTGCAGTGGACCGTCGATGATCAGATCAGGGCGTTTCTCTTGTGCAATGCGTGTTGCTTCGCGCACTTTGTCAACGTCAGCGCCTTTGCCTGATTCACCGGTTGAGTAAGAGATCATCGCTACGCGAGGGTCAATGCCGAACGCTGCGGCAGAATCCGCTGACTGGATAGCAATCTCTGCCAACTGCTCTGCGGTTGGATCTGGGTTGATCGCACAGTCACCGTAAACCAGAACCTGATCAGGCAGAAGCATGAAGAACACTGATGATACGATCGACGCATTTGGTGCTGTCTTGATGATCTGGAACGGAGGAACGATGGTGTTCGCAGTCGTATGGACCGCACCCGAAACCAGACCGTCAACTTCATCGGCTTCAAGCATCATGGTGCCAAGGAACACAGAGTCTTGCAGTTTCTCGCGCGCAACTACTTCGGTCATGCCTTTCGCGCCACGCAGCTCAACTAGGCGAGCAACGTAGTTTTCACGAATCGCATCTGCGTCGATGATTTGCACGCCAGCACCAAGTTCAACACCTTGCTGAGCGGCAACACGTTTGATCTCTTCAGGGTTACCAAGCAGGACACATTCTGCGATACCGCGCTCAGCACAGATAGCCGCCGCTTTGACGGTGCGTGGCTCATCACCTTCTGGAAGCACGATACGTTTACCCGCTTTACGTGCCAGTTCAGTCAACTGATAACGGAACGCTGGTGGGCTCAGACGGCGTGATTTCTGCGTACCTTCGGTCATGGATTCGATCCAGTTGCCGTCAATGTGGCTAGCAACGTGATCGTTGATAAACTCAATACGCTCTTTGTCGTCTGCTGGTACTTCTAAGCTAAAGCTTTGCAGGTTTAATGAGGTCTGCCAAGTGTTGCCTTGTGCTTTGAAAATGGGTAGGCCAGTTTCAAACGCTGGCTTACACAAACCTTCGATTTCAGCCGGAATATCGTAACCACCAGTCAGAAGCACAGCGCCAATTTCCACACCGTTCATTGCGGCAAGCGATGCGGCAACGATAACGTCTGGACGGTCCGCTGAAGTCACCAACAGAGAACCTGGTTTAAAGTGCTCAATCATGTGCGGCAGAGAGCGTGCACAGAAGGTGATGCTTTTGATACGGCGAGTCTTGATGTCACCTTGATTGATGACCTCGGCCTTCAGGTGCTTAGCCATGTCGATGGCGCGAGTAGCAATCAGATTGATGCTCCAAGGCACACAACCCAGAAACGCGGATTGGGCTTGAGTTGAAGATCTGCATCACTTCAAGTTGGTTCTGTTTTGCGCTGTCGGCGTCGTCAAAGATTTCCGACAAGTCAGGGCGAGTACGGCCCGCTTCGTCAACAGGGGCGTTTAGCTTGTTGATGATCACGCCAGAAATGTTCTTGTTTTTTGTGCCGCCGAAGTTTGAACAAGCCACTTCAATGCGCTCTTTGAGCTGCGATGGGTTGTCTGTGCCTGGGGTGGCAACCAACACAATTTCCGCGCCCAGTGTGGCAGCGATTTCTGCGTTCACTTGGTTGGCGAATGGATGCTTACGTGTTGGAACCAAACCTTCGATCAGGGTAACGTCTGCATCTTTATTGATCTGGTTGTAACGCTCTACAACGGTCTCAAGCAGTTCGTCCATGTTATCGTTGCCGATCAAGTTTTCAGCCACTGACATTTGCATTGGCTCGCCAATTTTCATGTCACTGTTGACTGCAACGATGGTGCTGGTTAGATCGGGCTGATCACCGCCACTGCGTGGCTGAGCGATAGGTTTGTAAAAAGAAACTTTAACGCCTTTGCGCTCCATAGCGCGTAGGACACCCATGCTAACGCTGGTTAAACCAACACCGGCACTGGCAGGGATAAGCATAATAGTACGGGACATCAGACAAAGTACCTTTAACTATTGGGGATAAAAGCTTAACTGCGTATGGCTTGGCCGAGCCAAACAATAGCAGTGAAGCCCCTTATTCTTTTGTCAAAAAGAAATCTGGCTAGCGGTGAGGCTAGCCAGTGAAGTCAATTACAGACCTGCTAGACGCGCAGTATCTTCTGCAATCACCAACTCTTCGTTGGTTGAGATAACCATCGCTGGGATACGGCTGTTTGCTGTTGTGATAACGCCTTCGCCGCCGAAACGTGCTTTTAGGTTTGCTTCGCTGTCTACTTCGATACCGAAGATGCCAAGGCGGTTGAGAACCATTTCACGGATTGGAGCAGAGTTTTCACCGATGCCGCCAGTGAAAGTGATGGCATCTAGACGACCGTCTAGAGTTGCAGTGTAACCAGCAACGTATTTAGCAAGGCGGTGACAGAATACATCCATCGCGCGAGTTGCTTCTTCTTTCTGGCCGTAGTTGTCTTCAACGAAACGGCAGTCAGACGTCACTTCAGTCAGACCAGCTAGGCCAGACTCTTTGGTCAGCATAGTGTTGATTTTTTCAACCGAGTAGCCAAGCGCATCGTGCAGGTGGAAGATGATCGCAGGGTCGATATCGCCACAACGAGTGCCCATTACTAGACCTTCAAGTGGTGTTAGGCCCATTGAAGTATCCACTGACTGGCCGTTCTTCACTGCACAAACAGAAGCGCCGTTACCTAGGTGACAGTTGATGATGTTCACTTCTTCCACTGGCTTGCCAAGGATATTGGCTACTTCACGAGTGATGAAGAGGTGAGACGTGCCGTGCATACCGTAACGACGGATACCGTGCTCTTTGTACAGGCTGTATGGCAAAGCGTATAGGTAAGATTCTTCAGGCATCGTTTGGTGGAAAGCGGTATCAAATACAGCCACGTTTTTCAGTGCAGGGAACGATTTTTGTGCCGCTTTAATGCCGATGATGTGTGCTGGGTTGTGAAGCGGTGCCAGTGTTGCGCAGTCTTCGATACCTTTGAGAACGTCGTCAGTGATAAGCGCTGACTGAGTGAATTGCTCGCCGCCGTGTACTACACGGTGACCGATTGCTGCTAGATTCTCAGAAAGCTCTGGCTTAGAAGCAAGAATAGTTTCTACCATAAACGCTAGGGCTTCTTCGTGTGCTGCACCGTTACCCAGCTGAGCTTCGTGTTTGCCATCTAGTTTCCATTTGATACGTGCTTCAGGAAGGTGAAGACATTCAGCAAGACCTGATAGATGCTCGTCGCCATTCTCGGCATCAACAACAGCAAATTTGAGAGAAGAACTACCGCAGTTTAAAACTAAAACTAGCTTAGACATTTGTGACTACCTGTTATTCGTCTGATAAAGATCAGTAAGGATGAAAAATCATTCACAAGAATAGACGATGCCGTTACAGCTGCGTACTAATCTTGGTCAAAAAACTTTCGCTTTCCGTAATAAAGAAAGGTGGCGATCCCAATCACCACCTTTGCCATCCTTTGCAGATAGGTCCTCAGAGTTGCTTAAATTGTAAAATACAGCAACAATGACATTGAGGATCGTCAAAGGATAACGATAATAGGCAATGATAACAAAAAAAATTTGAAAGGATATTAACTTTCATCAATTTTTTGCGTTTTCAGTTTAAATCTTCAACTAAATTTTAGTGAGGGGCGTTATGAGCAATAAAGTCGGATTAGCCCACAGCCTACGAGATGGGCAAAAGTACATGGATATCTGGCCGATGCGCAAAGAGTTGAACGCCATATTTCCTGACCAGAGAATCATTAAGGCGACGCGCTTCGGCGTGAAAGTGATGCCTGCGATTGCAGCTATTAGTCTGCTTACCCAAATGGCTTTCGATAATTACCAAGCTCTTCCTCAAGCCATTGTGGTGGCACTGTTTGCTCTCAGTATGCCGTTGCAAGGAATGTGGTGGCTTGGTAATCGCTCTAACACGCAATTGCCGCCTGCGCTGGCAAGTTGGTATCGTGAGTTGCATCAGAAGATTGTAGAAACAGGGTTTGCTTTGGAGCCACTCAAATCCCGTCCGCGCTACAAAGAGTTAGCACAGATCCTCAATCGTGCTTTTCGCCAACTGGACAAAAATGCGTTAGAACGTTGGTTTTAGCGCAATTTCTGCGTGCTTAAGTGAGTTCTTCCGGGCAGCCTTCGTGCTGCCTTTTGTTTTGCGTTATTTTCCGCTAGACACTTTGTCTTATCTCTCCTTTTGTTTGTTTTCTGTTAAATCCCGCTTTCCATCACGCTAAGTTACTGGTAATAATGTCATTCAGATGCACGAAAAGTGCACACAATAAAGATCGAACACAATAAACAAACACACAACATCACCCATCTAAATTATGCTGAAATCAAGGAGTCAAGATGAAAGCAGGAAAACTGATCGCGACGGCCGTTCTTGCCAGTGCTGCATTACTCTCATCTCAATCGGTATTAGCGAAAACTGCTAAAGTTGCGGTATCGCAAATCGTTGAACATCCCGCCTTAGATGCAACGCGTCAAGGATTGCTCGATGGCCTGAAAGCCAAAGGCTATGTTGAAGGGGAAAATCTCGAATTTGATTACAAAACAGCGCAAGGCAACCCAGCGATTGCGGTGCAAATTGCCCGTCAGTTTGTCGGAGAAAATCCAGATGTATTAGTGGGCATTGCTACGCCAACTGCGCAGGCTTTGGTTTCGGCGACTCGTTTCTATTCCGGTGGTGTTTACCGCGGTAACTGATCCTGTTGGGGCGAAGCTGGTGAAAACTATGCAGCAGCCGGGCAAGAATGTGACGGGGCTGTCTGACCTTTCGCCTGTTTCTCAGCATGTTGACCTTATCAAAGAAATTCTACCGAATGCCAAGTCGATTGGTGTGGTGTATAACCCAGGCGAAGCCAACGCGGTGACGTTAGTCGAGCTGCTGAAAAAGAGTGCAGCAGAGAAGGGTTTACAGGTGGTGGAAGCCACTGCGCTGAAAAGTGCTGATGTGCAGTCAGCGACTCAAGCGATTGCGGCTAAGTCCGACGTGCTGTATGCACCGACGGACAACACCGTTGCCAGTGCGATCGAAGGGATGATTGGTGCTGCAAACCAAGCGAAAACCCCGGTGTTTGGAGGGGCGACCTCTTATGTTGAAAAAGGGGCGATTGCGAGCTTAGGTTTTGATTACTATCAAGTCGGTGTACAAACGGCAGAGTACGTCGCGGCCATTTTAGATGGCCAAGAACCGGGCAAGTTGGATGTAAAAGTCGCCACAGGTTCTGATTTAGTGGTGAACCAGCGGGTTGCTACCAAGCTCGGTGTGACGATTCCTGCTTCTGTACTTGAGCGTGCGACAGACGTTCAGTAACTCTCCTCATCGGCCAGCGGGAAGCTGGCCACATTCTTGAGCAGAATAAAGGAGTGACTATGTCTGCTTTTGCATTTTTCGGAGCTTTAGAGCTTGGCCTGTTGTACGGTTTGGTCGCATTGGGCGTTTTTCTCACCTTTCGGGTGTTGGATTTTCCTGATCTCAGTGTCGACGGTAGTTTTCCGATGGGCGCGGCGGTTGCTGCAACGGCAATCGTGGCGGGCGTTAACCCTTGGCTTGCCACTGGAATGGCGATTCTTGCTGGCGCAATGACCGGCTGGGTAACGGCATTTTTAGCGGTGCGCTGCGGAATATTGCACCTTTTAGCATCCATTCTCACCATGATTGCCGCGTTTTCTATCAATATTCGTATTATGGGTCGGCCCAATATGGCTTTACTTGGGGAAGAAACCATTCTTACGCCGTTTGAGTCTTTGGGCGATCCTATGCTAGTTCGACCATTGGTGGTTGGCATCTTGGTGTTAATCTCAGCTTGGTTAGTGGTTCGTCTGCTGAGCAGCGATTTTGGCCTGGGTTTACGCGCCACGGGGGTTAACGCTCGAATGGTGCGCGCACAGGGTGGAAGTACTTCTTTTTACACCTATTTTGGTCTTGCACTCTCGAACGGTTTTGTCGGCTTTGCGGGGGCATTGTTTGCGCAAACCAATAGTTTTGCCGATGTTACCTCTGGGGTTGGCACCATAGTGGTTGGTCTGGCTGCGGTCATTTTAGGTCAAACGCTGATCTCGGGCCGTAAAATTTGGGTCGCCGTCGTTGCGGTAATTGTTGGCTCGGTTCTTTATCGTTTAGCCGTTGCGTTTGCCTTGAGCTCGGGCATGTTTGGCTTACAAGCATCGGATCTCAACTTAGTGACCGCCATTCTCGTTGCGATTGCCTTGATCGCGCCGAAACTGAAAGGAAACCTCAGTATAAAAAAGTCCGTTAGCCCTGCCAAAGCGGCGGGTGGAAAAAGTCGATCAGGAGGTACGGCATGATTAGGCTTGAAGATATTCAGGTGACGTTTAATCGCGGCACTATTCTTGAAAATCGCGCTTTGCGTGGTGTCTGTTTAGAAGTGCCAGAGCACCAGTTTCTCACGGTTATTGGCTCAAATGGTGCAGGTAAATCAACACTTTTGGGCGCAGTAACAGGTGAAACACCGATGGTCGGTGGCAAAGTATTGATTGATGACACCGACGTGACTCATCAAACCGTTGACCAGCGGGCTAAGCTTTGCGCACGTGTATTTCAGGACCCATTAGCGGGGACTTGCGGCGCGCTGACCATCGAAGAGAACATGGCTTTGGCTTACATGCGCGGGAAATCTCGTGGTTGGAACTTAGCGCTCTCTTCCCGGCGCAGAAAGCTCTTTCAAGAGCGCATCAGTATTCTGGGTTTAGGTTTAGAGGATAGGCTGGGCGACAGTATTGGCCTGCTATCAGGCGGGCAGCGCCAAGCCGTGAGTTTGGTGATGGCAACTTTGTCTGACAGTAAGCTGCTCTTGCTGGATGAACATACTGCAGCCTTAGATCCTCGCATGGCGGCGTTTATCATCGATCTGACCAAACGCATCGTCAAAGAGTTTAACCTGACGGTGATGATGGTGACTCACTCAATGAAAGATGCGCTGGCGTGTGGCGATCGCACCGTGATGCTGCACCAAGGCGAAATTGTTTTGGATGTCGCCGGAGAGCAGCGGGCAGGAATGACGGTGACTCATCTGCTCGAAATGTTCTCGAAAGTGCGTGGCGAAGAGCTAGCGGACGACAGCTTGCTGCTCAACTAACAATAGCCACGTTACATCTCTACGCCCCTAGCAATACGCCTACCAAGTGTGATCTCCCCTTGAAAAATAAAGGATTATTTATTTTTTAAGGGGGGAGTTTCTCGGTTGTTTGTGCTTCTACAATAAAGCAAAGCAACAACCAGAGTACCTCAAATGACGCATCCCTTTCTTTTTCACTCGCAGACTCAAGATGGATTTTGCTTAAGCCAAGGCTTAGCGCAGGTGACACTTCGCACTCAATCGCAAGGCATTGAAAAGGTCTATCTCAGACATGAACCCGATAATGAAGAGTACTTAGTCGAGATGCAACCGATTGAATCTGTCGGAGCGTTAAAGCAATGGCGAGCAAGTTTCGCGCTCAACAGTGACCGCGATGTCACTCAATATGTCTTCAAAGTACTGACGGAAGATGGGCAGTATTGGCTAGATGCTCGCGGAGTACAAAAGCGCATGCCGGGCAGCGAGTATCATTTTAAATACAATGCTAAGCATCAGCCGCCAGCGTGGGTGAAAGAGCAGGTTTTCTACCAAATCTTCCCAGATCGCTTTTGCAACGGCAATCCTGATATCAGCGTGAAAGATGGTGAGTACACAGTAAAAAATGGTACGCGCCCGGTGGTGGCTAAAGCTTGGGGAGAGGCGGTTGATACGGGATCTGGCTACGGTGGCTGTGAGTTTTATGGTGGCGATCTGGCTGGTATTGCAAGCAAGCTGGATTATCTACAAACCTTGGGCGTGAGCGCGCTCTATCTCAACCCTATTTTTACCGCACCGAGTAATCATAAGTACGATACGACCGATTATCTGACGGTCGATCCGCATCTTGGCACTAATCAGGAGTTTGCCGAGCTCACGCAAGCATTACACCAGCGCGACATGAAAGTGATACTCGATGCGGTGTTTAACCACACCTCTTGCGAACATCCTTGGCTCGATCGCGGCGGGAAAGGAGACAATGGAGCCTACCATCACAGTGATTCGCCTTACCGTGACTACTATTTCTTTGATGGGGATACGAAGAATTACATCGGTTGGAAAGGGATTGAGAACTTGCCTGTACTCAATTTCGCCCATCAAGCGGTAAGAGATTACATCTACCAAGGTGAAGATGCGGTGATACGCCATTGGCTCAAAGCGCCTTATCAAATTGATGGCTGGCGGTTTGATGTGATCCATATGCTCGGTGAAGGGGAAGGGGCTTACAACAATGCCCATTACGTGCAGGCGTTTCGTCAGGCGACCAAAGCGGAAAACCCACAGGCGTACGTGCTCGGAGAACATTTTTTCGAGGCCACCAAGTGGCTGCAAGGAGAACAAGAAGATGGCTCAATGAACTACTACGGCTTTGCCCACCCAGTTTCGAGCTCTACTGGCACAACAAGATATTGCTTACGATCCGATTACCATTGATGGCTGTGAGTTTGTCGAATGGCTCAACGAAGCGCGTGCGAAAGTTCCTTGGCTCAACCAATTAAGCCAGCTCAATCAACTCGATAGCCATGATACCGCACGTTTTATTACTTTGCTCAATCAGCACCAAGGTTACATGGAAATCGCACTCGGGCTGTTGTTTACGTATGTTGGCACGCCGTGTCTTTACTATGGGACAGAAGTGGGCTTAGCAGGCGGACAAGATCCCGATAATCGACGCTGCTTTCCTTGGGAACAGGTTGACACGTCCCCTTGGTTTGGTTATGTGCAACGCTTGATCCAATTAAGAACAACCCATCCTTGTTTACAGCAAGGCGCAATACTGTTTCTGGCGATAGAGAAGGACCACTTTGCCTTTACTCGCCAACTGGGAGAAGAATGCGCGCTGGTGGTTGTCAATTTAGCCAATCACACACAGCCGATCTCATTACCATTTTGGCAAACGGGAATATCAGCAGGTCAATTGACGCCGATGATGGAGCAACGCGCACCTTTAGCCATTAGTGAAGAGATGTGCATGGAGATTGCGCCAGAGTCCATTTCTGTATGGATGGTGGATGCGAAGTGAGGCTATCGGCCGCTGAGTACCAGCGGTCGATACGTTTTCATTTTATGCAGGAATGCTTTCTGCGTGGAGCTGCGCGCGATAATGCTGCAGATGAGTCACAATCGGCTCAACTTGGGTCAGAGTACGAATGTCACTAAAGAGAGGGGCGGCTTGAGGGTAAGCTTGGCGTAAGTAAGCAAACCACTGTTTAATGCGATTCGGGTAATACTTACTTTTATCGCCGCGTACCTCGTACTCACTGTATTGCAGCAACAAATCCACCACTTGCTCCCATGGCATCGCCTTGTGATCATGTTTCACCACATTGCCTAAGTTGGGCACATTTAGCGCGCCGCGACAAACCATCAAAGAGTCGACCCCCGTTGTTGCTATACAAGCTTGTCCATCGGCATAATTCCAGATTTCGCCATTGGCGATCAGAGGAATGTTGCAACGCTGGCGGATCTGGTCGATATAGTGCCACTTGATTTCACTGGCTTTATAGCCGCCCGTTTTGGTTCGGGCGTGCACGGTCAGTTCATCCGCTTTGCCTTGCTCGACTGCATCGACGATCTCAAAGCAATCTTCTGGATTTTCCCAACCTAGACGGATTTTGGCAGAAACAGGAATATGCGCTGGAACAGCTTCTCGACATGCTTTGACCACTTGATAGATAAGCTCCGGATGCTGCAACAGCGCCGCGCCGCCTTTACTTTGGTTAACCATTTTTGCAGGACAACCAAAATTTAGATCGATGCCATAAGCACCAAGTTCGGCTGCTCGTACCGCGTTTTCTGCCATCCAATGTGGATCTTGACCAAGAAGTTGTAATTTGATTGGCACACCAGCACGTGTCTTTGAGCCTTGCAGCAGTTCCGGGCACAAGCGATAGAAGACATGATCGGGAAGTGGCTGGCTGACCACGCGAACAAATTCGGTCACGCAGAAATCGTAATCATTGATCTCTGTGAGCATCTCACGCATCAGATGATCCAATACCCCTTCCATCGGTCCCAATATTACACGCATCGCTAATTTTTGCCTCTGTCAAAACGAGGCGCGATTGTAGCGATAAGCGACTCGCTTGTCACGATAAGAGGGCTTCCAAAAGCCACAACGAATTTATCCACCACGTGGCTAAGCTTAGGTATATAATCGCCGCTATTTACTGAAAAAATTACCGAAAAAAGTTAACGACAATGCAATACCAACTTATCGATCTCACGACTTCCACATGCCCAGAATCAGCCTGGTTTATTGAAGGGGCTGTTTTTGCAGCCAATTTGACCGTCAAACCGACTGATCCAGAACAATGGCTGAGCAGCTTGGTGGGCGAAGTCTCTGTCGATCTTCGTCAGGCGGTGACAGAGCAGATCCACAAGCAACATAATCGCATTCTGCGCAATGAGTACTCGCTGCAGACGCTACTCGATCAAAATCAACAGGCATTGGCGGACTTTGCCGAAGGGTTTATGTCGCTGTGGCCGATGGTGGAAGAGCAGTGGCAAGAGGTGCAAATCAATGACGGTACGCAGCGTATGCTCAGCGCATGGTTAACATGCTTGATGCTGGCTATCGACCAAGAACAAACTCAAGCGCAAATGAAGGTGGCAGGAATCGAGATGCCACCGCAGCTGGACGATTTTCTGCCTCAGCTCGATCTGATGCTCAACGAAGTAGCACAAGCCGCCGATGAACTGATGGTTGGCAATAAATCGCAAAGTCTTAATCCTTACAAAGGCATCGGTCGCAACGATACATGCCCTTGTGGTAGCGGTAAGAAATTCAAACAGTGTTGCGGCCAGTAACATCGGTCTACAACGCAGAGAATGCAAAAAGCCGGGAAATCAACCCGGCTTTGTTGCATCTTTGCCCAGCAGTTAGCGAATGGGATTTCTTTTCTTGATGGCGAAGAACTGGGAAATCACCACAAACGCGAGGACCAAGAGGTTGGCAGCAAAAATCACCACGAGCCACTGCGGCATGGACAAAGTTAAAAACTGCCAAACGATTTTGCTGCAATCTCCATAGGCCTCAAACAGCCAAGGCGCCCACTGGTTTAGTGGTGCCCAGTTAGGGAAAGTGACAAACAGATCGCAGGTTGCAAAAGGAGATGGATTAAACTGGTAGTCCACATGTTGCATTGCCAGCGTTAAGCCTTTGTATGAACTGGCTCCCCAAGCCGCAAAACCAAGCCAACGAATCAATGGGTTGCTCGGTGCTATCAGCCCTACGAGTGCCGCGCCACCAATCCCAAACATAGCCACACGCTCATAAATGCACATCACGCAGGGCGAAAGTAGCATGACATGTTGGAAAAAGAGGGCAGCCCCTTCAAAGAAAAGAACAAAAATCAACAAAAGTAGCCATGAGGCACGACTACGAGAAAACCGATTAAGTGATGAAAAAAGAGTCACTTTAAGCAATCCTTTTGTAAAGAAAATAAAAAAGCCCTGAATACTCAGAGCTTTTTATCTCGGATAAGTTTCTTAATCAACGGAAATATTTAGTGACCAGCAGAAACTGCTTGAGCTGCACTACCAACATGATGAGAAATCCAGCCCGCGTCATAAAACCAGGCTGTCATCGGCTCAAGTAAGAACACAATACCAAACAGGCCCACCAAAGCGAGCACGACCGTATATGGCAGTGCCATCAGCACCATACGTCCATAAGAGAGGCGGATCAAAGGCGCCAAGGCCGAAGTCAATAAAAACAGAAATGCCGCCTGACCGTTAGGTGTGGCCACCGAAGGTAAGTTGGTCCCCGTGTTGATAGCAACCGCCAGCAAGTCAAACTGATCGCGGTTAATCAAACCTTCGTGCAAGGCGGTTTTCACTTCGTTGATATAAACAGTGCCAACAAACACGTTGTCTGAAACCATAGAGAGCAGACCGTTAGCGACATAGAACATCGCAAGCTGCGTTCCTTTGTCTTCGAGAGCCAATACCGCATCAATCACGGGTTTAAACAGTTCTTGGTCGATGATCACCGCGACGATTGAGAAGAACACCGCGAGTAGTGCAGTGAATGGCAGCGCTTCTTCAAACGCTTTACCCAGAGAATGCTCTTCAATTACACCAGTGAACGCAGTAGCGAGAATGATGACCGACAGACCAATCAAACCGACCGCTGCCAAATGCAGTGCGAGACCAACAATAAGCCACACGGCAATCATGCCCTGAATCCATAGCTTTGCGACGTCTTGATTGGTGCGATTTTTGCGTTCTTCATTGTCGAAATCGACCAGAATATGACGAACGTTGTCTGGTAACTCAGCGCCATAGCCGAACACTTTAAACTTCTCGACCGCAACACAGGTAAGTAAACCGCAGATAAAAACGGGCAGTGTGATCGGAGCCATACGAATCAAAAATTCACCGAACAGCCAGCCCGCTTGATCGGCAATGATCAGGTTTTGCGGTTCGCCAACCATGGTGGTTACGCCACCTAATGCCGTACCCACACCGGCGTGCATCAATAGTGAACGTAGGAATGCGCGGTAATTCTCAAGGTCATCTCGAGTTAGCTCAGTAAAGTGATCATCTTGGGTATGATCGTGGTCTGAACTTACCCCGCTGCCAGAGGCCACTTTGTGGTAGATTGAGTAGAACCCGACGGCAACACTGATAACGACAGCGATCACCGTCAGGGCATCTAGAAATGCCGAAAGAAATGCGGCTGCAAAGCAGAAACGCTAAAGAAAGCATCGCTTTAGAGCGGATACCGAGCAAAATCTTGGTGAAGATAAACAGAAGCAGGTGCTTCATGAAGTAGATGCCAGCTACCATGAATACCAGAAGCAATAGCACTTCGATATTCGCAACCAGTTCATGTTTGACTTGTTCTGGGCTGGTCATCCCGATAGCAATTGCCTCAATCGCTAATAGACCGCCGGGTTGAAGTGGGTAACATTTTAGTGCCATCGCCAACGTAAAGATGAACTCTACCACCAGTAGCCAGCCCGCTACGAAAGGATTGACGAGGAAAAAAACGATAGGGTTAATGATTAGAAAAGAAATGATGGCAAGTTTATACCAATCAGGTGCCTTACCAAGAAAATTCTTGATAAAAGCGTTTCCGAGCGATATCGGCATGATAATTCTCTTATTTAACTGAGTTATGAATAGACACTACAACATAGTGCTTAAGCCTATGTGTCAAAGACGAAATATCTATCTTAAAAACAATAACTTAGAAAAACAACAAATCCTTGTTTTTATGTAGTTTTGCCAAGTTACTTCCCTTGAACTTAAGCACCGCTCCTTTTTCGCCCGCAACTCTACTATTAAGTAACACTTAGTCAACAAGAAATCCCCTTCAGATTGACAAATAGCGACTTTGTTTCATAAAACGCGATCGAAGTAGCACAAGTGTACCACGAAAAATATGCAAAAGTTCTCTTATCATCATAATTTACGTTCAAAGGAGAAAAAAGATAAATTAAGGTGGCACTTTGGCTGATTCTCTCAAATTTAATTTTCAGTTTTTCAACTTAAAAATGTGACGAATAACCCTTTATTTCTTCTGGGTTTGTGCGTGACTCGATGGTTAGAAATTGTCATTTTTGCCAATCTTCATCCATTTCCTAGCCTTTTGGTACTCATTCTGATTTAGAGTAAATATTCAATATTTCAGTTTGATTTCATTTATCGTTAGGAAATTTTCGCTATTGAATAAGTAGTGGTATGATGAGTGCCATTGAAGACGCCAAAACAAAAACTGGATAACAAAATATAATGGTTATTAAGGCAAAGAGCCCTGCGGGCTTTGCAGAGAAATATATTATTGAAAGCATCTGGAATGGTCGCTTTCCACCCGGTTCTATTTTACCTGCCGAGCGTGAGCTCTCTGAATTGATTGGAGTAACCAGAACAACACTGCGTGAAGTATTGCAGCGTTTGGCACGCGATGGCTGGTTGACCATTCAGCACGGTAAACCAACCAAAGTAAACCAGTTTATGGAAACATCTGGTCTGCATATTCTAGACACCTTGATGACGCTTGATGTCGATAACGCAACCAATATCGTGGAAGATCTTCTGGCAGCGCGTACCAACATCAGCCCTATTTTTATGCGTTATGCATTCAAAGTGAATAAAGAGAGCTCAGAGCGAACCATCCGAAATGTAATTGATTCCTGTGAGCAGTTGCTTGAAGCGCCATCTTGGGATGCATTTTTGTCGTCGTCTCCTTATGCTGGAAAAATTCAGCAAAATGTAAAAGAAGATAATGAGAAAGATGAAGTTAAGCGCCAAGAAATTTTGGTGGCGAAGACATTTAATTTTTACGATTACATGTTGTTCCAACGTTTGGCTTTCCACTCCGGAAATCAAATTTACGGCCTGATCTTTAATGGTCTAAGAAAGCTCTATGATCGTGTTGGAAGCTTCTATTTTTCTAATCCGACTTCACGAGCACTTGCTCTGAAGTTTTATCGCCAGTTGCTACAGATTTGCGAATCAGGTCAGCGTGAACAGTTGCCTGCGCTCATTCGTCAATATGGCATTGAAAGTGCGATGATTTGGAACGAGATGAAACAGCAGTTGCCGACCAATTTTACGGAAGACGATGGTTAGAAGCGAATAGAGAAAACCGCCAATCGGCGGTTTTCTTTTAGGCGAGGGAAAGCCTAGGGAGTGGTAGGTAAACACTCTCAATGATCTCATCTAACATGGCGTCATAGCTAGTAAAAATGGCCGCCGAAATTTGACTGGTTAACTCATAAAGCTCGCTCTTTATCGGGCGACTTTCTGTCGATTCTGCGTATGCCTCTAATGCACGAGTGATTTCCATCCCGGCCGGAGAGGCGATACTCAACGGACTTATCAATGCTAATTGATTCAGCCTTCTGACCATTCTCTCTGCATTGTGCCGAAATCGCGTTAGCCCCTGTTCATCTTGAATGTCTTGGATTGAGATACGCAGTTGTGTCAGTGCTTCCAGACTTTCAATCACTATCTGCCAATGACCGTGGTACTCATCGCTCAGCTCGTCGCGTTCAGATTCGGCTAACCAACTGACTGTCACTTCATCGATTAGGTAGAGTGTATGACGGATCAATTTTCCATGGTGAAACTGGCTTTTAGCCACGCTGTTTTCCTGCCAATTATTAAAAAGAAACGTATATTGATTCAATAGGATGCGATACAAAGGCTTGTTCTCTATCGCAGTGAGATCGATCAACATCTGACAACGCAACAACACTTCTTCCTGAATGTGCTTAATCTCGCTACTGTGAGGCTGTTTGTAGAGTAAGCTCAAATGCGCCGCAGAGCGGTGTTGTCGTGTTAAGTGCACTACTTCTCTCAACGTGCTAAGGATTTGATACTTCTGCATGTAACGGTTTTCACGCTTTTGTGAAAGGTAGAAGAGTGAACCTAAAACGGCGATAGACAATAATGATGACAGTAAAACAAACATAACTTACTCCTTGTATGCGTTCCTAGCCACAAAGGGGTAGAGCAGGTTTAATGCCAGAATATTAATTGTTTAAATTCAAATGGTTATATTTCCCCAGTGAAAATTTCTGTGCCAATTTGGTGCAGTCATCACCAAAAGTGTGAAATAAGACACAAAAAAAGCCTCGCATTTTTATCGCGAGGCTTGAAGAGAAGTAAAAGGTTGGCGGCGGGTTACATCACACGCATGCCAGGCTGCGCGCCTTCATGCGGCTCAAGGATCCAGAGATCTTTGCCACCAGGGCCTGCCGCTAGGATCATGCCTTCCGACATGCCAAACTTCATCTTACGTGGTTTGAGGTTAGCAACCACAACGGTGTATTTGCCAACCAGATCCTCGGGGTTGTAAGCGGCTTTAATACCAGAAAAGACTTGACGCATTTCGCCGCCGATATCCAATTGGAATTTCAAAAGCTTGTCCGCTTTTGGCACCGATTCACAAGACACGATTTTGGCAATACGAAGGTCAACTTTTGCGAAGTCATCAAACTCAATTTCATCGGCAATTGGATCTTTGCTCAACTCACTCTCTTGCCCATTTTTTGCGGCTTCAGCTTTCTCTTTCGCTGCCATTTCAGCCGCTGCATCATCTTTTGATGCTTCAATCATGGCTTCGATGTTTTTCGGATCGATACGATTGAACAGCGCTTTAAACGAGGTAATTTCGTGTGCCGTTAATGGCTGAACAATCCCTTCCCACGTCAGCTCTTGATTCAAGAAGGCTTCAGTACGAGCAGCAAGCGCTGGCATCACTGGCTTCAAGTAAGTCATTAGAACGCGGAACAGGTTAATACCAACAGAACAGATTTCCTGCAGTTCCTGATCTTTGCCTTCTTGCTTCGCCACAACCCAAGGCGCTTTTTCATCAACGTATTGGTTGGCTTTGTCCGCCAATGCGGTGATTTCACGGATTGCACGACCAAACTCACGTGTTTCGTAAAGTTCCGCGATACGCTCTGCAGCAGCAACAAATTCATTGTAAAGCTCTGGCTCGACGAAGTTTTCAGCGAGCATGCCTTCAAAGCGCTTGGCAATGAAGCCCGCATTACGCGATGCTAGGTTGACAATCTTGTTCACCACGTCAGCGTTTACGCGCTGAGTAAAGTCTTCAAGGTTAAGGTCTAGATCGTCAATGCGGCTGTTTAGCTTCGCTGCGTAGTAGTAACGCAGACATTCTGGATCTAAGTGCTCAAGGTAAGTACTCGCTTTCACGAATGTCCCTTTAGATTTAGACATCTTGGCACCGTTTACGGTTACGTAGCCGTGAACAAAAACGTTGTTTGGCTTACGGAAACCAGAACCGTCTAGCATCGCCGGCCAAAATAGGCTGTGGAAGTAAACGATGTCTTTACCGATGAAATGGTACAGTTCTGTTTTGCTGTCTTTGTTCCAGTATTCATCGAAATCAAGATCGTCACGCTTATCACACAGGTTTTTGAATGAACCCATGTAACCGATCGGCGCATCTAGCCAAACATAGAAGAATTTGTCTTTTTCACCCGGGATTTCAAAACCGAAGTAAGGTGCATCACGGGAGATATCCCACTGCTGCAGACCAGACTCAAACCACTCTTGCATTTTGTTGGCGGTTTCAGTTTGTAGAGAGCCAGAGCGAGTCCACTCTTTGAGCATGCTTTCAAACTGAGGCAGGTCGAAGAAGAAGTGCTCTGAATCTTTCATCACTGGCGTTGCGCCTGAGACGGCAGATTTTGGATTGATCAGTTCAGTTGGGCTGTAGGTTTCGCCACAAGCGTCACAGTTGTCGCCGTATTGGTCTTCTGATTTACATTTCGGGCACGTCCCTTTAACGAAACGATCCGGTAGGAACATCTCTTTTTCAGGGTCGAACAACTGAGAAATAGTACGGCTAGAGATAAAGCCATTTTTCTTCAGTTGTAGATAGATGTGCGAAGCCAGCTCGCGGTTCTCGTCTGAATGCGTGCTGTGGTAGTTATCAAAGCTGATATCAAAGCCTGCAAAGTCCTTCTGGTGCTCCACGTTGACCGCAGCGATCATCTCTTCTGGCGACATACCCATCTGTTGAGCTTTAAGCATGATTGGCGTGCCGTGAGCATCGTCAGCACAGATGAAATTTACAATGTTGCCGCGTAGGCGTTGGTAACGAACCCAAATGTCCGCTTGGATATGCTCAAGCATATGACCAAGGTGGATCGAACCGTTAGCGTACGGAAGGGCACAAGTTACCAGCAATTTCCTTGAGGGAAAGTTTCTTGGATCGTTTGCCATACTTAATATTCGCTTTTCTCGATAGGTATAAAAATTTGATTGATAATACTAACTCAGTAAATCGGTAAGTCCAAGGTGTGACAGAGGATAATCACCTGGTTTTTTTGGGGTTCAGTCGTGCTTTACTCGGTGATAGGATGCAGTCAACAGAGGAGGCGATATGCGTCAATTCACTTCAAAACAAGATTTCTCTAATTGGCTTAATCAGTTCGAACATTGGGCATTGATACCGCAGTGGGCCGATATGCACGGTGTGGTGAATGTAAAAGGCGATGGTGGGCTGCACATCACGCTGCCTTTTGCAGCCAAATCGTTGATCGAAGCGTTGGCGAGTTGGATAGAGCTGCAGCAAGCGAGCGGCGAGGCAGCTAAGTTGGCTTTCACCATTGAACAGCGAGTCAAAGCGATGGAAACGCCAGTTGCTCACGCTGTGAGTGGAGTAAAAAACATCATCGCGGTTACCTCCGCCAAAGGTGGTGTAGGTAAATCTACTACGGCGGTTAATTTGGCACTGGCGATAGCGGCCAGTGGTGCAAAGGTCGGATTGCTTGATGCCGATATTTATGGCCCGTCTTTGCCACTCATGTTCGGTACACTTGATAAAAAGCCAGACGTCGAACAGGGAAAATGGATGCAACCTGTGCTGGCACATGGTATCTACACTAACTCAATCGGTTACTTAGTGGATCAAACAGAAGCCGCTATTTGGCGTGGGCCGATGGCTTCCAAAGCGCTGGTGCAATTGCTTAATGAAACTCAGTGGCCGGATCTTGACTATTTAGTCATCGACATGCCTCCCGGTACTGGTGACATTCAATTGACCTTATCACAGCAAGTTCCCGTGACGGGTAGCGTGATCGTCACCACGCCGCAAGATCTGGCGTTAGCGGATGCGCGCAAAGGGGCGGCAATGTTTCGTAAAGTAGGCGTTCCGGTGCTCGGTGTGGTTGAGAACATGAGCTACCATATTTGTCGCCACTGCGGTGCCCAAGAGGCGATTTTTGGCCATGGTGGTGGTGAAGACATGGCGAGAGAATATGGACTTGCTCTGCTAAGTCAGATCCCACTGCATATTGACATGCGCGAAGACATTGACGCTGGCGTACCGACGGTTTTCCGGCGACCAGAGAGTGAACACGCGCAGCGCTATTATCAGTTAGCCGAACGTATATGCAGTGCGTTGTACTGGCAAGGGAAGGTGAAACCAGAGACGATTCTCTACACTCGACTTGATTAAAAAAAAACTTTTTTAGGATGATAAAGACCGAGTAATCGTTTGCTTGGTCTTTTGTTCTCTGCGGCTAGAGAAAAGGGCGTTAAAGCAGGAAAAGCGACTAGTATCTAAAGGATGAACTCCCTATAATCAGGCGGTTTATCTATTCCTACTGCTACAAAATCATCATCGGGTGCAACTAATGTCTGAGAATAATCAATGCGTCATCGTCGGTATTGCGGGTGCGTCAGCTTCTGGAAAGAGTCTGATTGCCAGCACGATCTATAATGAACTTCGTGCCAAAGTCGGCGACCATCAAATCGGTGTGATTACGGAAGATTGCTACTACAATGACCAAAGCCATTTGAGCATGGAAGAACGCGTTAAAACCAACTACGACCACCCGAGCGCGCTCGACCACGACCTGCTTTGTGAGCACTTAGAAAAGCTCACCCGAGGTGAAGCGGTTGAAGTCCCTGAATACAGCTATACTGACCATACTCGCACGGCCAATACCACTACTATGACGCCGAAAAAAGTGATCATTCTAGAAGGCATCTTGCTTTTGACCGATCCGCGTTTACGTGACTTAATGCACGCAACTGTCTTTATGGATACGCCACTCGATATCTGTCTGCTGCGCCGTGTGAAGCGTGATGTGGAAGAGCGTGGTCGCACCATGGAGTCGGTTCTGAAACAGTATCAAAAAACCGTTCGTCCAATGTTTATGCAGTTTATCGAGCCTTCAAAACAGTACGCCGACATTATTGTTCCTCGTGGTGGTAAAAACCGCATTGCGATTGATGTACTGAAAGCGCATATTGCAAAACTATTGAAAGCTTAAGTCATTGTCTTGTCAGCGAGCTTTATTTTTATTTAAGAAAGTGGCACTTTAAGTGCCACTTTCTTTTTGGGAGCAAGAACCGCGCAAAATAGCTGTTTTCTCTGTTCTTGTCTCAACTCTTGCATGCAAAGGAATACGCATATGAAAAAACTGTTCCTTATTCTGGCTGCGTCTATCGCGGTTGTCGTGATCGCCGTGATAGCGCTAGTGACCTTAGTGAACCCTAATCAATTTAAACCGTTGATCACCGAACAAGTGGCCAAGCAAACGGGCTTAGAGTTGATGATTGAAGGCGACATTGAATGGCAATTTTTTCCTTCGATTGGTTTTTCTCTAGGCAAAACGGAGTTAAAGAATCCTCAGGGCTTTTCTCAAGAAAACTTATTTAAAGTTGAGAAGGTTGGGATCGATATCTCGGTGATGCCTCTGCTCGATAAAGTCTTGCAGATTGGTGATGTTCGCCTTGATGGTGCGGCAATTCATTTAGAGACGCGTAAAGATGGGCAAAAGAATATTGATGCGTTGACTCAGCAACAGAAAACGCAGCAAGAGACGGCTCAGCAAGAGGTGATCTCGGAGCCTGCCACGGATGCGCCACAGCAAGCTAGCGCGGCGGCAGAGTGGCGTATTGAGCTGGCAGGGATCACGGTGAGCAATGCCAAACTCGTTAATCAAGATAGACAAGCGGGTACGTCACTTGAACTCTATGATGTGAATTTCTCACTTTCAGAGTTTGCCTTTGAGCAATGGACCAAAGCGGAGTTTTCAGCCAAAGGAAAAAACAACCAGCAACAGTTCAGCGCAAACGGTAAGCTTGAGTTTCAGTTGGCGCAAGACTTCTCTTCTTATGCTCTGCGCAATATCGATCTAAACAGCCAGTTTAGCGATCCAGCCACCAAGATGGATAGCATCAAGTTGGTGCTGGACACCTTCGAGTTTGATAAAGACAACGTACTGACCTTTGCAATCAAAGGCCAAGCATCCGGTATGGATCTTTCGGCTAATGGCTCGGCGCAGTTGCATGTAGATGCGGCAATCAGCACCGTGATGGTAAAGGCATTCCAGTTGGAATCTCAACTAAATGGGGAATCACTGCCTCAATCGCCAATGAAGGTGGCAATGAGTTCTGAAGTGGCCTTTGATGTGCCGCGCAGCCATCTATCGCTTGTGCTAAATAAACTGACCGCCAACGCCATTGCTTTAGACGGTAAAGCCGATGTGACGTTAGCTGAGATTCCGAAAGTGCGTTTTTCGCTGCACAGCCCAGAGATTGATCTCGATGAATTTCTCGGCCTAACCAAGCCATCGCAAGATACGGCAAGCACAAACAGCAGCAATGACAAAAACGCGCATCCAGAGGCAAACAACGAAGTTGAGCCTGATCTGAGCGCGTTAAAAACGTTGGATGTGATTGGCCAAGTGAGTATTGATAAGTTCAAAGCCAATAATGCCAAGCTGCAAAATGTCATCACCAAGTTCACGGTGAACCGTGGTATCGCGACCTTAGATCGCTTTGATGCCAATCTGTATCAAGGTTCTATCAATGCCAGCGCGAAATTGGATGCACGTCGATCACCCGCCACCTATAGTGTGAAAAAGCGCATCAAAGGTGTTCAGGTGCAACCGCTGTTGGTGGACGTGGCTCAAAATGACAAGCTGGAAGGTACTGGCAATATCGATGTTGATGTGAAGGGAGCAAGCTTAACGCCAAGCGGTATTCAGAAAAACCTTGTCGGTACGGTTGAAATCAATTTTGCTGATGGTGCCGTCAACGGCATTAACGTCGCGCAAATGATTCGTGAAAACTACGCCAAGATTAAAGGTAAAAAGTTAGACGCTACTGATGAGGTGCAAAAAACGGATTTCAGTTCGATGAGCGCTACGTTAAAACTCAATAAAGGCAATGTGTCGACCGACAATTTGCATATGCAGTCGCCGTTATTGCGTATTCGTGGCAACGGTGTAGCGAACTATTTGCAGCAGACGGTTGATTTCACAGTTAGCACCTCAATCGTTGGTACTTTAGAAGGTCAGGGGGGTAAGGATATCGACGAACTGCGCGATGTCACAATCCCCATCAATATTTCCGGTAAATGGGCCGACCCTAAATTCAAGCTAGTGTTTGACAATGTGCTCAAGCAGAAAGCGCAGAAAGAGATCGACCGCGGAGTCGAGAAGTTGACCGATAAAATCAAAGATGAAAAAACCAAGCAAGCGGTGGATGGATTGTTAAAAGGACTGTTCAACTAAACGCAATAAGTAAATTAAACTAAACACAATAAGGGCGACTTAATGGTCGCCCTTATTGCAAGCGATGTGTGACGAGGAAAAGGCTACCAATCAACCCCTTTCAATGCTTTGATACCGGATTCAAAAGCGTGTTTCACATTTCTCACTTCAGAGACAGTGTCTGCCATTTCGATCAGAGTGCGATGTGCACCGCGCCCGGTGATCACCACCGATTGCATGTAAGGACGCTGCGCTAGCGCATCCACCACGTCATCTAAATCAATATAGCCATAGCTGACCATGTAGGTGAGTTCGTCAAAAAGAAGCACATCTAGTGATTCATCTTTGAGCATGCGCTTGCACTCTTGCCAAACTTGCTGTGCGGCTTGGGTATCCGTTTCTTTGTTCTGGGTTTCCCAAGTGAAACCGGTCGCCATGACTTGAAACTCAACGCCTAGTTTTTCCAGTAAATTGCGTTCGCCATTGTCCCAGGTCCCTTTGATAAACTGCGCCACTGCGCATTTTTTGCCGTGGCCGACGGCACGAGCAATGGTGCCAAAGCCGGACGTGGACTTGCCTTTGCCATTGCCTGTGATCACCAGTAATAAGCCTTTTTCTTCCTGTGCGGCGGCGATTTTGGCATCGACTTGCTGTTTGATTTTCTGTTGCCGTTCTTTATGGCGACTCTCTTTGTTCTCTTCCGAGTGCATATCAACTCCAATAATATTTGCTTTCTCGTCATAGTAACGGAAAACCTAACTACAAAGTACTTGTAATCATTATGGTTAAAGAGAAGTGGCGAATACTAAAAAGCATTCTCTTTAGAAAAATGTGGTTGCTTGTTAGAGTCGTTGTGTGAAAACAAGTTGATAAATAAAGGTTAAGCGATGAAAAAACTATTGATTGTGTGTATGGGAAACATTTGTCGCTCTCCGACGGCTGAAGCGGTACTGCGTGCCAAAGCAATGAATCTGGGTATGGAGGTAGAAATTGATTCAGCGGGGACGATTGACTATCACAGTGGATCGCAGCCAGACCATCGTTCTCGACGCGCTGGAGAGAAAAGAGGCTACTCGTTTCAAGGAATTCGAGCGCGGCAAGTGAGAGGAGAGGATTTTGCGTACTTTGATATGGTCTTTGCGGCAGATAAGGCAAATCTCAACGATCTTTTGGCTATTTGTCCTGCGCAGTACCAGCATAAGATTTCGCTCTTTTTGAGCCATTGCTCTTGCGAGCATGATGAGATCCCTGATCCCTACTATGGTGGTGATGCAGGGTTTGAGCAGGTGCTGGATCTGATTGAACAGGCGGCAGATGCCATCTTGGAAAAGTGCAAGAACTAGAAGCTCAAATAGCAAAAGGGCTACTAAACTGTAGCCCTTTGAGTTAGAGAGGTTGGATTAGTTTGTCAACTGCGGCTTTGCCATTTCAGCAGAAGCTTGGCTGGTTGCCACCTGACTGCCAGCACCGCGTTGAACATAACGCTCAGAGCGGAATGCGGCTGCCACGACGGTAATCTCACGCAACTCCTGTGGACCAGGCGCTTTAGTCATCGGCGCAAAGGCATGTGGCTTAGATAGCGCACTCACCGCTCGCTTTTCCAGCTTGGGTTGAGTTGCCTGTACCAGTGCTTCGACTTTGACCAGATTCTCCGCCGAGTCCTCTTTGCTTTCTACCTGAGAAGAAGTCGTTTCCTGAGTCGTCACTTCAGCATTAGTTTCATCAACCGTTTCTTCAACGGCAACCGAAACCTGTTCAGCCGTTTCTTGAGCTGATTCGCTTACGACTTCCACGTCTTCTTGTGATGCAGGTTCATTTGCTGCGACGAAAATTTCTTCTGCCTCAATGACCGTCTCTTTTACATCGACAGGTACTGTCACTTGCTCAATGACTTCAACCGCCGCATCGTTCTTCTGGACAGTGTCAGACGTGTGCTGCTCATCGCTGTCACGTCGAACAATGACTTTACCCATAGCGAGCTCAGGGCAAGCAACACCACCTTGTAAAACCACTGCTGATTCGACAACGGTTTCTGTCACAGGCTCTTTCGCGATTTGATCTTTCTTCGCAACTGGTTTTGGAATGTAGCGCGGCATCACCTTACCCATTGCCATTTCTGGTGACGCAACACCACCTTTACGTAGGCGGAAAGGGTTTGGACGACGGTCACGACCACGACGACGACGTTGCCCGCTAGCACGAAGATGACGTGGCGAACGACGATTGCGGCGTGGTTTCGCCTCTTTGTCTTCGTCTTGTTCATCGACGCTGTCTGTCTCAATGGTTGCAACGGGTTGGACCGCTGTTTCAACTGGCGTAGCAACGAAACTTTCGTTTTGCTCTAGCACAGGCGTCGCAGCCAGCACGTTTTCTTCCACCGTTTCGTCTTGAACTTGGTCTTTTACGCGTACAGATTTGTTCAGTTTACGGCGCTGACGACGTTCCTTAACTTTCTCTGCCTTCACATTAGCTTTAACAGAATCCTGCTTCTGCGCTCCTTGTGCTTCTGAAGCGAGCTGCAGACCTTTTTCCGCGACTTTAGGATTCGCTTTGTTTTCTACAGGAGCTTCTGTTTTGACAGGAGCCGCTTTCGGTTTACGCTTTTGCTGTTGACGCGGTTTCGCGTTTTCATCTTGAGCGGAATCTACAGTGGCACTCTCGTCGCGTGGCTTACGGCGGCGTTTGTTGTCTCGAGGGTCACGGTTATCACGAGGCTCACGACTGTTACGACGACGATCGTTACGATCATTGCGCTCACGTCTTGGACGTTTGTCGTCTCTCTCAGCTTCGCTCGGAGTCTCTTTCTTCTCTGCTTCAGATTTGTCTTGCGCAGAGCCAAAGAGGAAGCTACCCAGCGCGCTAAAGAAGCGGCTAAATAATCCGGGTTGTTGCGGCTGAGGTTGAGCTTCCACTTCTTTCACTTGTGGAGCTGGCTTTGGTGCAGGCGCCGATTGCGTTGGAGAAGCAAAACCTTTCAGTACTGGCTCTTCAATGCGTTTTGGCTTGAATTCTGTTTCAGAAGTTTCTTTACCTTCCGCTTCTTTCATTGCTTCGAGTTTCTGCGGTAGCAAGTAAGAAAGCAGATCCACCTCTTCGCCTTCACGTACACGGATCACCTCAAAATGTGGTGTTTCCATGTCTGAATTTGGTACCACAGTGATCTTCACTTCTTGAATGCGTTCAATGTGGTTTACTGAGCGACGTTTTTCGTTCAACAGGTAAGAGGCAATTGGTACTGGTACCACAGCCAACACTTGCGCTGTATTGTCCTTCAACGCTTCTTCTTCGATTAAACGTAAAACAGAAAGCGCTAGAGATTCGTTATCGCGAACCACACCAGTCCCGCTACAACGAGGACAGATATGATGGCTTGCTTCTGCTAAAGAAGGGCTCAAGCGCTGACGCGACATTTCGAGCAGACCAAAGCGTGAAATACGGCCGATTTGTACGCGTGCGCGATCGAGTCGTACTGCTTCTCGCAAACGGTTTTCCACTTCGCGTTGGTGGCGAACAGGCGTCATATCGATAAAGTCGATAACAACTAAGCCGCCTAAATCACGTAGGCGCAACTGACGTGCAATTTCGTCGGCTGCTTCTAAGTTAGTGTTTAGAGCGGTTTCTTCAATGTCGCCGCCTTTGGTTGCACGGGCAGAGTTGATATCAATTGAAGTCAGTGCTTCTGTTGGATCAATAACGATAGAGCCACCAGAAGGTAGGCGCACTTCACGCTGGAAAGCGGATTCGATCTGGCTCTCAATCTGATAGTGACTGAAAAGTGGCACTTCACCATCGTATTTCTTCACTCGGCTGATAAAGTCCGGTCGAACCAACTGGATGTGCTCTTTGGCGCGCTCAAAAATGGTATTGCTATCGATTAAGATCTCACCGATGTCACGACGTAGATAATCGCGAATTGCGCGAACAATGACGTTACTCTCTTGATGGATCAAAAACGGTGCTGGATTTGATTCAGAAGCGTCTTTGATTGCCGCCCAATGATTGAGCAGTACATTTAAATCCCACTCTAGCTCTTCTGCACTTTTACCTACCCCTGCGGTGCGGACAATCAAGCCCATCCCTTGTGGTAGCTCGAGTGTGCTTAAGGCCGTTTTGAGATCGGTTCTCTCGTCACCTTCGATACGGCGAGAAATACCACCTGCACGAGGGTTGTTTGGCATCAGCACTAAGTAGCTGCCCGCCAATGAGATAAACGTGGTTAAAGCTGCACCTTTGCTACCACGTTCTTCTTTTTCGATTTGTACGATCACTTCCTGGCCTTCTTTTAGCACTTCTTTAATGCTTGGGCGGCCTTGGTAGGTATAACCATCAGGGAAGTATTCTTTGGCGATTTCTTTGAGGGGAAGGAAACCATGTCGCTCGGCACCGTAATCGACGAATGCAGCTTCCAAGCTTGGTTCAACGCGTGTGATACGCCCTTTGTAGATATTTGCTTTCTTCGATTCATGTCCAGGACTCTCGATATCCAAATCGTAAAGTCTTTGGCCATCAACCAAAGCGACACGCAACTCTTCTTTTTGAGTTGCGTTAATTAACATTCTTTTCATTGAAAATTTCTCGTTGTCTTTATCTTTTGTTGTCTTTTGTCTCTGTCACAAAGTTCGCTATCTCATGGTGCCTGATCCCGTGGTTTACAGATTGCAGCCTCCCGGCTGGAGGGGGATGCTCTAGGGCACGTCAGTCATCACAAACAACATACGTTGCCTGTGAGCCGTATCAATATCGGTAATTACTCAACATGAGTGTGCGATGAGTAGTGTGACAGTTATGTTGATGTTGAGATGTCTTACGCCAGTTGCAGCATTCAAACGTCAACAAACTACTCGGTGTGCTTGTGGACAAACGGTCGGTTATATACAAGTAATCAACCGGACCTACCTTCGCAGTCGTGAACTATAGCAGTGCTGCGGAGTATCAGCAATCGCCTTTGACGCAAACGTTGCAAGTTTTTAGCTTGAGTTCAATTTTACCTGTTGTCGTTGTTGGCTTTATAAACAATAGATGGCTGATTAGTAACCTGTGGGTAACTTTGTTGGTGAAAGAACAAAGCGATAATGAACATTATGGTGCGAATAGGTAAATTTTGTCGTTAAGGGAAAAGAAAGACTCTGTGAACTTAAGCTCTTTTACGTTTACAATAGCGTCATGAACGAAATCAGAACGAAAGTCCAATCCGTCGAAATCGATGAGGATATGGCTGGTCAACGCATTGATAATTTCTTGCGTAACCAATTAAAAGATGTTCCTAAAAGCATGATTTATCGAATCGTGCGTAAGGGAGAAGTGCGAGTCAACAAAAAGCGTATTAAAGCTGAGTACAAGCTGCAAGCTGGCGATGTGGTACGTATTCCTCCTGTAACGGTGGAAGAAAAAACACCAGAAGTCGCACCTAGCACTAAACTGAACCGAGTGGCGGAACTTGAGCAGCAGATTATCTTCGAAGACGATCACCTGCTGATTCTTAATAAACCTTCTGGCACGGCGGTGCACGGTGGTAGTGGTTTAAAATTTGGTGCGATTGAAGCGCTACGAGCGTTAAGGCCGGATGCGCGCTTTTTGGAGCTGGTGCATCGTATTGACCGTGACACCTCCGGAATCTTGCTCGTGGCTAAAAAGCGCTCTGCATTGCGTCATTTGCAAGCGCAGTTTCGCGAAAAAACGGTTAGGAAGTATTATTTCGCACTGGTGATGGGGGAGTGGAAAAACAGCTGTAAAATGGTTAACGCTCCACTGTTGAAGAACGAAGTGAATAGTATTGTTCGCGTTAATCCGAATGGCAAACCTTCTGAAACGCGCTTTAGTGTGCTGGAAAAGTTTACCCAAGCGACGTTAGTGCAAGCGAGTCCGATTACCGGTAGAAACGCATCAAATTCGTGTCCATACACAGTACAGCGGCCACCCTATTGCGTGGGACGATCGATATGGTGATCGTCGATTCGACGCTTACACAGGTCAACATGGCTTAGATCGTCTGTTTTTGCATGCGGCCAACATACGTTTTGTTCACCCAGCTACCGACGCGTTTATGGAGATCAACGCACCAATGGGCGAACAGCTAGAGGCGGTGCTAGCCTCTCTTCGAAGTGAGAAAAAGGGATGATGGTCATCCCTTTATTCTGATTATCCCAGGACTTTACATCCGTGTTTTTCCAGTATGTCGACCAGATCAATGAGAGGCAGCCCGATCAAAGTGTTGGGATCTTTGCCCTCTAATCGTTCAAATAGCGCAATGCCTAATCCTTCACTTTTGAAACTGCCAGCGCAGTAAAAAGGTTGTTCTACATCGACGTAGTATTCAATTTGTGCTTGAGAAAGTTGGCGAAAGTGGACACGAAAGGTATCTAGCTTGCTCAGCGTTTGTCCTGTTTGGCTGTTAAATACGGCTAAACCGGTATAGAAATCAATGCTTTTACCACTTTGTGAGAGTAGTTGCTGTATAGCCTGCTCTCTAGAGAGTGGCTTGCCAACAATTTCTCCACCAATCACGCAGACCTGATCGCTGCCAATGACTAAGCTTGATTGGGTTACTGAACAAGATTCCGCTTTGATTTGTGCCAATCGTAAAACCAAGTCTTGCGGAGATTCGCTTGGTAAAGGGGTCTCATCACAAATTGGTGATTGGGTCGTAAAGGGTAGTGAGAGTTTTTCAAGCAGTTGCTGGCGAAATGGCGAGGTAGACGCTAAAACTAGTTGGTAATTTTCCATTTTAATTTACAATTTGGCAGAGCATTTTTCCTAGCATAACGGATCAAAAGCGACCCTTGCTAATGCTCTGTATAGCAAGCGCAAAAAAGTACAACTTTTTTGCCTTTTTCTTTGACTAATTTCTATTTGGAAGATAATATTCGCGCCCTATGCAAAAGGTAAAAATACCGCGAACGGTGGATCCGGCGAAGGCTGCTCAAAAAAGATTGGATTACGATGGTATCATCCAAGCCAGTCTGTTTAAGCGTCTTGCTGAAATGACCGAAGGCGTAAAACGCGACGCAGAAGTCTATTTGTCATTTGAGATAGATGAACAGCGACTGGTTGTTATCTCTGGTAAAGCTAACATCGAAGTCGATTTAGAGTGTCAACGTTGTAATGAGTCATTCACACATCGCTGTGAAGTAGAGTTCACTTACACTCCCTATTACAGCGAGAAAAGTGAGCAAGATGCCCCAGAATGTTACGATTTGGTAGATCTTAACGAGTACGGAGAAGTCGATCTCATTCAATTGGTTGAAGACGAGTTCATTCTAGAATTACCTCAAATTGCCATGCACGATGAAGCGGATTGCAGCGTTGATTCAAATAACATGGTATTTGGCGATATTCCTGAAGAAATTGAGGAAAGTAAACCAAATCCGTTCGATGTTTTAAAAAGCTTAAAGCAATAAGCTTTACGCTGAACCCATAACATAGGAGTAGGGTCAATGGCCGTACAACAAAACCGTAAAACACGTTCAAGACGTGGTATGCGTCGTTCACACGATGCGCTAACTACAGCAGCTCTATCTGTAGACGCGACTTCTGGTGAAACGCACCTACGCCACAACGTAACCGCTGAAGGTTACTACCGTGGCAAAAAGGTTATCAACAAGTAAGGTTGACCTTTGCAAAGTATTACCGTTGCACTTGATGCAATGGGCGGGGATTTTGGTCCTCGCGTCACAGTGCCTGCCGCCGTGCAGGCACTGTCTCATTTCCCAGAGCTAAAAGTGATTCTCACAGGTGATCAACCCTTGATCACAACTCAACTTTCCCGATTAGGTTATAAACCTGACTCTCGCTTGACTATCCAGCATTGCAGTCGTGTAATCTCTAATTCGGAAAAACCTTCTCTGGCACTGCGCAACAGCCAAGACAGTTCGATGCGTTTGGCGATTGAACTGGTTTCTGATGGCAAAGCGGATGCCTGTGTCAGTGGTGGCAATACTGGCGCTTTAATGGCCTTATCTCGTTTTATTCTCAAACTACTGCCTGGCATAGACAGACCTGCATTGGTCTCTGCGTTACCCACCGTGTCCGCTGGCCGCAGTTGGATGCTGGATTTAGGGGCGAACGTCTCTTGTGACGCTGACAGTTTATTTCAATTTGCGGTGATGGGGGCTGCGCTGGCCGAAGAGCACCTTAATCGTGTCCCCAAAGTGGCGGTACTAAATGTGGGTGTTGAGGAGATTAAAGGTAACGATGTGGTCAAACGTTGTGCCGAATTACTTAACCAAACCGACGCGGTTAATTTTGTCGGCTTCATTGAGGGCAACCAGATTCTACAGAATGTGGCCGACGTGATTGTCTGTGATGGTTTTGTCGGTAACGTCTGTCTTAAGGCGAGTGAAGGAACCGCTCAGCTCTTTATCGAAAAAATAAAAAATAGCATGGCGACTTCGTCTATAAAGGGTTGGATAGCTAAAAAACTGCTTTCTGGGCTATTTTATGAATTAAAAACACTGAACCCCGACCAGTATAACGGCGCAAGTTTGCTAGGATTGCGCGGCATTGTCATTAAAAGTCATGGAAGTGCTGATGTATCTGCGGTTGTTAACGCCATAGGCGAAGCAGTACACGAGGTCAAACGACAAGTACCAAGCCGGATAAGCGATCGTTTGGAAGCGGTTTTACTCGAGAGGCATTATTAGTCTTCATGTATAGCAAAATTTTAGGTACTGGCAGCTACTTGCCATCTCAGATCCGCACCAATGCCGATCTCGAGAAAATGGTAGAGACAAGTGATGAGTGGATTGTTGCCCGAACTGGTATTAAAGAACGTCGTATTGCGGCAGAAAATGAAACCGTTGCAGATATGGGTTTCTACGCCGCTCAAAACGCCATTGAGATGGCGGGCATTGATAAGAACGATATCGATATGATCATCGTTGCGACAACCAGTGGCAGTCACACTTTTCCATCATCAGCCTGTCAAGTTCAAGCAAAACTTGCAATTAAAGGTTGCCCTGCATTTGATTTGGCAGCGGCATGTTCAGGTTTTGTTTATGCGCTTTCCATTGCGGATCAGCATATCAAATCAGGCATGTGTAAAAATGTGCTAGTGATTGGCTCAGATGCCCTGTCGAAGACGTGTGACCCAACAGACCGTTCGACGATTATCTTGTTCGGTGATGGCGCTGGTGCGGTTGTTATTGGTGCAAGCGAAGAGCCGGGTATTCTATCTACCCACATCTACGCGGATGGTGAGTTTGGTGATCTTCTTAGCTTAGAAGTACCTGAGCGCGGCAAAGATGCCGACAAATGGTTACACATGGCGGGTAACGAAGTATTCAAAGTAGCGGTGACACAGTTATCGAAACTGGTGAAAGATACTCTAGAAGCGAACGGCATGCATAAATCTGAGTTGGATTGGTTAGTGCCGCATCAGGCGAACTACCGAATCATCTCAGCGACGGCGAAAAAACTGTCTATGTCGCTCGATCAAGTAGTGATCACCCTCGATCGTCATGGCAACACCTCAGCCGCCACGGTTCCAACGGCATTGGACGAAGCGGTGCGTGATGGCCGCATTAAGCGTGGTCAGACCTTATTGCTCGAGGCTTTTGGTGGTGGTTTTACTTGGGGTTCGGCCCTAGTACGCTTTTAATTAAGAATTTCATATTAAAGTCGTTAATTTGTAACGACTTTCCCTTATTTTGCTTTGGTTAAGGAAAATTACTATGAGCAAGTTTGCTATTGTATTCCCAGGTCAGGGCTCACAAGCTGTAGGTATGCTTGCTGAACTTGGCGAACAATATGACATTGTTAAAGAGACTTTTGCACAAGCCTCAGAAACGCTTGGCTACGACCTTTGGTCTTTAGTGCAAAATGGCCCTGTGGAAGACCTCAATCAAACTTTTCGTACTCAGCCTGCTTTACTGGCCTCATCTGTCGCGATCTGGCGCGTATGGCAGCAGCTAGGTCTTGCGCAACCTGCAAACTTGGCAGGTCACAGCTTAGGTGAGTATTCGGCGTTGGTTTGTGCAGGTGTTATCGACTTTAAACAAGCGATCAAGCTGGTTGAACTGCGTGGGCAATTGATGCAAGAAGCGGTTCCAGCGGGGACGGGCGCGATGTATGCGATTATTGGTCTCGATGACGAAGCGATTGCAAAAGCCTGTGAAGACGCCGCGCAAGGCGAAGTGGTTTCTCCGGTGAACTTTAACTCGCCGGGTCAAGTGGTGATTGCTGGCAGCAAAGATGCCGTAGAGCGTGCGGGCGTGCTGTGTAAAGAAGCCGGTGCTAAACGTGCACTTCCACTGCCAGTTTCAGTACCATCACACTGTGCATTGATGAAGCCAGCGGCAGACAAACTGGCGATTGCTCTAGAATCTATCGAATTTAATGCTCCGCAACTTCCTGTTATTAATAACGTTGATGTGGTTGCAGAAACCGACCCTGTGAAGATCAAGGATGCCCTTGTTCGTCAGCTTTACAGCCCAGTTCGTTGGACCGAGAGCGTAGAACTAATGAGTAATCAGGGTGTGGAGAAATTACTTGAAATGGGTCCCGGTAAAGTATTAACCGGTTTGACCAAACGCATTGTTAAGTCTCTAGAAGCGGCAGCGGTGAACGATATGGCTTCGCTGGACGCTGTAAAATAATAAGGAAAACCAATGACAGACTTATTGAGTTTAAGTGGCAAAGTTGCCCTAGTGACAGGCGCAAGCCGTGGTATTGGCCGCGCGATTGCGGAAACCTTGGTTGAGCGTGGTGCAACCGTCATCGGTACTGCAACATCAGAAAGTGGCGCAGCCGCCATTTCTGAATATTTAGGCGAAAATGGCAAAGGTTTTGCGTTAAATGTCACCCAAGCTGAATCAATTGAGGCTACACTAAAGGCCATCAACGATGAGTTCGGCGCGATTGATATTTTGATCAATAATGCAGGCATCACGCGTGATAATCTGTTAATGCGCATGAAAGATGACGAATGGAGTGACATTATGGACACCAACCTAACGTCTATCTTCCGTCTGTCAAAAGCGGTTATGCGTGGCATGATGAAAAAGCGTGATGGTCGCATTATCAACGTCGGCTCTGTTGTTGGCACTATGGGTAATGCAGGGCAGGCAAACTACGCAGCCGCTAAAGCAGGTGTGATCGGCTTTACCAAGTCTCTTGCACGTGAAGTAGCATCGCGTGGTGTGACAGTGAACACGGTTGCCCCTGGTTTTATCGAAACCGACATGACTCGTGCGCTCAATGATGAACAACGTGCCGTCACTTTGGCGAATGTACCAGCAGGTCGTCTTGGTGATCCTCGTGAAATCGCTGAAGCTGTGGTATTTTTGGCTTCGCCAGCGGCGGCTTACATCACTGGCGAAACACTTCATGTGAATGGTGGCATGTATATGGTTTAGATCTTGTGCAGTATCTGTGCATGATTTAGGTCAAATATGTAATGAAAATCGGTTAAAATCGCGTAAATTGTGGTTTGACCAGAAAAGTTAGCCTTGCAACTTTTAATAGATTGAATAAACTACGGAAAACATCGCATAAAGCGAACTCTGTAAAGGAAAAGAAAAATGAGCAACCTCGAAGAACGCGTAAAGAAAATCATTGTTGAACAACTAGGTGTTGATGAAGCTGAAGTGAAAAACGAAGCTTCTTTCGTAGATGACCTGGGCGCGGATTCTCTAGACACCGTTGAGCTAGTAATGGCACTAGAAGAAGAATTCGACACTGAGATTCCAGACGAAGAAGCTGAAAAGATCACAACTGTTCAAGCTGCTATCGACTACGTGACTGCTAACGCAGAGTAATAGTCTCTCCCAGGCGGTCACCTAGACCGCCTGTGTTTTTTCCAACTTCTTCTATCCTCCCATAGAAATTCAATTCCCGGAGAATTATATCGTGTCCAAGCGTCGTGTAGTTGTCACTGGCATGGGTATGTTGTCACCGGTCGGCAACACTGTAGCAGATTCATGGAAAGCCCTGCTGGAAGGCAAAAGTGGTATCGTCAATATCGAACATTTCGATACAACTAACTTTTCTACCCGTTTTGCAGGTCTGGTGAAAGACTTCAATTGCGAAGAGTACATGTCTAAAAAAGATGCTCGTAAAATGGATTTATTTATCCAGTACGGCATTGCAGCAGGTATTCAAGCTCTAGATGACTCAGGTCTGGATGTTAACGAGCAGAATGCACATCGTGTTGGTGTGGCAATTGGTTCTGGCATCGGTGGCCTTGATTTAATTGAAACTGGCCATACCGCTCTAGTCGAGAAAGGCCCACGTAAAGTGAGTCCATTCTTTGTTCCTTCAACCATCGTCAACATGGTTGCGGGTAACTTGTCTATTATGCGAGGCTTGCGTGGCCCGAATATCGCTATTTCTACCGCGTGTACAACTGGCCTGCACAATATTGGTCACGCTGCGCGCATGATCGCTTACGGTGACGCCGATGCTATGGTCGCTGGTGGTGCCGAAAAAGCATCAACACCGCTTGGCATGGCAGGTTTTGGCGCGGCGAAAGCGTTATCGACCCGCAATGATGAGCCACAAAAAGCGTCTCGCCCTTGGGACAAAGACCGTGACGGTTTTGTACTGGGTGACGGTGCTGGCATCATGGTATTGGAAGAGTATGAACACGCTAAAGCGCGTGGTGCGAAGATTTACGCTGAGCTAGTTGGCTTTGGTATGTCTGGTGATGCTTACCACATGACCTCTCCGAGTGAAGATGGTTCGGGCGGCGCACTGGCGATGGAAGCGGCGATGCGTGATGCTGGAATTGTCGGCACACAAGTTGGCTACGTGAATGCGCACGGCACATCAACACCGGCCGGTGATGTGGCGGAAATCAAGGGCGTCAAGCGTGCTCTTGGTGAAGAAGGCGCGAAACAAGTTAAAGTTTCTTCAACTAAGTCAATGACCGGGCACCTTTTAGGCGCTGCTGGGTCTGTTGAGGCTATCATCACGGTGATGTCATTGGTTGATCAGATTGTTCCACCAACCATCAACCTAGATAACCCGGAAGACGGATTAGACATTGACCTCGTGCCGCATGTTGCACAAAAAGTGGAGATGGAGTACGCCATCTGTAACTCTTTCGGCTTCGGTGGTACTAACGGTTTCTCTGATCTTTAAGAAAATCTAAGTGCTTTAGAGTTTAGAAACTTGTATTTAAACGGCTTGATGCTTAGCATTGAGCCGTTTTTGTTTTTTAGGGATGCTGAAATGTTTTGGGTAAATGGTGTACCAAGTGAGATGGTTTCGCTTACCGACCGTTCATTTCAATATGGCGACGGATGCTTCACCACCATGTTGAGTCGATATGGCCATATTGAGCACTGGCCTCTACATATTGAACGCATGCAGGCGTGTCTAAGCGCATTGCATATTCCCATTCCCGACTGGTTACAAGTTAAACAGTGGTTAGACTTAGCGGTACTTGCCGATGAAAAAGCGGTGCTTAAACTGCATATTAGTCGGGGGCTTGGTGGGCGAGGGTACAGCTTTTCCGAGGTAACGCAGCCACTCGTGACGATCTCAAGTGCTTCCTATCCTCCGCATTATGCCACTTTACAACAAACAGGCTTGCAACTGGGCGTGTGTCAAACCCGTTTAGGTATTAATCCATTACTTGCAGGGCACAAACATAACAACCGTTTGGAGCAGATTTTGTGTAAAGCGGAGATGGAAAAGCAAGGCTATCAAGATGGCGTCACCTTAAATGTGCAAAATCACGTTATTGAAACTACAATGGCCAATCTTTTTTGGCTCAAAGAGTCGGTTTTGTATACCAGTGATGTGTCGCAAAGTGGTGTGGCAGGCATTATGCGTCGTTTGATCCTTTCTCAAGCACAGCATGACGGCATGCCAGTCAATGTGATTGATGCGCAGATAGCACAGTTACTTGATGCAGATGAAGTGTTTGTTTGTAACTCGTTGCTCGGTGTAGCGCCGGTGACTCGCATACAAGATCGCAATATGCCGATTGGTGAGATGACACGATACTTTCAAGGAATTTTCTGTTCGTGATTAAGAAGTTATTAGCCGTAATTATTGTTGCTGCCATCGTCATCGCGGTGGGTAGCCAGTATGTTTTATCGCAGATCAAGCAGTATGTTGAACTGCCAGTGAACATCGAACAAGCGCAAATTATCACAGTCCCAGCAGGTAGTGGATTTAGCCGTGCGCTGATCTTGCTTCAAGAGAAGCATTGGATAGATAACACGCCCTTTGCCCGTCTGTTACCGAAACTCTATCCTGAGTTAACGCAGATTAAAGCGGGTACCTATCAAATACAACCAGAGATGTCGCTCTATGATGTGTTGGTGCTCTTTAACGAAGGCAAGGAGCATCAGTTTAGTATCACTTTTGTGGAAGGAAGCCAGTTTAAAGAGTGGATTGAACAGATCGCCAATGATCCGTACTTGATCCACAAGCTTGAGGGATTAAGTGAAGAGGCGATCGCCAAGCAGTTAGATGTGCCTTATAGCAAGCTGGAAGGACTGTTTTTAGCCGAAACCTACCACTACACCATGGGAACATCGGATATTGATCTGTTAAAACGAGCGCATAGTAAACTGAATAAAATACTCGACAAGCATTGGCAGAGTCGTCAGGAGAAGTTGCCACTGCAATCCGCTTATGAAGCGCTTATTTTGGCTTCTATTATTGAAAAAGAGACGGCGATCGACGATGAACGCGAGCGAATTGCCTCCGTCTTTATCAATCGTTTGAATAAAGGTATGCGTTTACAAACCGATCCGACAGTGATTTATGGGCTAGGGGAACGCTACGACGGAAATATCCGCAAAAAAGATTTGCGAACACCGACACCATACAATACATATGTTATCAATGGTTTACCACCAACGCCGATTGCGATGGCTGGTGAAGCATCTATTCAAGCGGCATTAAACCCAGAAAAAAATAGCCACTACTTATACTTTGTTGCCAGTGGGAAAGGAGGACACGTCTTCTCGAAAACTTTGGCTGAACACAACAGCGCAGTACGTGCGTATTTGCGAGAATTAAGAAAAAAATAATGAACAAGACAAAATTTATCGTCGTAGAAGGATTAGAAGGCGCGGGGAAAAGTACCGCGATCAGTACTGTTCTGGATGTGCTTAGTCAGGCTGGTATTCAAGATGTCGTGCAGACTAGAGAAACCCGGTGGGACACCGTTAGCAGAAAAGCTGCGAGCTTTGGTTAAAGAGGAGCATTCAGGTGAACACCTACACGATATGACCGAGTTGTTGTTGTTGTACGCTGCGCGTGTGCAACTGGTGGAAAACGTGATCAAACCTGCTCTCGCTCAAGGGAAATGGGTGGTGGGGGATAGACATGATATGTCCTCACAAGCGTATCAAGGCGGTGGGCGGCAGATCTCTCCGCTATTGATGAAAAATCTGCGTGATACCGCGCTTGGTGAATTCAAACCAGATTTTACCATTTACATGGATATCGACCCGAAAGTGGGTCTGGAACGTGCTCGAGGGCGCGGAGAGCTTGATCGGATTGAGAAAATGGATATCAGCTTTTTCGAACGCACACGTCAACGCTACTTGCAGATTGCCCAAGCGGATCCATCAGTAGTGATTATCAATGCAGAACAAGCGATCGAGGCGGTTGCGCAGGACATTCGCGCCGTACTGCAAAAATGGTTAGTGGAAACACAGGATTGAGGATGGTACACGAGTATCCATGGCTAGAAGATGTGTGGCGCGGGTTGCAAGCGTCAATGGCAGCGCAGCGTTTACCTGGTGCGGTTTTGTTGCAAAGTGATGCCGATTTAGGCGTCGAAAGTTTAGTGGATGCGTTTTCTGCCGCTTTGCTGTGCAAAACCTACCCTGATCAAGCCTGCGGGTTTTGCCATAGCTGTGATTTGGTGAAGTCCAACAATCATCCCGATCTCCATCGCATTCTCCCCGAAAAGGAAGGAAAAGCAATTGGCGTCGAACAGATCCGCCATTGTAACCGTTTAGCACAGGAATCGTCCCAGTTGGGAGGTTACCGACTTTTTATCATTGAACCTGCCGAAGCAATGAATGAGTCCGCCTCCAACGCACTGTTGAAAACCCTGGAAGAGTCAGGTGAACAGTGCCTTTTTCTGTTGGTCAATCGGGATAAAAAGCGCTTGTTGCCAACGATTATCAGCCGCTGTCAGCAATGGACGGTAACGACGCCAGATCTCAATACCGCGGTAGAATGGCTGCGCCAGCAGGGCGTGAAGGACGTTGCAAAAGACTTACTTAAACTCAGCCATTATTCACCATTGCAAGCAAAAGCGATGGCGCAAGCTGGAGGGCTTGCGGAGTATCAAAAATTAGAGGCGCTTTTTCTCAGTGTGCTGACCCAACCTTTGAGTGACATCACTGAATTGGCTTCGTTTATACAAACGTCTTCGCAAAGAAATCTGACGTGGTTGTGGTATCTATTATCTGATGCGCAAAAAGCGGCATTTCGTTTAGACAGTCAAGATCTCTTGTCTGGCAGTCAAACATTGACTCACTGTCCACTTGTCTGTTTGCATTCAGCCATGGAATCGCTCACGCAACTAATGCAACAATTGCGTACGTTTCCTGGCTTGAATGAAGAACTTCTTATTACCAACTGGATTATAGAAATCCGAGAGGCATTATGTTTGTAGACTCTCATTGTCATTTAGACAAGTTGAACTATGACGACCTGCATCTGGACATTGCAGATGTGATTAATAAAGCAAGGCAAGCCAACGTCGACCAACTTCTCTCTGTTGGTGTGACTTTGGATTCATTTCCTAAAATGCTTGAGATGATTGAGCCTTTTGATAATGTTCGCGCCTCGTGTGGTGTCCACCCGTTGGATGTTGAAAGCGATTTCTGTTTGGCTACATTAAAAGAGTATGCCAGTCATCCTAAGGTTGTTGCCGTGGGGGAAACGGGGCTTGACTATCATTACCAGCCTGAAACAGCTGCGCTGCAGCGCACTCGCTTTGAACAGCACGTAGGGCTTGCTGTAGAACTTAACAAGCCGCTGATCATCCACACGAGACAGGCGAGAGAAGATACGCTCTCGATTTTGAAAAGTGGTTGTGCTGAGCGGTGTGGGGGCGTTATTCACTGTTTCACCGAGGATATGCCTTTTGCTCAAGCTGCGATGGAGTTGGGTTTTTACATTTCGATTTCAGGGATCGTTACGTTTCGACAAGCAACCGAATTGAAGGACGTGGTCAAAAATCTACCATTAGACCGCTTGCTGATTGAGACCGATTCCCCTTATTTGGCTCCAGTTCCTCATCGAGGCAAGGAGAACCAACCTGCGTTTGTTGTCGAGGTTGCCGCATATATTGCCCAGCTCAAAGGCACTTCATTAGCTGAGGTTGCGCAAAAAACGAGCCAAAACTATCGGGATCTTTTTTTGCGATAAAAATATAAAAAACGTTCAAAAAGAGAGCATTTGCTCTCTTTTTTTTCGTTATGTGTGTCGAAATAATCCAACGATGCTTGTTAACTAAATATGTTGATTGATTTTACGACTATTCACCCAAATGTAATTTTGTTACTAAAAATAACATTGCAGTCAATTTTATTTACGCTATAAAATTAATTTTGTTAATTGATAAATCATTTAAAAACAATGAGTTATTCTGTTATTTTTCCCTATTGACAGACGTGGGTGTATGTGATCTAAGGCTTGTTTTGAAACTAAATTTCGTAACTTTGTAGAAAGTTTGAGTGGCATCAAGATATATTTAGAGGCGGAAAATATAATGACAAATGTGGTTACATTTTCATTGGGTGCTAACATTTAGGCTACGGGGGTGTGCCGTTAGAACCCAAAATACTAATAACTTAATCAGGAGCATAAACATGTTTAAAAACCTTTTTGCTAACCTGCAAAAAGTTGGTAAAGCTCTGATGCTACCAGTATCAGTTTTACCAGTTGCGGGTATTTTGCTTGGCGTAGGTGCTGCCAACTTCAGCTGGCTACCAGAGGTGGTTTCTCACCTAATGGAGCAAGCTGGTGGTTCAGTATTTGGTCAAATGGCACTTCTATTTGCGGTAGGTGTGGCACTTGGCTTTACCAATAACGATGGCGTTTCAGGTCTATCGGCTATCGTTGGTTACGGAATCATGGTTGCAACGCTAAAAGTGATGGCAACCGTTATGGGTGCAGACAAAATCGACACGGGTGTCCTAGGTGGTATCCTTGCTGGTGGTGTGGCTGCTTGGGCATTCAACCGTTTCTACAAAATTCAACTTCCAGAATACCTAGGTTTCTTCGCTGGTAAGCGTGCTGTGCCGATTATTACGGGTTTCCTATCTATTATTCTTGGTGTGATTTTGTCATTCATTTGGCCACCAGTGGGTGCTGCAATTGCGACATTCTCTGATTGGGCAGCGCATCAGAACCCAGTAACCGCATTTGGTATCTACGGCGTTATTGAACGTTCTTTGATCCCATTCGGTCTACACCACATCTGGAACGTACCATTCTTCTACGAAGCGGGTACTTGTGTGAACGGTTCAGGTGAAACAGTACACGGTATCATGACTTGTTTCCTAACTGCAGATGACGCAACTCGTGCAGCGGGTAATGGTTTCGGTCAGCTAGCTGGTGGCTACCTGTTCAAGATGTTTGGTTTGCCAGCTGCGGCATTTGCTATCGCTCACTGTGCGAAACCAGAAAACCGTGCGAAAGTAATGGGTATCATGGCGTCAGCAGCTCTGACTTCATTCCTAACCGGTATTACTGAGCCAATCGAGTTCTCATTCTTGTTCATCGCTCCAGTATTGTACGCAATTCACGCAGTACTTGCTGGTCTGGCTTATGTACTAACTAACTCACTGGGTGTTGTACACGGTCACACCTTCTCTAACGGCTTCATCGACTTCGTAGTTCAATCTCCACGTGCGGAAAACATGTTGCTGCTTGTTGGTTTGGGTGTTGCTTACGCAGTGCTGTACTACGTTGTGTTTACTTTCGTTATCCGTGCAATGGATCTGAAAACACCAGGCCGTGAAGATGAAACTGCGGACGCAACTGCAACTTCAGGTACTGAATTAGCAGGTGAACTGGTTGCAGCCTTCGGTGGTAAAGCGAACATCACTAACCTAGATGCATGTATCACTCGTCTACGTGTTTCTGTTGCTGATACTGAAATCGTTGACCAAAACAAACTGAAAAAGCTAGGTGCGGCAGGCGTAGTTGTGGTATCAGGTGGCGTACAAGCTATCTTCGGTACTAAGTCTGACAACCTGAAAACTGAAATGGATGAGTGGATCCGTAACCACGGTTAATCTTCCATCTTCATGTGAAAAGGAGGCTTCGGCCTCCTTTTTGTTTGTCTCTCCCAGCGTTTATTTACGTGCTCACACGAGCGGCTTTTGTCGCTATCAGATTAGTTTTGCATCCCAGATCTTCTTAATTGAGTAATTCGCGTAACTTGAGAAGTAGAGTTATCCAGCGGTTTAGGGTGAAGTGGCATTCAGCGCTATTCTCCAACATTCATTCGGCTAAAGCTCTTGAGTGAACGCCTGTCTCTAGAAATCAGGCGCACAGTTTCAATAGTATCAAACGGATTCGTCTTTTCTCAAATATCTAACCTCCTCTGACTAAGCTTTCGGCCTTCTAGAAAGCTCTCCTCTCAATTGATTCGCTGCAAGGTCGAATCTGATTACAGACGTTAATGACATGTTATCTGTGCTGGCTCCCAGACTATCGAGAATGACCGTTTGAAAGCGAGTTGTTGCGTTCGTTTCTGTTGCTTTAAGCGTCGGAGGTCTCGAACTGATGGAGTCGCACTGTAAACAGGAGTAATGGCGGTGATTGAAATTAGGATGATTATCACGATGTTTGGAACGCGGAAGGCAGTAAATAAAAGGCTAGTGTGATTAGGGTCTGTTGACCTTTTGAGATGATTTTTGCAGCAGTTTGTGGGTTCTTTGTGCAAGGCAGAGGCTTTGAATTGTAGGGGCCTACATGATAAGCCGATAACGCAGCAAAAAGGAGCCACAAACGCTGCCCGAAGGGTTCGAGCTAGGCGCCCCCGCAAAAAGCGTTTTACTCTTTGTTGAGAGGTGTTTTGCTTAGAATGACTAGGCTACAAACCTCTCGTCGCGATTAAAACGCTTTTATCTCGAACAAAATTTAACCGCCAAAGGTCAACAGACCCTAGTACTCAACTCAATCAAATAGTAGGTGCAAAAAAGCCGGCTCAAAAGAGCCGGCTGGAAAATAGATAGGATAGCGCTTACTTATCCATTGCGCGCTTAATGCAAATTGCCGCGCCGCCCCAGGTAATTCCTAGGCCAATAATCATCATGATGATCGCACCCGTGGTCATAATTATGCCTCCTTCCGATTGGTTAAGTTGATGGCAAAGCCAAAGATAAACAAGGCACCGATAACGGCCCAACCCAGTGTCAGATCGTAACCACCATACCCTTCCGTAAGCAGAGCCTGCAGCTTGGTTGCCAGAATCACAGCCAATACCGCTGGTGTGATGAATTTCAAGCAAACATCGAACCAAGTACCAATGGTGAAATCCGAGATATTATTTACATAGCCACGGACGTCTGCCACTTTGTTTAGTAGCCATGCCATCAACACAATCTCCACCAGACCACCGAACATGATGCCGACGTTATTAGCAAAGTGATCAACCAAATCAAGTAGTAATAAGCCACCATTGGTTGCAAAGGCCATTGAAACCACCACACCCACACCCACCACGATGGTTGCCGCTTTTTTACGACTCCAGTTAAGTTTGTCGATGATAGCGGACGTAACTGCTTCCATAATCGAGATGTGTGAGCTTAATCCAGCCACGACAAGAGCGAAGAAGAACAGCGGGCCTAAGATATAAGGTGCAGGCAGTAGATTAATCGCCGCTGGAAGCGTCACAAAGGCCAGCCCCACACCCGCAGAGACGACTTCAGTAAGTGGTTTGCCTTGTTCTTGCGCCATGTAACCAAGCACTGAGAAAATCATGATGCCTGCTAGGATAGAGAAACCACAGTTAATTAACACAGTCATAAAGGCGTTATTTGTGATGTCTGATTTCTCTGGCAAATAACTTGAGTAAGCCAACATAATGGCAAAGCCGATACTTAGGGTAAAGAAGATCTGTCCGTAAGCGGCTGCCCAAACTTTGACATCCCAAATTTTGCTAAAGTCAGGAGCAAACATATAGTTCACGCCATCTAAAGCACCAGGTAGGAAAACCATGCGTCCAATCAGAATCAGCACCATGATGAACAAAATAGGCATCATGATCTTGGAGGCTCGTTCAATGCCGGATTTTACCCCGCCCACAATCGCTGCATAAGTGATCGCCCAAGCAATCAACATCGCAATCGCAATCTTCCACTGAATACTACCTAAGTTAGTGGGTGAGTTATCACCTAAACCAAGATACTCACTGAAGAAGAAAGCGTTCGTATCTGTTCCCCAACTTTGGGTGAAAGACATACCAAAGTAAGAAATTGCCCAACCAATTACAGCCACATAATAAACCGCAATCACGGCGGCAACACCGACTTGGAACCAACCCAGCCACTCAAATTTAGCATGGATTTTAGCGAGTGTTTTTGGCGCCGAGCCACGGTATTTTTGACCCATACTGAACTCAAGGATCATGAATGGAATGCCCGCGGTGATCATGGCAAAAAGGTAAGGAATAAAAAATGCGCCACCACCATTTTCATAGGCCATATACGGAAAACGCCAGATGTTTCCCAAACCTATCGCTGAACCTACAGCGGCTAAGATGAACCCCGCACGGGATCCCCATTGTTCTCGCTTCATATAAGACTCCTATACGACTCCCTGAGGAATGAAGCTTTTCTGCTCAAGTTTTTGACTAGAGATAGGAATAACGGTAATTCACAATCAACTTAGTAGTTAACCTATTGATAACGTAATTCTTAGTGTATATGTCGTTATCGGCAGAAAAATCTAGAATAAAATGTTTAATTGTTGGATGTGTGTTTGCGAAATCTGAAATATTCAGCTGTCGCTTGAGTAGAAGACTAGCGATTTATCCGGTGTGGCGCAATAGATGACATTTGTTAATTTTGGCGGTTTGTCTGGTTTATATCTTGTAACAATGGGAGAAAGCAGATCGATCGTGGCTGAACATTGGTGGTGTGACAGACTATTATTCTGTAATTGTTCAAGTGTCTTGGAAGATAAACTGTTTTTGCCTACTAGGGTGTATGGCTAGTTTTCATACACCCTCGCAGCAGATATTGTTGTGTTGTTGTTAAAACTTGAAGGTCAATCCCAAGTTGGATTGCAACTGATTCATCCAGTCGGTTTCGAAACGAATAACGCAGTTCTGTCCTGCCTCTGATGAAGTACAAACGCCCGATGTGTCATTATCGACCACGGTACCTAACCAGCGCAGTTGTGCAGTGAGTGCGAGATTGTCACTCACTTTATACTCGATACCGCCGAATATACTGGCTGAGAAGCCAAATTTTTTATCCGCCCAATCCACATCGGCATAGGAATTACCTAGCCCGAGTCCAAGATAGCCAGTGAACCCAGATTGGGATGGATAGTAAATACTGCTTTGGAAATGTAAGTAGTGAAAGCCGTATTGATTTTCGACACCTTGCAAATCGGACCCTTGGTAGGAATAGAAAAAGCCGACACGACCTTTCTCAAGTGGTGTTTCTAAGGCAATAGCATAGCTTGTTGAGGGGGTGAGATCATAGCTTTTACCCGTGGCATCTTCTACCGCACCACCTCCGATGAAACCAAGAAACGGCGTAATCATCACGTTCGATGTTTGTGCCTGAACTTGCGTGGTGATCATCAAGCTGATAACAGCCAAAACGAGACTTCTACTTAGCATATAAACCTCTTTATCTCCAATTATTTAATTGTGATACTAGCTTCAAATTCGCGCTGGCATATTAGACAGTTCTTGAACATAATTCTTACAGCTGTTATTACTTTGTTACAGCATGGAGGTGCCTATGGAACACGATCTGAAAACAGCCCTAATCATCACAGCAACTGTGTTTGCGGTTCTACTCTCGTTTGGTTTTATTGCGATCGCTGCCGCTTAAAATTAGGTAACAGCGATGGCAATAAACAGTGGTATTGTCACGAACGGTTACATCAATCTGGATACGGAGCGTTTTGCGAAGTACCAGCATGGGAAAACCGCATTGGTCGCTCAAGGGGGCGGGCAGAGAGGAATTTTCACCGCGGGTGTACTAGACGCTTTTATCCTTGCCAATTTCGACCCATTTGATGAGTTTTTTGGGACGTCTGCGGGGGCGTTAAATCTTTGCTCTTATTTATGTCGACAGCATGGGCTCGGTAAAGCATTCATTACCGAGTTGACGACGTCTCAAGAATTTTTCAATCTTTTCAGCTATATCAGGAACAAGCAGTACTTGGGGTTGGATTGGGCCTTGGATAAGATCTGTGCTTATCCCTACAAGCTTGACTTAGATCTAGGAGAAGCGAGCTTGGCCTGCCGTCAAGCTTTTGCTTCTGTAACCGACACCAGTACGCTCACTGATAAATATTTGCCGATCTTTGGGCGCAATTGGTATCCAACTATGCTGGCAACTTGTGCGATTCCTAAACTCTATTCCAATCCAGTGACGATTGGTGGGCGTGAGTATGTGGATGGCGGTGTCTCAGCCTCCATTCCTGTTCAGGAAGCTTGGCGCCGTAACGCCAGAGCCATTATTGTGATTCGAACAGAGCCGTTTACGTTGCCAGAAAAAGTGGATGTCAAGCAATCAGCCGCAGCGCAGAGAGAGGAAATGGAATGGTTTCGCCGCTCTTTTGGCAGCGTGCAAGGTAAGTGGCAGAGCCGGCTCAATCGATGGAAAGACGATTGGAGTCACTTCTTCCAGCAGCAAATTGCAGCATCCCAAAGTGAGAAAGGTGAACCAATTCGCTTGCTAAACGGTGGGCGTTGGTTGTTTGGGGCCGATAACATTTATCGTCTTAGCCATCTTATTGGCGATAACTTTGATTCAGGATTGGCGGATATGCTGATGGTGCACTATCAGACTTACACCTTAACGCGAGATTTTCTTGCCAAACCGCCAGATGATACCTTTGTAATTCAAATAACGCCGGATGGACCGCTACGTTCTTCGTCGTTGCTTAGCGATAAAAAAGATCTACTAGCGGACTATGAACTAGGCGTACAAGCAGGAAATCGGTTTATTGCTCAGTATGAGTCACTGCGCCAGACCCGAGTGAAAGAAACTTTGCTTCGTTTAGATGAAAGCCAGTAATCACTGGCTTTCCCATCCCTTAAGTAAAGCTTACTCAAACACAGGTAAGATGCGCATACAGTTGGTCGAGCCTTCTACATCCATAATGTCACCTTGGGTGATAATCACTAGGTCGCCAAATTCCAACAATTTTTTCTTTCTTAGCGTATTGAGTGCCGCAAGCGCAACGTCGAAGCCTGTTTCCACTTTGGTATCAAAGAACACGGGTGTGACGCCGCGATAGAGCGAACAGCGATTGAGAGTCCGTTCGTTGGGCGATAGGGCAAATATGGGCAGTAGAGAGTTCAGTCTAGATGTCATCAACGCGGTGCGGCCAGATTCCGTTAAAGTGACCATCGCTTTGACTCCCTCCATATGGTTGGCCGCATAAATGGTCGACATGGCAATGGTTTCTTCAGCGGTGGCGAACGATTTGTCAATTCGGTAGTTTTGCGTGCCTGCTTCAATCATCTTCTCTGCGCCGATGCACACTTCCGCCATGGAACGAACGGTCTCAACCGGGTATTTCCCCGCGGCGGTTTCGCCAGAGAGCATCACCGCATCGGTTCCATCGAGAACCGCGTTAGCAACGTCCATGACTTCTGCGCGTGTCGGCATGGGGTTTTCGATCATGGACTCCATCATTTGTGTCGCGGTAATCACCACGCGATTGAGCTCTTTGGCACGGCGGATCAGCTTTTTCTGCACACCGATCAGCTCGGGGTCGCCAATTTCAACCCCCAAATCGCCGCGAGCCACCATGATCACATCAGAAGCCATGATGATGTCATCAATATTTTCGTCATTCTTAACCGTTTCAGCCCGTTCCACTTTAGCCACCAGCTTGGCCTCTAATCCGGCATCCCGAGCGAGGCGTCTGGCGTAATTCATGTCTTCACCATTGCGAGGAAACGAGATGGCTAAGTAATCCACTTGGATTTCAGCGGCCGTTAGGATGTCTTGCTTATCTTTTTCGGTGAGTGCGTCAGCCGATAAACCGCCGCCTTTTTTGTTGATGCCTTTGTTGTTGGAGAGCGGCCCGCCGACAATCACTTCGGTATGAACCCGATTGCCCTCGACGTTCAATACTTGCAATTGCACTCTGCCATCATCCAGTAGCAGAATATCATTTGGCCCAACATCTCTTGGTAAGGCTTTATAATCGAGGCCGACGGAGTATTGATCCCCTTCACCTTTGGGTAGGTCGCTGTCTAACGTAAATCGGTCGCCGACATTGAGGTTTATTTTGCCTTCTTTAAACGTCGATACACGAATTTTTGGGCCTTGCAAATCACCCAAAATGGCTACCTGCTTGCCTAATTTGGCCGCAATGGTACGCACTTTTTCCGCACGTTGTTTGTGATCTTCTGTACTGCCGTGTGAGAAATTCATCCGCACTACGTTGGCTCCTGCGCGAATTATCTCTTCCAAATTATTACCTTTGTCAGTTGAAGGGCCTAATGTAGTGACAATTTTTGTTCTTCTAAGCTTGCTGGTCATAGAGACTCCAGGAATGTGTGTGACACTTTCTATTGAGAAGCGTGGTCGGTTTATGGCTGACTTTCCAGCGTTATAGGAAATTTTTCATTTAAAAATAAGTTATATGAGAATAAATCTATCAGCGATTAATTTGTGGATATTTGATTGAATACACAAAGATTCATGTTTATACGTGACGCTTGTCACGGGGTTCTATCAATTCACTTCACAATTACTTCGCAAAGTAAAAAAATTACTCAGTTATAGAATGTTGGAGTGCAAGATGTACATGGCTCAACCGGGCCATATTGATCATATCAAACAGATCAATGCTGGTCGTGTATATAAACTGATTGATCTCAAAGGGCCAATTTCCCGGATAGACCTATCCAAAGAAAGTCAATTGGCGCCAGCGAGCATCACAAAAATCACCCGCGAGTTGATCGAAGCGCATCTTGTGCATGAAACAACAGTGCAGGAAGCGACCAGTCGTGGACGTCCGGCGGTTGGGCTTCAAGTAAATAACGCCGGTTGGCAGTTTCTCTCGATGCGGTTAGGCCGCGGCTATCTGACAATTGCACTCCACGAGTTGGGCGGCGAAGTACTTATTGATACCAAAATCGATATTCATGAACGCGATCAAGAAGATGTGTTAGCTCGTCTTCTGCACGAAATTGAAGAGTTCTTTCAAACGTATGCAGAGCAGCTCGATCGAGTCACCAGTATCGCGATTACGCTACCTGGCTTGGTCAATTCTGAGCAAGGTATTGTGCTGCAAATGCCCCATTACAATGTTGAAAATCTCGCATTGGGCCCTGAAATCTATAAAGCCACCGGATTACCTGTTTTTATTGCGAATGACACCCGTGCTTGGGCGCTGGCCGAAAAGTTGTTTGGTCACTCGCAAGAAAATGAGAACTCCGTATTGATTTCGATTCACCACGGTCTTGGCGCTGGGATCATCTTAGACGGTCGAGTGTTGCAAGGGCGACACGGCAACATTGGTGAGTTGGGTCATATTCAGATAGACCCCAACGGCCGTCAATGCCATTGTGGCAACCGAGGCTGTTTAGAGACGGTGGCCAGTTCACAAGCCATACGCCAAGAGGTGTTTGAGCGTATCGCTCAGGGAGAAGAGTCCATTTTGTCTGGAATGGAAGAGATTACCATTGAGAGCGTTTGTGAAGCGGCGGCGAATGGCGACCCGCTGTGTGTGGCTGTGATTGAAAAGCTCGGCCGCTATTTGGGCTCAGCGATTGCTATCGTCATTAACTTATTTAACCCAGAAAAAATTCTTATTGGCGGAGTCATTAACCAAGCCAAAGACGTTCTGTATCCCTCGATTCGCCAATGTATTGAAGAGCAAAGTCTGCCCGTTTATCACCAAGATCTTGAGTTAGTCGAATCACGCTTTTATAAGCAGGCGACTATGCCCGGGGCAGCGTTAATTAAACAGGCGCTTTACGATGGTTTATTGCTGATGAAGGTCGTCGAAGGTTAACGACCCATTTTGGCCTGAATAAGCGTCAGGCCAATGCTGTTGTTATGAAATTTCAATTCTCTCGCATCTCGCTATTGCTCTTACGCCAGGTTTAGTGAGCTGCTTATCCCAAATCAGGTAAGTTGATTGCTATCTATTTTTCATTCATGTACTTTTGCTATGGCTTGCATTTTTTAGGCTATTTTTAATAGAGTTTTAACCCATTTAGGATGTTGTATGTCTGGAGTTTTAAATACTGTAGACCAGCGAACCAATCTGGTCGGCGAAAACCGTCTGGAGCTTTTGCTGTTCAGTTTGAATAGCCGTCAGTTATTTGCAATTAACGTGTTTAAAGTGAAAGAGGTGATGAAAGTGCCTCCTCTCACTAAACTGCCTGGCGCGCATTACAACATTCGCGGTGTTGCATCGCTGCGTGGCGAGCCTGTGCCAGTGATTGATCTTAGACGCTCTATCGGTTTTCCACCTTCGCAAATGGCTGGTCAAGAAGAAAACCTGATCATTACGGAGTACAACCGTACGGTACAAGGCTTCTTGGTAGGACAGGTACGTAACATTATTAACACCGCGTGGACCGAAATTCAGCCGCCACCAAAAACGTCCGGACGCAGCAATTACCTCACCGCCATTACCCAAGTGAAAGAAGGTGATCAAACGCAGATTGTCGAAATCATCGACGTGGAAAAAGTGTTAGCGGAAATTGTCGACTACGATGTGTCCATCTCCGAGGAAGTTCTTGATGAGAAACTGGTCAAAAACATGGTCGGGCGCAATGTGTTGGTTGTGGATGACTCTTCAACCGCGCGTAATCAGATCCGCGATACACTCTCGCAGCTCGGGCTAAATATTATTGAGTGCCGTGATGGCCTAGAAGCGCTGAGATTATTGAAATCTTGGTGTGATGAAGGCAAGGATTTGACCAAAGAGCTATTGTTGATGATTACAGACGCCGAAATGCCGGAAATGGATGGCTATAAGCTGACACACGAAGTGCGAAGCGATCCAAGAATGGCCAAACTCTTCATCACCTTAAACACATCACTCAGTGGCAGTTTTAATGAAGCCATGGTGAAGAAAGTGGGTTGTGACCGCTTCATCTCCAAGTTCCAGCCAGATTTGCTGGTGGAAGTCGCGCAAGACCGCTTGCGAGAAATCCTATAAGTGGCTCAGATTTGTTGCACATCACCAGAAAGGGAAGCGAGCGCTTCCTTTTTTGATGCATGTTTCTTAGGTAAAAAAAGAGTGTCTTCGCCGCGACATATGGATTAGTGAAAGTCACGCGAGTGAGTACTCAGTTCTGTCAGATGTGGTGTCAGGTCGATGAGCTTGCCTGCAATCACATGAACGACCTCGCCCTCTCTTTCTAAAATGCCCTTCACCATCAGTGCCTTTGCAGAAAGATAAGCGTGCTTTTGCGCTCTTGCGGTGGCTTGCCAAACGACCACGTTAATATTGCCAGTATCATCTTCTAGGGTGACAAAAGTAACGCCCGTCGCGGTTCCCGGTGCTTGGCGACCCGTTACCAAACCTGCAACGGTTACGGCAGAGCGGTGGGAAAGCTGGCTTAGCTCCTGACAACGTACGAATTTGGGCAAAATTCCGGCCCGTGACAACATAGTGATGGGATGTTGGCCAAGAGAAACGCCCGTGGATGCAAAATCTTCAATCAAATTCTGGTAGTCACTCGGCGTGGAGTGAAGCGAGTGGTCACTATTTACTATGCTGGAAAATAGGGGTAAGTCGCTCAGTGAGTCCATCACTTGCCAGCGAGTTTGATAACGATTTCCAGAAATGCTGTGCAGTGCGTTGGCTGAAGCCAAACTTTCCATATCTCGCTGGTGATTAAGTGTCTGCTTGACCGCATTGATCGTCTGGTAACCTTGTGTCGGGCGGTGCTGGATCAGCCGATGGATTCCTTCTTCGCTCAGCCCTTTGACTAGACTCAGCCCTAAGCGAATCGCAAGCGGCTTTTGCCCAACACGTACGAGAGTGTGCTGCTTTTCAGAGCCATTAACGCACACAGGCAATACCTCGATACCATGTCGCTGCGCATCTTGAATAAGTTGTGATGCACTGTAAAAACCCATCGGTAAGCTGTTGAGTAAAGCTGCATAAAATTCAGCAGGGTAGTAATGTTTGAGCCAGGCGGAGCAGTAGGCGAGTACCGCAAAAGAGGCAGAATGACTTTCAGGAAAACCATACTCACCAAAGCCGCAAATTTGTTCAAAAATTCGTTCGGCAAATTGCGCTTCATAGCCGCGCTCCTGCATGCCATTGATAAGTTTCGATTTAAATTTGAATACGCTACCATTTTTCTTCCAAGCGGCCATCGCACGACGTAACTGGTCTGCTTCACCGCCGCTAAAGCCTGCGGCGACCATCGCCAGCTTGATCACTTGCTCTTGAAATATTGGTACACCTAAAGTGCGTTCTAATACCGCTTGTACCTCTTTGGATGGGTAAGTCACGGCTTCTTCTTTGCGCCGCCGTTTTAAAAATGGGTGGACCATATCCCCTTGGATTGGCCCTGGGCGAACAATCGCAATTTGGATCACTAAGTCATAATAATTGGCTGGTTTTAAGCGTGGCAGCATGCTCATTTGAGCACGTGATTCAATCTGGAAGACACCAATCGTATCAGCACGTTGGATCATCTTGTACACCTGAGGATCGTCTTGCAGACGAGTGATCTCGGCGAGGGAAAACGTACGGTGGTGGTGATGTTGAATCGATTGAAAGCAGCGTCGGATCGCAGTCAGCATGCCTAGCGCCAGTATATCGACCTTCAGTAGCCGCAGGCTTTCAAGATCGTCTTTATCCCATTGAATGATCGTTCTTTCCGGCATAGCCGCGTTTTCCACCGGTACCAGCTCATACAGTGGGCCTGCGGAGATGACAAAGCCGCCCACATGCTGAGAGAGATGTCTGGGAAAGCCAATAATCTCGTTAACCAAGTGAATAAAATGCTGCCCTTTGAGTGAATCAGGCTTGAGTCCAAGCTCAACAATTTGTGCCTGCCAGCCGAGCGAGCGATCACGGCGGTTAATGTTTTTAATAAAAAACTCTAGCTGAGTTTCTTCCAGCCCAAGTGCTTTGCCCACTTCTCGCAGTGCGCTTTTGAAGCGGTAGGTGATCACGGTTGCAGCTATCGCCGCCCGCTCTCGACCGTATTTGCGGTAAACGTATTGGATAACTTCTTCGCGGCGTTCATGTTCAAAATCCACGTCAATATCAGGCGGTTCATTACGTTCTTTGCTAATAAAACGTTCGAACAAGACCGAGATTTGACGAGGATCGACCGAGGTGATTTCCAAGCAATAGCACACGACAGAATTCGCGGCTGAGCCCCGGCCTTGATAAAGAATGTTCTGCCGTTTGGCAAACATCACGATGTCGTGAATGGTGAGGAAGAAAAAGGCGTATTGAAGTTCTTTGATTAATGCTAATTCTTTGCTGATGGTCTCCTCGATATGTGCAGGTACGCCGTGGGGAAAACGGCGATATTTGCCCGCATGGACGAGGTGCTGTAAATAGCCGTCGGGGGTAAAGCCATCAGGGATCAGTTCACTTGGGTATTGATATCTCAGCTCATCAAGGCTGAAGGTACAGCGTTTAGCAATCTGTACACTTTCGGCTAGCCATTCGGCTTTGAAGAGCTTTTGCAGTTTCCCGGCATCGCGCAAACTGCGCTCGGCATTGGTTAATCTATCCGCACCCAGCTCTTCGACAGTACAGCCTTGGCGAATGGCCGTTAAGGTGTGTTGTAAGGGCAAACGTTCGCTGTGATGCATCAGTACGCCGCCACAAGCGGTGATGGGTAGATAGAGCTCTTTGGCGAGAGATAGACAATGCTCGCGGTACGTTTGGTCGTCATGGTGCAGATGTCTTTGCAACCCGATCCAGAGCCGGGAAGTATGCTGGCGTTGCAACCATCTTCCCCAATGCAGATCGCGGCTTTTCCCACAAGGCAACCAAAGGATCAAACAGTGCTTGGCAGACATCAAGTCCCACTCCGATAACTGGTATTCTCCTTTAGTGCAGCGTCTTCTGGCGTTAGTAATAATCCGGCATAACTCAGCATACGCAAGGCGGTCTGGACACAACAACAGGCATTGGCACTCACCGCTTAACCATAACATGCTGCCAACGATCTGACGGATGTTGAGTTGATGCTCTTTGATCGCGGTATGAGCTCGCACAACACCAGCTAGTGAGCATTCATCGGTGATGGCAATGGCGTGATAACGGAGAAAATCCGCTTGTAAAACCAGTTCTTCTGGATGCGAAGCGCCAGTGAGGAAAGAAAAGTTACTTTGGCAAAAAAGTTCGGCGTAAAGCATCGTCAATCAACAGAAAAGTCCGTGAACAAACCAGCGCTGCTGTGGATCGCGAAAGATCCACAGCCACTGACCATCATGTGTTCGGGCGATGAAGTAGTCGCGCATTACATCATCGCCATCCCACCAACCGCTGACCACTCTTTCTGGCCCGTGAATTAAATCGACTTGTTGGCGCAAAACCTCAGGAGTGGTTAGAAGAAAGCTAGGGCGTAATGCATGGCAATCAGGAAGGCGATGTGGGGAGGACTGCAAAACGGGCCGATAGTCCGTGGCTTTTTCTGGCCGTGGATCTTGCTTAAGGGAAGGTTGTACAACGGCCTCGTTACCCAGTTTAGCCTGCAACAGCGAGCAAAGCTCCGCAGCAGATAGAGCGCCAGTCGATTTTGAAAACAGCTCCGCTTTATTGAGCCCATGCTCACCTTGCCTTTGTACTTCAAGCGTTAAACGCGTTACGGGGGCGTCTAAGGTTAAAGATTCCAGTGTTAGGCAAGCAAGCGTTTGCCACTTGTGCCAGAGGTAATCTCCTTGTGCTGACGTAAAAATAACGCACTTGCGCTGTCCTTCGCGTTGTTGCAATGTCAGCGCTAATTCATAGGCAACCTGATCTTGTAATCGGAGGTGGTTTTCAAGCTGTTTCAATAACTTGCTCAATGGCTTTTCTAGCCACTGCACATTTTCAATCTCATACAGTAGCTCAAGTTCTTGGCGAAAATGGGCGGGCGGGTGATAAAAATCGACGGGATGTTTAAATTGCCCGGTCAGCCTACCGAGATAGTTGACCAGATCGATATCAAAACGCCGTGCAACCTCTGCAAGAGGCAAAGCCAATAAATCCTTTAAGGTGTTAATCCCGACGCGGCGTAGTTTCTCGACCGTTTCAACGGACAGTTCAGTGCATTGCAAATCGTGCTGCCCTAAGCGCAGGGCAATGGCATCGCGATCATCACTTAGCAAATCATTGCCTGCTTTGGCAAGCAGCATGGCGGCAAGGGGAGAGTAAGCACAAGCATAATGGAAGCGCAGTGAAAGCGGTTTTAAATGAGCCGATAAAACGTGCCAGTAACCTGCGAGGCCAGAGTACAACTGCAACATATGGCTAGCGCGGATCAACAGTCCTTGCGGAGACATCAGCACCAGATCGGCGGTCACCAGATAGAGCCATTGGGCGATCTCTTTGAGCTTATTGTTCTCAATATCTGCATCATAAGGCACGACCTGCAAATGGGCACAAAGCGCAGCAGCGCTTGCAAGGCCCATATTAGGCTGAACTCCAGCTGCTTTGGCGGTCGCATTGCTTTGCATGATTTGGTGAGAGTGCTTATTGACGATGGCAATTGCAATGTCCTTCTCTGCCTCAGCAAGACTGTCTAATTGCAAAGCTGGAAAATGGAGATAGAGCCATAGATTCATCGTACTAGCCCTCTCGAACCACAGGAAAAGAAAGCACGCGATCGGGTAGCGTCGCGCTCGGTAAGGTTAACGATGTAAAGAGTGGCCGAAAGTCGATCTCAGTGATACCTCGCGACCAACCGCCTTTGCGCTTTTTCACCTGCACACAGAGGCCAAATGGTCTTGGCTGTAGAGTAAGGCTGAGTGATACAGGTAATGAAAGACGCATGGGCTGCGGTAAACGGAAAACGAAAAGCAGACTGGCGCCTTGTTCACTGGCAACTTGGAGCCGTTTCACCTGATGGATTTCAAGCTCGTTTTGCCACAGCAAAACGCAGCGACAAGCGCCACTTTTTAAACATTGTTCTGCCGCCCACAATGCTTTTTTGGCTGAGTCAGGCAGGAGAAACGAGCGTTTCTGCTAACGGATAGCCTAAGTAAGCGAAAAAGGCGGCATTAACCTGAGCTGGCGGTTGCAGCAAAACGACCATGCCTTGTTGGAAGCGTTGTTGCAACAAGGATGTCAGCAAACGCAGCTCGCCAATCGCCAGTTGAGACTCTATCTCCACCACGCCGTGAGAAGGAAAACCGCCACCAAGTAGATGATCTAGCTCGGTATAGCCTGAGCTTATGACAATGTCACTCTGCTCAGTCGAGGTTTGATCGGCTTGCCAGATTAAGTGCTGATTTTTTAAAGTTTGAATGATATCTTGCATAGAAATACACCTGTATATATATACAGTATATTGATGCGAGAGAAACTGGCAAGAAAATTTAGCGGTAAAAATGAAAAGGGCCACAATACGAAAGTACTGCGGCCCAAAGGTAGAGAGTTACTCAAACAGTGAGAGGCGATTATGAACGCTTTGGTTGAGCATCAATGCACTGACCATTGACTTGTGTAGCTGGATCCATCAAGTGCAGATAAAGCGGCATCAAGTCTGCCGGTGTTTTCAAACTATTTGCGTCTTCACCAGGGTAAGCTTTCTCGCGCATGCGGGTACGGGTAGCGCCCGGATTAATCGCGTTTACGCGTACTGGCGTACTGCTCATTTCGTCAGCCAGAATCTGCATCATACCTTCAACGGCAAACTTAGAAATAGAGTACGAGCCCCAGAAAGAGCGGCCTACATGGCCCACCGTTGATGAAGTAAAAATAATTCGCCCTGCTTCAGCTTTACGTAATAATGGCAGCAGCGCTTGTGTCATCAGAAACTCCGCCTTGACGTTGATTTGCATCGTATCGTCAAAGTCTTCTTCGCTGATCTGATCAAACGGGCTTAAAGTGGCGAGCACACCAGCATTATGTAGTAGGCCGTCTAAGCGGCCAAACTGGCCTTCAATGGTCTCCGCCATATCGATATAATTTTGCTTGCTTGCACCTTTGAGATCGAGCGGAATAATCGCCGCTTGAGGGTAACCCGCCGCTTCAATTTCATCGTAAATACTTTCAAGGTTTTTGACGTTGCGGCCTAATAAGATAACGGTCGCGCCGTGTTTTGCGTAGGTTAGGGCTGCTTGGCGACCAATGCCAGCACCAGCACCTGTTACCAGAATCACTTTATTGTTCAGGGCATCTGCAGAGGTTGAATAGTCCACCGTGCTCAATCCTTCTTGATTTCTTGTATGGTTCCTATGTTGCAAAATCAAACAGATATGCAACGGAAAGTCTTGGTAATCGTGACAAGATGGTTACAATACACTAATTCACACTTTAGGGGGTATCACATTGGAATTTTTATTGGACTATGGCCTGTTTTTGGCCAAAGTTGTCACCTTTATTGTGGCGGTGGTAGTGCTGCTGGTGCTGGTTAAATCAGTCAGTAGCAAATCATCTTCGAGAAAAGGCCAACTGGAAGTGACGGATCTATCTGAGCAGTACAAGCATACGGTTGAGCATTTAGAACATTACCTGCACGATGAGGCTTTTCTTAAAGCTCGCGACAAATTGACTAAAAAAGAAGAGAAAGAGAAAGACAAAGCGCGCGCTAAAGAGATCAAAAAAGCGGCCAAAGAGGGGCATCTAGAGAGCAAACGTGAGTCGCATCTGTTTGTGATCGATTTTCATGGCAGTATTGATGCCAAAGAAGTGGCTTCGCTGAGAGAAGAAGTGACTGCGATTTTAGCGGTCGCAAAACCTGGAGATGAAGTGTTACTCCGCTTGGAAAGCGGTGGCGGTATGGTTCATGGCTATGGGTTGGCCTCTTCGCAGTTGGATCGCATTAAAGCGGCCGGGTTGCCTTTGACCATCTCGGTTGACAAAGTGGCAGCCAGCGGCGGCTATATGATGGCTTGTATCGCCGATAAGATTGTCTCTGCGCCATTTGCGATCGTCGGCTCGATCGGGGTGATTGCGCAGTTGCCTAATTTCAATAAATTATTGAAAAAACACGATATCGAGTTCGAGCAGCTAACGGCTGGCGAATACAAACGCACCCTCACTATGTTTGGTGAGAACAGCGACAAAGCCAGAGACAAATTCAAGCAAGAGCTGGAAGAAACACATGGACTCTTTAAAGATTTCATTCGTCAGCATCGCCCTGAATTAGATTTAGATAAAGTAGCCACTGGCGAACATTGGTTTGGTACTCAGGCACAAACGCTTGGTTTAGTCGATGAGATTACCACTTCCGATGATCTGATTGTGGCCGCTTGTAAAGAGAAAACGGTGCTGTCAATTCACTATACGCAAAAGAAAAAGTTAGCTGATAAATTAGCGGGCGTCGCTGGCAAGGTGGCCGATGGCGTACTGCTGAAATTGGTCGAAAGAGGGCAAAAACCTATCTTGTAAAAGAGCCATATTAAAGCGACAGCTCTGAGCAAATCAGCCTATAACAACTCTAGCGGTGAGAGTAAAAAGCTTTCGCCGCTTTTCTTTTTTACCATCGAGTTGAGAAAGCATCTCCATGTGCAATGCTTTACACGGCTTTTGTCCTCGCCCGAGAAGCGGTTTCGCTCTATAATATGCGCCGCTGATATGGGGCATACGCCCGAAGAAAGAAAATAAAGTGGAGAAGAACATGTCCTCTCAGACTCCGGTGATCACCGTAGATGGACCAAGTGGTGCGGGTAAAGGCACTCTTTGTATGTTGCTGTCGAAAAAGCTCGGCTTTCAACTGTTAGATTCTGGCGCAATTTACCGTGTCTTAGCATTGGCCGCGATTCATCATGGTGTGGATACCGAGTCGGAAGATGCACTTGTCCCGCTAGCCACTCATCTTGACGTACAATTTATTGCTGAAGGCGACTTGGTCAAAGTCATTCTTGAGGGTGAAGACGTTTCTAAAGAGCTGCGTAAAGAAGAAACCGGCATGGCGGCGTCAAAAGTGGCAGCATTACCACGGGTGCGTGAAGCGCTATTACGCCGTCAGCGCGCCTTTGAAACGGCTCCAGGTTTGGTGGCGGATGGCCGTGACATGGGGACCGTTGTTTTCCCACAAGCACAGGCGAAAATTTTCCTAGATGCCAGCGCACAAGAGCGTGCGCATCGACGCCTTAAACAGTTGCAAGATAAAGGGTTAGATGTTAGATTTGACGACCTTTTGAGCGAGATCCAAGAGCGTGACGACCGAGATCGTAACCGCCCAGTGGCGCCATTACGCCCTGCAGAGGATGCGCTTGTGCTCGACTCTACGTCGATGAATATCGACGAAGTGGTCGAAAAAGCACTACAATATATCGAATCGAAGCTGGCTGAGTAATTCTGCTCAGTCAGGTAAGAGCGTCGATCGCAAGGATGATGATTGGCGAATTTAATAACCCCATGCGGTAGGATACCCATGGAAGTTTAATTTTTTGAAGATTAAATAAATGACTGAATCTTTTGCTCAACTCTTTGAAGAGTTTCTAAACGAGACCCAATTCCAACAAGGTACTATCGTTAAAGGTACTGTAGTTGCTATCGAAAACGGCTACGTTCTTGTTGACGCTGGTCTTAAGTCTGAGTCTGCAATCCCTGCTGAACAGTTTAAGAACGCTGCTGGCGAACTTGAAGTTGAAGTTGGTTCTGAAGTAGACGTTGCTCTGGACGCTGTAGAAGACGGTTTCGGTGAAACTCAACTTTCTCGTGAGAAAGCGAAGCGTCACGAAGCTTGGATCGTTCTTGAGAAAGCTTACGAAGAAGCTGAAACTGTTGTTGGTATCATCAACGGTAAAGTTAAAGGCGGTTTCACTGTTGAACTAAACGGTATCCGTGCTTTCCTTCCAGGTTCTCTAGTAGACGTACGTCCTATCCGTGACACTGCTCACCTAGAAAACAAAGAGCTAGAGTTCAAAGTTATCAAACTTGATCAAAAGCGTAACAACGTAGTTGTTTCTCGTCGTGCTGTTATCGAATCTGAAAGCAGCGTAGAGCGTGACGAACTTCTAGAAACTCTACAAGAAGGCAGCGAAGTTAAAGGTATCGTTAAGAACCTAACTGACTACGGTGCGTTCGTAGATCTAGGTGGCGTTGACGGCCTGCTACACATCACTGACATGGCGTGGAAGCGTGTTAAGCACCCATCTGAAATCGTTAACGTTGGTGACGAGATCCTAGTTAAAGTTCTTAAGTTCGATCGTGATCGCACTCGCGTATCACTAGGTCTGAAGCAACTAGGCGAAGATCCATGGGTAGCAATCGCTAAGCGTTACCCAGAAGGTCACAAACTGTCTGGTCGCGTTACTAACCTAACTGACTACGGCTGTTTCGTTGAAATCGAAGAAGGCGTTGAAGGTCTAGTACACGTTTCTGAAATGGATTGGACTAACAAGAACATCCACCCATCTAAAGTTGTTAATGTTGGCGACGAAGTTGAGGTTATGGTTCTGGAAATCGACGAAGAACGTCGTCGTATCTCTCTAGGTCTGAAACAGTGTAAAGCTAACCCATGGCAGTCATTCGCTGAAGCTCAAGCTAAAGGCGACAAAGTTACTGGTAAGATCAAGTCTATCACTGACTTCGGTATCTTCATCGGTCTAGATGGCGGCATCGACGGTCTAGTTCACCTGTCTGATATCTCTTGGAACGTACCAGGAGAAGAAGCAGTTCGTGAATTCAAGAAAGGCGATGAAATCTCTGCAGTAGTTCTAGCTGTAGACGCTGAGCGTGAGCGTATTTCTCTAGGCGTTAAGCAAATGGAAAATGACCCATTCAATGCTTATGTAGCTGACAACAAGAAAGGCGTTCTAGTAAACGGTACTGTAACTGCAGTTGATGCTAAAGGCGCAACCATCGAGCTAGAAGATGGCGTTGAAGGTTACATCCGCGCTTCTGAAGTATCACGTGACCGTATCGAAGATGCATCACTGATCCTGAGCGTTGGTGACAAAGTTGAAGCGAAATTTACTGGCGTTGACCGTAAGAACCGCGTAATCAACCTGTCTATCAAAGCGAAAGACGAAGCTGAAGAGCAAGAAGCAATGGCAACTATCAACAAAGCGGACGACGCTGCGTTTGGTAATGCAATGGCTGACGCTTTCAAAGCAGCTAAAGGCGAATAATTTACGTCTTAGAAAAGGGGCCGCAAGGCTCCTTTTTTTTGTCTGCGCGTCACACAAATTCAAAATCATAGTATTGATTTCAGAAGATATTTACACAGAGTCTTGATAGTTTTGCTGATAAATCTACACTTATCTTTAAAAGAGGTAGTTGGGTGGTGGATTTTTCACTACATTTTGTAGCAAGTGTTTGTTGGAATTGATATTACTTACTATAATGAGTGGTAAAATGACTCGAAGGGGAAACTATGACTAAGTCTGAGTTGATTGAAAGACTCTGTGCTGAGCAGACGCATCTGTCAGCAAAAGAGATTGAAGATGCTGTCAAAGATATTCTGGAGCACATGGCTTCGACTTTAGAAAGTGGCGATCGTATTGAGATTCGTGGTTTTGGTAGTTTCTCACTTCATTACCGTGAGCCAAGAGTTGGCCGAAATCCTAAAACAGGTGACAAAGTGGAATTGGAAGGTAAGCACGTTCCACACTTTAAACCGGGCAAAGAGTTACGTGAGCGCGTAAATCTTGGCTAAGTGAACAGAATATTGACGAAAAGCGGCATACTTAGCGTATGCCGCTTTTTTATGATTAGATAATTGCTATTATCCGTGGTCTGGAGAATCGTTTTCCTGCATAATCTATCGGCTAACACTCGAAGGGTGATGAAACATGAAAATTATAAAAATCATTGCTGTTATAGCTCTCTTTCTTATAGCTCTGGCTTTAGGCTCGCAAAATCAGCAAGTTGTTACATTTAACTATCTTTTGGCAAAAGGTGATTTCCATTTATCAACGTTGCTTGGTGTGGTTTTTGTTGCAGGATTTGCGCTCTCTTGGGCCATCTTTGCGAGTATCCAATTTAAGATGCAACTGAAGTTACGCAAATTAAACAAACAGTTGAAAAAACAGAATACCCAAATGGAAAAGCAAGCCTAAGGACAAGTTAGCTGAATGCTTGAATTACTCTTCTTGTTACTCCCGATTGCGGCGGCTTACGGATGGTATATGGGCCATCGTAGTGCACAGGATGACAAGCGGAAACACTCTCATCAGATCTCCCAGCAATACATGACGGGTCTTAATCTACTCTTATCTGATCAATCAGATAAAGCGGTGGATCACTTCATTGAGCTACTACAGGTTGATAATGAAACGATCGATACGCATCTAGCTCTGGGCAATCTGTTTCGCTCTCGAGGTGAGGTTGATCGTGCGATTCGTATTCACCAAAATCTTATCTCTCGCTCCGGTCTGACATTGGATCAAAAAAACTTAGCCCTGCAACAGTTAGCGAAAGATTATATGGCTTCGGGTTTTTTAGACCGAGCCGAAAAGATTTTTGAGCAACTTGTCGAAGAAACCGGATCATCGTGATGCGGCTTTGCAGCAGCTGGTGAGCATCTATCAACAGACTCGTGAGTGGGAGAAAGCCATTCACTATGCTCATTTGTTACTCAAAACAGGCAAAACGTCGATACGTAAAAGTATTGCGCATTACTGGTGTGAGCTGGCGATGTTGGAACAGGCAGAGGGCAATCGCACCAAAGCGATTGGCCATTTTAAGAAAGCCTTAGCAGAAGATCCGAAATGTGTTCGTGCTTCGATCTCACTTGGACGTATCTATCTCGATACTGAAGAGTATCGCAAAACCATCCAGCACCTGACCGCGGTGCTTGAGCAAGATCCCGACTTTGTTAGTGAAGCATTGCCTATATTGGCGGAGTGCTATCATCACTTAGGGCAAGAAGATGAGCTGGTGGAATTTCTTCGCGAATGTATCAATAAGAAAGCGGGCGTATCGGCAGAATTGATGCTAGCTCAGCTTGTCGCACATCACGAAAGCGTTGCTGCGGCTCAAGAGTTGCTCACCAGACAACTGATTAAAAACCCAACCATGAAAGGCTTCTACCGTTTGATGGATTACCACCTCACGGAAGCGGAAGAAGGACGAGCAAAAGAGAGCTTGACCACCTTGCAAGCCATGGTGGGTGAACAACTGAAAGTCAAACCTCACTATCGATGTCGAAAATGTGGCTTTTCCACCCACTCACTGTATTGGCATTGCCCCTCTTGTAAGGGGTGGGGGACGATTAAGCCAATCCGAGGATTGGACGGTGAATAGTTTTAATGCAGTTGGTATCAAAGTACCAGCTGCATTTTTTTAGCAATGAGTATATTAGGAGATGAAATGATCGACCAAAAAGTTATCGTGGCTTTAGACTATGACAATCAAGCTGACGCGTTAGCCTTTGTGGACAGAATTGATCCCATGTCATGTCGCCTGAAAGTCGGCAAGGAGATGTTTACACTATTTGGTCCGGATTTCGTTCGTGAATTACACAAGCGTGGTTTCTCTGTCTTTTTGGATTTGAAATTTCACGATATCCCAAATACCTGTGCCAAAGCAGTGAGGGCGGCCGCAGAGTTAGGGGTATGGATGGTAAACGTGCATGCCAGTGGCGGTGAACGTATGATGAGTGCTGCTCGAGAGATTCTACTGCCGTACGGAAAAGAAAGGCCGCTTTTAATTGGGGTTACTGTGCTGACCAGCATGGAACAGAGCGATCTGGCAGGTGTTGGCTTAGATATTGAGCCTCAGCAGCAAGTGATGCGTTTGGCTTCTTTGACAAAAAATGCAGGTTTGGATGGTGTAGTCTGCTCGGCACAAGAAGCAACGCTATTGAAACAAAACTTAGGACAAGAGTTTAAATTAGTCACTCCAGGTATCCGTCCTCAGGGTTCAGAGCAAGGGGATCAACGGCGTATTATGACTCCGGTTGAAGCAATCGCCGCAGGATCCGATTACTTAGTGATTGGCAGACCAATCACTCAAGCAGCAAGCCCAGCAGATGTACTAGAGTCTATAAATACAAGTCTTCTCTAGTTTCATGGGTTCGCCATGTGATACTTATGAGAGTGTAGTGTGAAATAGATCGCATTATTTGCGTATATTTATAAAAAGTTTTTAATGCATAAAAAAGCACAAATAATGAATTTTATTTGTGCTTTTTTTGTTTTTTCAGGAGGAGATAGCTCGGTAAACCTTGATGAAAAGGGAAACTATTGACTAGTTCAATAGTACAGAAGAGAAAGATAGAAAAGATCCGTGATTATCTATTCAAGATGTGAAGCTAATGTGACAGGCATATTAGCAGTTTCGAATTTGATATCAGTTCAGTATTTTGTTTTAAATGCATGCTTAGCTGTCAAATCATGGCGGCTGAGGTGATCGAGTACCTTCTGCTTGGTCATGATTTTGTTGTAACGGGATTGTTGCAACTTTTGGAACTGATTTGTCACAGCATGGAGCTCGTTGTAGGTGTTATCGTATATCCTCCGACGTATGGCCTTAATTGTCCCTACGTTTCTCGGCATCACTATCCTCATTTTTGCGATTACGCGATTTGTCCCTGGCGGGCCAGTGGAGCGTATGTTAGCAAGCATGCATTCTGGCAATGACACCGCGACAGTTAATGTTGCAGGAAATAACTCGGCACTTTCTGAAGAGCAAATGGCCGAACTCAATGCCTTTTACGGCTTAGATAAACCCGTCTTTGAAGCATACGCAGAGTGGCTTAGCCGATTATTGGTTTTGGATTTCGGCGAATCGACACGCTATTACGAAACCCGTTGGTACCATGATCGCTGAACGTCTGCCTGTTTCGCTATTTTACGGTGGTATGACCTTTTTTATCAGCTATTTCATCTCCATCCCTCTGGGTTATTTTAAAGCGATCAAACACGGCTCTGTTTTTGATTCGACCTCTTCCATTCTAATCTTCGTTGGTTATGCTTTGCCCGGCTATGTAGTTGGCGTGTTTCTTATTACTGTCTTTGCATACCACCTTGAATGGTTTCCAATGGGGGGATTTGTCGGGGATGATTTTTCCGATTACGAAACATTTTTAGAACAAGTGAAAGATATTATGTGGCACGCAATATTGCCGCTCATCTGCTATTTAATTGGTGATTTTGCCACCTTAACCATGACGATGAAAAATAGCCTAATGGAGAATCTGTCTTCCGATTATATTCGTACCGCGATTGCCAAAGGCCTACCATTTCAAAAAGCGGTACGTAAGCATGCTCTGCAAAATAGTTTAATTCCTATTGCCAGTCACTTTGGTAATTCATTGTTGTTCTTCATGACGGGCTCCTTCTTAATTGAAGTTATTTTTAATATCGACGGAATTGGTTTACTCGGTTATGAATCGATCATTGAACGGGATTATCCCGTTGTGATGGGAATTGTGGCAATTAATGCAGTCATGCTGATGGTTGGAAATATTTTATCGGATCTCTGCGTAGCGCTAACGGATCCACGAGTGAGGTTCGGTGCATGATGATCAATGTAAGCCCTTTAACACAGAAGAAAATTCGTGCATTTAAAGAGATTAAGCGTGGTTACTGGTCATTTATCGTTTTGGTCACTTTGCTGGTGCTTTCGCTGTTTGCTGAATTTCTCGTCAACAGCAAAGCGCTGGTGGTGAAATATAACGGCGATTGGTTTTTCCCTGTGGTGAGTGATGTTCGCCCAGGTAGCGATTTTGGCTTGGACTATTCAAGCGAGACGGACTACCGCAGCTTGAAAAAGCAATTTGCACAAGAAGGTGGCTCCAATTTCGTGCTGATGCCACTGGTGCCATGGAACCCTTACGAGCAAGATTTTAGCGGTGATTTCCCGCCTGTTGCACCAGATGCCCAAGCCAAACACTACCTCGGCACCGACGTGATAGGCCGCGATATTCTTGCCAGATTAGTGTATGGCTTTCGAACTGCGATGGGGTTCGCTCTGGTGACGATGGCGGTCTCCTATGCCATAGGCACCGTTGTCGGCTGCGCGATGGGTTTCTTTGGGGGTAAGTTCGACCTTTTTGTTCAGCGGCTTATCGAAGTTTGGTCTATGGTGCCTTTTCTCTATGTCATCATGATTTTGGTCTCCATTACACAACCCACTTTTGCCCTCTTTGTGGCGATAAACGTACTATTCGGCTGGATGGGGATGACGTGGTACATGCGTACCATGACCTATAAAGAGTCGGCTCGAGAATATGTTCTGGCTGCGAAAGCATTGGGTGCATCGACTTGGCGTATTTTAATGCACCACATCTTGCCAAATACCATGGTGATGATTGTCACGCTCGCACCGTTTACCATTGCCGGGAATATCACGGCGCTGACTGCGCTGGATTATTTGGGGTTAGGTCTGATGCCACCAACGCCAAGTTGGGGTGAGTTGTTACAACAAGGAAAGTCGAATCTGGATTCACCTTGGATAGTCTCGTCCGTGGTCACTTCCATCGTTGCCATTCTCGTCATGGTGACGTTTATAGGCGAAGCGATCCGCGCGGCATTTGATCCTAAGAAATTCACCAGATACGTATAGAAACGCCAAAACAAGGAAGAAACAGAAATGAAAAATAATAGAGTGGCGCTGTCCGTTTTTGCTGCGTTAGCGGCAGTCAGTTTTAATCTTCACGCACAGAGCTTGCCTGCTGACATTAATTGGATCAGCAATAACGAGGAACCGCTATTCGCCTCACCGGAAGCGAAACAAGGTGGGACACTGCGTACATACTTGACCAGTTTTCCGCAAACATTGCGTAGCGTTGGCCCGGATGCTAACTCGGGTCTGCGTCACTACTTTATGGATGGTGCGCCCAAATTAGCTCAGCGTCATCCAAATACAGGTAAGTGGATACCGCAATTAGCAGAAGCGTGGGCGTTTGATGCCGACAATAAAACGGTTTACTTCAAACTGGACAAAAACGCTAAGTGGTCTGACGGTGAGAAAGTAACCGCTGACGATTATGTCTTTATGATGAAATACTACCAATCGAAAGACATTATTGATCCTTGGTACAACGATTTCTTCACTAACAGCATCAAAGAAGTGGTGAAGTTTGACGATTACACTATCGCGATCAAAACGTCGACGGCACAAAGCGCCGATGCTTTGATGGTGTTGATCAATATGCCAAGTAACGGCTTACAGCCCCGTCCACAGCACTTTTTCAAAGGTGCTAAAGACGAAAATAACGACGGTATGCCAGACGATTTCGTACGGGCTTACAACTTCAAAGCCGAGCCAACCACAGCGCCATACTACATGGATGATGTAGACAAAGGTAAGCGTGTCACTTTCAAGCATGTAAAGAAACTGGTGGGGTTACCACAATCGTTACTACCAAAATCGCTACAATGTTGACAAAGTGCGTATCAGCATTATTCGTGACCAAGATATCGCGTTGAAACATTTCGAGAAAGGCAACCTAGACTTTTTCGATATGGTGCTGCCTGAATATTGGCACAGCAAAGCCGATTCTGAAGGTTTTAAAAACGGGTACATTCATAAGTTCTGGGGATTCAACCAAGCTTCCCAAGGCGCGGGCGGTTTGTGGATCAACACCGCCATGCCGCTGCTTGATAACTTAGAAGTGCGTAAAGGACTGATGTTTGCCACTGACTATGATGGCATGATCGAAAACATCATGCGTGGTGATTATTCGCGCAAACCTCACGGCCTCGGATTTGGCCATGGTGAATACGACAAAGCAGACAATAAAGCGCCAGAATTTAGTGCTGAGAAAGCGATAGCACATTTTGAAAAAGCGGGCTTTAACGTGATTGGTCCTGATGGCATTCGCATGAATGACAAAGGTCAGCGCTTGTCTTTTGCCATCACCTACGGTTACCAAAGCTGGACGCCGCGTATTGCTTATCTTAAAGAGCAAGCCAAACTCGCAGGCTTGGAGTTTACCTTAAATCTGGTCGATGGCTCATCGGCATTTAAATACATTTTGGAGAAAAAGCATCAACTGGCTTTCCTCAATATGGGGTCGGGTGAAATTCCGGCTTATTGGGAATACCTCCATTCGGACAACGCGAATAAACCGCAAACCAACGCCCACACGAACTTCAGCAGTCCTGAATTGGATAAGCTGATCGAAGCTTATGATGCGGAGTTTGACGAGCAAAAACGCTACCAGCTCTCTCATCAAATTCAGGACTACGTTAGTGACGCAGCCATTATTGTTCCTGGATATATGGTGCCCTATACCCGAGCAATTCACTGGCGTTGGCTGAAAATGCCAGCAAATCCAATGACGAAGAAAACCGAAGATTTCTTCCATCCTATGGAAATCAGCAACTTCTGGATCGATCAAGAGGTGAAAAAAGAGACAGAAAAAGCGATGAAAGCTGGCAAGACGTTCCCTGAAGTCACGATTGTTGACGACAGATTTAAGCTGTAACTAAAGGATATAGGGTCAGGAAGATGGACAGTGAAGTTGTACTAAGTGTCAGAAACTTAGAGACTGAATTTCTAACAGACAGCGGGCCTGTGCAAGTGCTGCATGGCGTCAGTTTTGATGTCAAAAAAGGCCGCACACTGGGCCTAGTGGGGGAGTCAGGATGCGGTAAAAGTGTCACCTCGATGTCCATCATGGGGTTGTTACCGAAACCTTACGGGCGGATCATCGGCGGCGAGATCCTTTATCGTGGGAAAAACTTGGCTGCGCTCCCGGCACAAGAAATGTACGCCATGCGTGGTGATCGCATTTCTATCATCTTCCAAGACCCTATGACGGCGCTGAAACCCAGTGCACACGGTCGGCAAACAATTGATGGAAGTGCTTAAACTGCACCGCCCGGAATTGAGCCGCAGTGAGCGCCGCAGTCATGCATTAGAGATGCTGAAAAAAGTGCATATCCCGATGCCGGAGAAGCGCTTGGATGAGTATCCCCATAACCTCTCTGGCGGCATGAGACAACGTGTCATGATCGCCATGGCGTTGGCTTGCAAACCTGAAATATTGATCTGTGATGAACCGACTACAGCGCTGGATGTGACTGTACAAGCATCAATTCTTGATCTGATCAATGAGTTGCAACAGGAAACGGGCATGGCTGTCGTTTTTATCACTCACGATCTCGGGGTGGTAGCGGAGATTTGTGACGATGTCGCGGTCATGTATGCAGGGAAAATCGTCGAGTATGCGGACGTCTTTGAACTGTTTGATGCACCCAAGCACCCGTACACAGAGCGCTTAATGGGGCTCATGCCGAGCCTAGAGCATGCCCCTAAACAGTTGATTGAGATTAAACCCATTGATATCAGCAAATTTCCCGAGTTCAGGGGGTGATCATGGAAGAGATATTGAGAATCGACAATCTCAAGCAACACTTTGTTTCGGGTAAAAAATTGTTTGCCAAAGGGTACACTGTCAAAGCCGTTGATGGGGTATCTCTTTCGGTTAAACGTGGTGAAACGCTTGGTCTCGTGGGCGAATCAGGGTGTGGTAAAAGCACCTTGGGCCGAACCATTTTAAAATTATTCGAGCCCACTGAAGGCAAAATCTATTTTGAAGGGCGGGATATTACCCAACTCAGCCCGAAAGAGATGCGTCCTTTGCGTAAAGAGATGCAGATTGTTTTTCAAGATCCGCTCGAGTCGCTCAATCAACGCCATACCATAGGCATGATATTGGAAGAGCCGTTTATTATCCATAAAGTGGGCACGGCGGCGGAGCGTAAACAGTGGGTAGTTGAACTACTTGAAAAAGTCGGTCTACCAGCGAATGCGGTCAGCCGTTATCCGCATGAGTTTTCTGGTGGGCAGCGTCAACGTATTGGTATTGCCCGAGCCATTGCGCTTAAACCTAAATTACTTATTTGTGATGAATCTGTATCGGCGTTGGATGTTTCCGTACAGGCACAAATTATTAATTTACTCTTAAGACTGCAGCAAGAAATGAATCTGGCCATGATATTTATCTCTCATGATTTATCAGTAGTGAGACAAGTATCCGATAATGTTGCCGTCATGTACTTTGGAAAAATCGTGGAATACGGAAAATCGATTGAACTGTATGATAATCCACAAAATGAATATACAAAGAAATTACTTTCTGCTATACCAATTACTCATCCAAAGTATAGAAAGAAAAAGCGAGAACTCCCTCGGAAAATTTCCTAGCGAAGCTATATAAGCCGAAGTGTTTTTTTAAAATACAGATTTATTTCAATTGATTTAGCATTAGTTACATTAGTAAAAAATGAATAAGGATTTAATCGCAAAGATACGCTTTGCGGTTAAGAGGTTTATCGAGGTTATTATGCCACGAAGGACACGTGCATTTTAAAATTGATAAACTGTTTAACTTTAAGTTTATTCTAATAAACTTAATTTTCATGGAAGTTAAAAAGTATGCAGCACACAACAAAGTGGAAGGTGACGCCACTTGCTGTGATATTAGCCGCATTATTCTCAACCTCAGCCTTGGCCGATGAGGATAATACGGTTGACAACAGCGGGGCAGAATCGACCCAAACTGAAGAGAGCGCATCTTGTTTTGTTTGTAATGTGAGTGGAGCCGTCTCTCTATCTTACGATACAAACATTTACAACAAAGATGATCATCGTTCTGTTCGCAATCTCTCTTGGAGTGGTGATCTAAGCTATAAGCTATCTAGCAACACCAAAGTTTACTTTTCGACTGGTGGATATCGAGCCTTTGAGGACGAAACCGGCACTTATGCGACGGATTCTGTTCTAGGTCTGAGCTATTCGAATCTCTACAATTTTGGTGAGACTGGAAAAATTGGCGCAAGTGGACAATTCACTATTCCGACCTCCGAATCCTCTGAAAAAGACGAATTGCAAACAGCGTTTCGTCTTTCGGTTCCTGTCACGCTAACAGCGTGGGACATTAACTTTAGTATTTCTCCTCGTTTGAGAAAGAATTTCCATAAATATAAAACAGCTGGCGGTAAGTCACTTACCGAGTGGACATATTCGCTGTCTACTAGTGCAAGCAAATCATGGGAATCCTTTTCTTCGGGAGTATCCATTCTTGGTGGAAATACAATAAGTTATCAAGGAACAAGACGATCAAGTTGGAGTTATGGAGTCTCTATTTGGGGGGCGTATAGCTTTAGTGATAACTGGTCTGCGTCTTTGGAAGCAGCCACCTCAGGAGCGTATCAAGATGCTGAACGGGGTACGTTAGGTAATATCGATCTTTTCGACCAAGACAAAGCATCATATATAGCGACGTTAACATTTTCCTTCTAGGAAGTAACAATTAAAAAATAGGACACAAACATGACATTTAGGAAAGTGGTGTTAGCATCGGCTATCGCTCTCGCATTAGCGGGGTGCGGTGCAGATGATCAAGCATATGAATATTTGGATAAAGACAGTAATCAAACAACGATTGCTAATATTACATCTAATTCGCCTATTAAAATTCAAGCCGCGAACGAAAGAGACGCATATGAAATCCCACTAGATGGTATTTGGATATTCCAACAATCACTTGGCGATGTTTCTCGCACGTCTGGAACGACACCATATATGTATGATTATATTAATGGTGAGCGTTTGATTCAGCTTAAATTGACCAAAGATGGTTTGGTGGGTGATCTCCTAGAGGGCGATATTAGCTTCGAAGGAGAAGTGACACGTTTTGAACAACGTCAAAACGTAAACCGTAGACTTTTCAGCCTCAGTGGGGAATATGAATCCTATGAGTGTGATGAAGACTCATATGGCGATTGTACTAACAAAGAAACTGAAGTTTCTGATCCTAATGTGCGTTGGTGGCAAAAAACACATTTTACGCCGGATTTTGAAACAGTGACTATTGATGATGCTCAGTATCTATTCAAATATTATTTGGAAGATAAAAAAGAGACGACAGTGACTCATGTGGAGTTTAACCCCAAGAATGGAGTCATCAATATTGAATACGAGCACAATTTAGTCGGGCGTAATGGACAGCCAGAAACAGCGACAGAGTTCTTTTCTCTTGTGCGTTTAGATGTTGTTGCTTCGAAAGGCTACCAACCTATCCACTACGATCTTTCAGAACATCATCGGTTTGGCTTTTTTAAAACTGCATACGAAAAGCTGGATCCAAACTACATTGAGAATCAAAAAGGCTATGAAGGCTATCTCGTTAACCGCTTTGACCCGCGTAAAGAAAAAATCGAATACTATTTAAGTGACGAATTCTTTCGCAAGGATGCCAATGGCAATTTGGTTAACAAAGTTTGGCTAGATGCCACAGTGAAGGGCTTCGAGTACATCAACAAAAGTTTGGTTGATAAGTTTTCTCCAAATGGAAGACTCGTACCAGAATTAGTCTTAGTAAACAAAGATGCCACAGAAACCGAGTAATGTTCGGGTTGGCGATGTGCGTACAAATGTGATTCATATCGTTCCTGAAGCAAGTGAATCTGGTTTGCTGGGTTTTGGTCCAAGTACCTCGAATCCGTTAACGGGCGAAATTCTCAGTGCTTATACCATTATGTATCCGGGTGTAGCACAAATGGGTGTTGGCACAGCATGGGATGAGCTTGCTGAGCTATATAACAAAAAAGAGTTAGCAAAGCCTGAAGATGTTAAGTCATATGGATTGCAATCGTCCACGCCTTTAACGGAAGAACTTCAACTGGTTAACTTGACAGAGAACTCAATAGTTGGTCAGCCTGCGAGTATTGAAGAATTACAAAAAAGTATTTTCAAAGCTCAGGAACAATATAGCGAGACAATTGCTGAAGATGAATCACTTCAAGAAACGGATATTCTTTCAAGAAAAACCGCACTTGAACAAATGATGGCGAACAACATGTTCCCAGCGGAATATGCTGGTATTTCCGCAAGCATGGTCGCTCATAAAACCGATATTACAGAGCTGGACTTTTTTGAAGAAGGCATGTTTGTCGACAGTTCAGTGCCAGTAGATGCTCGCAAGCTTAAGACGTGGGATGAGTTGGACTTAGCACAACGTGCGAAAATCAGTCGAGCAATTTCTACTCACCAATATCTAACCACCCTCGTGCATGAGGTGGGCCACAACCTTGGTTTACGACATAACTTCAAAGGCTCGTTTGATGGTGACAACTTCTTTACTGAAGCTCAAGCTAAATCACTTGGTTTAAAAGGAGTATCAGCTACGTCATCAATCATGGACTACACGCCATCAGAGATCAACGTGCATCCTGCTTATGGTTTGTATGACCGCGCTGCACTTCGTTTCGCCTACCAACGTAAAGTCGAAGTTCACCCAGAAATCGATGAAGACAGCCAGACAAAAGAAGAAATCTTGGTGGTTAAACGTGATGAGTCTCAGATCAAGTTTATTGATCTCGCTCCCCTTGACAAAGTGAAACGTTCAGATTTGTCACAACCTTCTGCACTTGCCAGTTTAGAACAAGGTTATGAATTGCAGTCTCAAGGTTTGCAACTGAAAGAATTTGGCTATTGTACGGATGGTAGAGGGCGTGCGACGACAGAAACGGGCTGTCTAGTCTTTGATGAAGGGACGTCAATAGAAGCGATTACGGATGCCTACATCGAACGCTACGAAACTCGCTCTGATCTGGTCAACTCTCGCCGAAACCGCTTGGAGTTTAACGAAAACAACCGCTATTTGAGCAAACTTTTCAGCACGTGGAATTCATTCGGTAGAATGAATATGGTGGTTGATGATTATTACCAAGCTTATTTTACTGGGGACTACCAGACTCCAGCTCTGGCTTGCTCTGATGTCAGTACGGCAACAAAACAAGCGACGTGTGACGTTGCTAAAGCAGCATACAAACAAGCCTATTTCTACTTGGACATTCTGAAGACTCCTGAGAAGCAGTGTATCTTGCATACTAAGCAAGAACTGAAACAAGCTGATGGTTCTTATTTAGAAAACTGGTCTGGCAATTCAGATTGGCCTTTGAGTTCTACTAACTGGCTCGCAGGGCAAGTAGCTGGTGAGGTTTATACCTCGAAGTTCAAGCTGCCAGAGTCGTGTTTTGATACTGATCTGAAAGCAGCAGTAGAAAGTGGGTACCGCTACTATACCAGCCCTACAAACGGAAATTCATACCGATTTGCTTACAGCGTTGTAGCAGAGTCTAAACATGGCGATTTCTTGAATAAAGTGACATTTAGTAATCGTCCGAGTGAGGAAGACGCTTCGTATATTGGCTATGAAGTCGAGCACCTTGGTATTTGGATGGATAAACTTTTAGCGATTGAAAGCTTGTTCCAACCATCTGGTTTGCGAGGTGTAGACTTTGCTCTGATTGATTTGCCTGGAGTTCGAGATGAAATGAAAGCTCTGGTAGATCATTGGGCTACGGGTAAGCCTCTTCCTAAAGCATCAGAACTAGCTAAGGAATTTGGTCACATAGCCGAACCGTATGTTTTTGTAGATGCAAATGGTAACGCAGTACCAGGCATCAGCTACGATCCACAGTGGAATAGTTCAGAGATACGAGCGACACCAAGTCGGCTTTCGTGGATTTTGAACCGTTGGTACGGCACCAATCGTAGTGGTGGTACATCGGCAGCGAAAAGCTTCTTGTATTCAATTTACAAGTACGACAGTTTCCGCACGGATGATTACAAACCTGAAGCGTATGAGATGGGGCGCTATATATCTATTAGTGAGGATTACCTTCCCGGATATACACAGAAAATTGATATCTTGGGCAAAACTTACTATGCCGATGAGTCTAACGTTTTAGCAGAGCAAATGATTAAAGAGATTAAAAAATCGGATATCTTTATTATTTCTCAGTATAGCCGTTCTGAGCTAAACGAACATTTAGTCGGGCGTGCTACACATCTCAATGGCTTGATTGGCGCTGCTGCACAACAGTCCACAGATGATGGCGTTTTGCAGGCTGCTTTAGCCAGCGATGCTGCTGTCTCTACACTTCGCAACGGCAAATCGGGTACGGCTAAATGGATAGCAGCTTTGAAAAATGAGTTTGAGGCTTCATATCCTGGCTTTATTACTTATGGTCATTTATGGGAGGCAAGAGATAAACTTATTGCTTCTGGAGACATGGTTTGGACAGGCAGCTGCTTCGCTTTAGGTGAGATGGGTTGTATGTTTAGCAATGACAAGAGTGATCAAAGCAATCTGTATTCGCCAGCGATCCAATCTGCACTAGCGTATGATGGACTGTGGAATGCAAATAATACTTTAGCGCTAGTTACGCCAACATATTTGGCGAACTATGAAGCGCAGGTCGCTTCTTTAGATGCTATTTACCGAGTCTCAGAAGCTTCAATCAAAAGCTATTTAGATAGAAACTTTGGTAATGAAAAATTGCGGTTGGAAGCGGTTGATGAAAAAGGTCTACGCAATCTTGTTATCGTAGATGAAGATAGCTCATTTTCAATCTTTTAACTGACTAATGATATGTATGGGGATAAATCCCCATACAAGATTTGCATGGAGCAAACAATGAAAAAGAAAATTTTATCTACGCTGATTCCTGCAATTTTGCTTGCAGGTTGTAGTACAGAAGAAAATATAGAGAATACAGTTTCGAATAAGTCAGAAAATACGGCAGTAACTACCAAAGATTCAAATGGATACGAAATTACCACCCGTTTTATTAATGCAAATATTTATGCTGACATCAACGGAGACGGATTCCCTTCAGAGAAAGAGTTACTAGGAAAGACCGGGGTCAATGGTGATTTTTTTATCTCGGAAAGTATTTTTAAAGAACATACAATTCTTCTTCAAGCGGTGGCGTACCAATCAAAGCTAGTTTCAAAACCGGATCAAGTCATTACGAAAAGTGCACTTTTTGAAGCAGCAAAAGGAAATACCTTTGTATCGCCATTGACGACCATTGTTGTTGATGAAGCAAAAAAACTTGCTGCTCGTGATGGGCTGTCGCTAGAAGAGAGTTTGGCGGTCTCAGCAAAAAGTGTGTCTAATGCCTTATCTCATATCGTTGATTTAGATACTGATGATGTGCTTGTGTTTGATTATTTAAACGCTCAGACTCCAGCAGAACAACGTCTCGCAGTGGTCGCAAAATCGCTAGGCTACGCTTTCGCTGACGGACATCGTTCGTGGGGCATCGACCTGCTCAATGAGTTTATTGATGCGGCAAATAAAATGTCTGACCAGCAGTTGAACGATAAAAATAACTACATAAAAGCCCGAGTAGTTAATTTGGGTGATGGGCTTGGTTATATTCAATCGGTTGATATTGCAGTTGAGTTTAGTTTAAACCCTGCTCTTAAGGAAGCCATAGATACTTACTTCTCATCACTCAGTTTTACGAAAAATACTGAAACAGCAACAACTAGTCGATCACTCAACGAATTTTTCTCTAATATTGATGATGTAAACATCGAAGTATTAGACATGAAAGGTAAAAAAATTCAAAGCGTTGCTGGTATTTCTATTACTGTAAATAAGAGTGGGGGTGAAGATTCAGAAAATACGCCATCGAATGTATTTGAATTGGTGCTAGGCGGAATACCAACAGTAGTGGGCACACATCAGATAATTGTTAAGATCTCTAGTAATGAAAGTGGTGACTATGTGCTGCTACCATACTATATCGACGTTCAACATCAGTATGCTCAAATAGAAAAGTCTTCTTCCTTTGACCAAGGTATTCTCGCGCTCTCTGCTAAATTCCCGTTGCAAATGAAAGCGGATGAAATTCATATAGTTGAAGTCGCAAAAGAAGAGCTTGAAGCACTGTTTAAGGCGCCTGAAGGTTCTGAGATAGAAGTGATGTTGGCAGGTGACGTCCCCTTCCTATGGGAGCAAAAAAAGAATATCGCAGAGCTGGCAGATCCCATTGTAGCTAATGAAAAGCTAACTGAGGATGAGAAGCTGGCAGAGTTAGATAAGTGGGTAGCCTATATTAAAGCGGGTAAAAATGGTGCTCAAATCCACATTACCGTTCAAGCTCAATACTCAGCCAAATCCGCTCAAGGTGAGGTGGAACAGGTCGTCTCAGCTATTGTAGAAGAAGTTGCTCAAGTTAGTGTGTTTGGTAGTGTCACAGATACGACAGCGAAAGCTCTTTCAGGAAAAACCTTTGTTCTTGAAGGTCACTTATTCTCCGAAAAAGCAACGGAGCATTATAAATCGTGTTCTTTAGTTTCTTTCCAAAACGGTACAATATCGCTCTCTGAGTTTAAGGTTACTGACTTTGAAAAGTGTGATTTAAGCGCACCCCTACAAGAAGCTGGCTCTTATACTCAAGATTACGATGGTCTAATTGCGACGATAGGTGACCAGAAATACCATTTCAGTGCTGTTGCTCTCACAACTAAAGTTGAAGTAGAGAGTGAAGAAGGTGAAATGATAGAAGATGAGCAGCCGACGGGTGAAGTAGCTTTGATTCGAACCGCAGCTGACAACCCATTTAGTAAACAACGTATGGTTCTAGTGGATGTAAATTCTCCATTGGTTGATAGCTTTTTTGCCAACTCTACGGTGTTCCCAGGTATTGCCAGAGTACAAGCGCCAAACGGCAATTTCTATAATATTGATGGTGAAGACATTTGGGTTCACCGTGATATTAAAGCGACGGTAGCTTATTCGCTTGGTGAAAACCCTCAGTTGACCCTTCGTTTTTCTGAAAGCTGCCCAAGCCTGCGCTTAGATAGTTATAGTACTTATTCACAATCACCAATTATGTCAATCGGTGCTTATTCAAACACAGGGGCAGAAGTGACAGCATATACGATTATTAATGGTGAAAATGAACCGACTTGTACATTCAAGTATGATCTAAGCGAGCTCTCGCCTGCATTCTTAACAGAAAGTAGCTATTTTGATGTAGTATTTAGCAAGCAGCCTAAATCAAACTACTTTTACTGGTCTAAAGCTAATGCTGAAGGCTCTTCTAACACCGTATATAGAACGAACGTTATGAATTATGTCCAGAGCTTGGCTTTACGTGCCACACCAATTGTAGAGGAAGTGATTGCACCTTAAGCGTAAAGTTCGGGAATATTAAGCCCGCTGAAACGCGGGCTTTTTTTTGATGCCTGATGCCCTAAGCTGGCACACCACTATGAAACTTAAAGTCACTATCTGGCGAGGAGATTAGCTGTGCTTCGATTTCGCCAAAATAGGTAATTCTTGCGCTGATATCTCTTCCTGCGATTTGCTCGGCTAGCGAGAGATAATCTTGGTAATGCCTTGCTTCTGAACGCAGCAAAGAGATGTAAAATTTCGCGATTTCATCATCCATGTGCGGAGCCAGTTTGGCGAAGCGTTTCACAAGAGCGGGCCTCGATATAGCCACCGATGATCAACTTATCAATCAGTGTTTCAGGTTCGTGAGTTTTCATGTGTGAGAGCAAACCTTTTGCATAGCGGCTGGCCGGAATGCTTTGATATTCAATCCCACGGCTTTGCATGATTTCCAGGACCTGATAAAAGTGATGCAGCTCTTCTTTGATAAGCAACACCATCTTATCTATAAGATCTTGGCTGTAGGGTGAGTTCGATTTGGCCATAATCGCTTTGGAAATATTACTCTTTCCCTTGAGCGTTTCAATCGAGCCAATCCCGCGATACGCAAAATCTTCATAGGGTTTAAACCAATCCAGCAGTGTGTGTGCGCTTTCTTTATCAACCGCGTATTTGCGGATAAGATACATGGCAGATTGGCCTGCTTTCAACTCACTTAAAGATTACGTGTGCATATTGCTATGAAAAGTCATATATCTTTGATTTTAATAGGTTTAAGCTGAAAATTAATTTTGCCTTGGTAAACCTGAGTGAAATCTAAATTCAGGATCATCAGTAGAAATTAACTGAGCTTCAACATTAGCAAAGTGCTCAATACGTTCAGAAATATCTTCATTAGCAATCTGCTCGGCAAGCTCCAAGTAGTCTTGATAGTGTCGTGCTTCTGAACGCAGCAATGAGATGTAGAACTTCTGAATTGGCTCGTCAAGGAAAGGTGCAAGCTTTGCAAATCGTTCGCAAGAACGGGCTTCAATAAATGCACCAACAATCAGTTTGTCGATAAGTGCCGCTGGCTCAAAAGTGCGGATATGCTTAATCATTCCCTTAGCGTAACGACTCGCGGTGATCGGGCGATACTCTAAACCTTGCTCTTCGATGATTTCTAAAACTTGGTAGAAGTGGTGTAGCTCTTCTTTTATCAAAAGAACCATCTTGTCGATCATATCTTGTCCGTAAGCACAGCCATTTTTTGATTTGATTGACTTAGATATGTTGCTTTTGCCTTTCAGAGTTTCAAGACTTCCTATGCCTTTATACGCAAAATCTTCGTATGGTCGCACAAGCTCTGTGATTTGTTGTTTACCTTCATCGTTTAAGGCATAGCGTTTAAGAAGATACACTGCGCTCTGAGAGGCTTTCAATTCACATAGTAAATGGTCCCGCAGAATGATAGATAGATTCTCTGACTTACGTGCTTCATCAATCCATTGCGCAGGTGTTGAGCATTTCAAAAAGTTATTGATAGGTGTTAGTAACTGTGTGTCAAACATGATGCGGATTTAAGTTAGTATTGAAATTGTGCATTGTATCATCCATCCAGAACATTAAGCATCCCTTGGGATGCTTTTTTTATCAAAGTTTCAATATAATAAATCATGATTCTCGTTTAAAATTTTAAGTATATTAAAATTATGATATTCAATTTATTCAGTATTTAAAACAAATCATTAACTCTGAAATATACACTCTATTAAATAAATTGCTTTTGATGATAAAATATATTTATACAATAAATAAAAACAAGGAGAGTTTATGTTATTAAAAAAATCGAAAGTTGATTTCATGGAGAATTTATCTGATAGGTTAGTTAGTCAATTACCTGATGAACTTAATTTATCAGAAGGCGATGTTTTTGAAGAGTATGTGTTAGAAAATTCAAAATCACTGACAAGAACTAAAACATATCTGAATCACTTATCAGACAGAATATTAGAAGAATACGAATCGTCATTAGATATAGATGAAGCATATGAACATGTTATGGAAAATGCAGATGTAGCAAGTTTGGTGTTTCAAGATCTGAATCTTGGAAACGGGCGAATCGTCCCAACAATTGATATCAGTGTTAATGGCGGTTTATCTGATGTTGAGCAATTCAACTTTAATCAGAAAGATAAAGTTCTAAACGCTGATGATTTAGCAGTTCTAAGCGAACTGAACTCTGACAGCAACGTTTACCACAACACACTGAGAGATATGTTCAAGAGCAAGTTCGATAGCTTAAATGACTCTCTAACGCTGAATGATAGCTTTAAAGAGTTAATGGTCGATTACACGTTAGCTAAAAACTCTGATGTTGTTGAGTTAAGCATAGGTGATAGATTTGAACACGAATGCACACACTTTATCGCTCTTGAAGATTCAGTGTACAAAATCAATGGTACTGAGCTAACAAAGATAGACATTGTAGAAGCAATAGATTCTGAGCTGTTGAGTTATGAATCTAATGATTTGAAATTCGACATCATCTCTAATGTCGAGTTAAAGAACAAACGACTTATCGAGATAGAGTGTTTATTGGAAGATGGTGATGATACTGTCTTTGCGAATATCAATTTTGATTTGAGAGATGCACAGTTCCATTTTGATCCCGTTTTCAACAAACTGAATTTAAGCACTGATAACATGCTTGAACTTGAAGAAGCATTGGTACACTGCATTAACAACGTTATGGAAGAGCCAGCAGCGACTTACAAACTTCTACCAAATGGTATTACAGTGCCACAGCTCGACGGTGCAACGACTGATGTTGGTAGCTTGTTTGTTCTAAGTGAGCGACATCAAGACATCAAAGAGATCTACACTGATTTAGATCACAACGTCAAAGTGTTTGCAGCTACTGAGATTCACCCTATGCACTTCGAAAAAGTATTGAAGAGCTTTGGCTTTGAAACACAGAAACTTGATAATCAATTAGCTGTGAAGAACAAAGACGATTCAGAGATTAGTTTTTATCAGTTAAATGAGTCAAATAGAACTGAACTGAGTAGTGCAGAAGTTTCAAAAGAGCTTAAACAAAAAATCTCTGATGAATGGAATGTAGAAGTTTCAAATAAATCAAAAGAAAAACGAAACAGGAAAAGAGCGTTTAATCTTTAAATTAAAAGGAAAAGGTGCAAGAGGTTGCACCTCTTTTTTGCAATTAATTTTTGACATGATATAAATTATTATATAACGACAAGGAGAAATGTTATGTCAAAAATTGTAGATAATGAATTAATTAAAAATAAAAAAGAATTAGAATTAAAGTTTAACGCTATGAGTTATGAAGCTGAAAAGCTGATTAAACAAGAAGAAAAGTTAACTCATGAAGATACACTTTTTTTAAGTGAGTATTTTGTTCTTGAATGTAAGTTAATTGACATGAATGATTACATAAACACTCTTTTAAAGCTTGAGCAGAAGCATAAAAAAGAAAACAAAATCGCTAAAAAAGTCATAGAGTACAACTTAGCTTTACGCAAACAAACAGAGAAAGATAAGAAGCAGCTTGAAGATTACATCGAGAAACACAAAGATATTTATGTAGAGTTTTTGAATTCTGATGAGAATTTCAATACTTTTTTAATTGAGTTTATAAGAGTTGATGCAGCGAATACGTATGCTGCAATAGTGTTAGATAGGGTTAAAAGCACGACTGACGCGATTTTTGAACAAAAGAATGAAATCCATAAAGGAAAAATAAAAGTAATTGTTGGTTTTATTGCTTTAATCTTCGTGTTGAAAGGTTCATTGATGATTTATCATTCGTTGATTTGATATCGATAAAAAAGAACGCATAATGCGTTCTTTTTTGTTTGTTTATTTACATTTCATAACATAATGTGCTGTAACGAATGCAGGAGCTGTTTCGTGAGCATGTGCTCTAACTATTTTGCTGTTATCAAAGATCACATCATAGGTTGAACTATCACCACCGTCTGCACCACCACTTGACGGATTCCATTCATTTCTAAAAACACCTTTTGGATTCCTTGCACTTCTATCATCTGTGTTCACGCGACCTTCAATATTTTGCATGTAACCAGAACTTTTTCTATTAGCAACAGATGAATAACCAAAGATCTTACTTGATGTTTTAGAAACCTGATCTCGTCTACTCCACCACTTGACATCCAAATATTGAATGCCAGCACCTCTTACAAACAAACCTTGCCAATCAGGAATTTTTGTTCCAAATACGCTTTTAAGCTTGTCTGTATCACAATTGTTGATAATTGAACTGTTAATGATGCTTTGGCCGCGCAACTCCAACCAACCGTCCTTTATCATATTTGCTGGATTGAAAGGAACAAGCATGATTGAACCGAAAGGAGCACTGTCTTCACCATACTCTGATGCCGCTTTCCAATACGTTCCTGAGCAATACAAAAGTCTACCTGTGCGTTTATCTGTTGATATTGCACCTTTACCTTCTGATATACAGTATTGGGGTGTTTCTTTGCCGTTAGCATCAAACAGTTCAACGCTTCCCGATACAAAGTTTTTCGCTTTGATTTCACCCGTTGTTTCAATATCACTAACCGATCTGATATCGGTATGATAACCGTTGCTGAGTTTTACACCATTGATAGTAGCTGTTTCGATATTTGTCGCAAAAACATTAGGTGTTTCAATTTCTGTAGCTGTTAAACGCTGCATATCCGTATCTTGTGTAAAGATCGCAGAAGAATTGAATGTCGTTGTGCCAGTTGAACTATCTATCAGTGCAGTTTTTAATGTGTTTATGATTTCCATATCATCGACAACAGCTACTTTTGATACAAGACTGTCAATGTTTGCTACTTGAATCTTTGCGCTTTTCAGCGTTGCTTCGTTTGTGTTTAACTGATCTGTTTGAATAGCTTTTGAGTCCAAATCATTCAGCTTTGCAGATAGGGCAATAATCGCTTGTGAATTCAAGTTTGGAATGACTTGATAAATCGTTGAACCATTGTCTATCATCCCACAAGGAGATCGTTTAGTGCTATCTACAACGTTTGTTCCATTCCATTCATACAAAACACATTCTTCATCTAAAACTACTGACTTGAATGAGCCATTATCAGCGACAACATCAACTGCAGCAGGGATACCAGTTTGTTTGTAAATGCCTATGCCGCAATCTTCATCAAGCGTTTGAATCCAAGCACCAGAATTATCATCTTTGTCATTCGTCCACTTCGCGCAAGTTAAGCCCGTTCCAGCACTTCCATCGACGAAAGACAAGTGACTATCAAGCATAGAGTTGCTGCCATCAGTTCTGACATAATCAAATGAACCAGCCCTGTTGTAGCTAATCATCACGCCACAATCTTTATCAAGATTTATGCATTGCGTGTTTGAGATATCTGACTTTGTGTTTAAGTCGATAAAGGAATAAGAGTGGTTTGAAGAAGAATCAGATGTGTCTTTTACTCTTGCTTTAAACAAACTTCTTTGCAGGTTCTGATATTCATTTTCAAAGTGTGCTTTATCCTTGAAGCTTAAAGTCAGTTCAAAACTCTCAACAAAACCAGCACTATCTTTTTTCAGTTCTGCTGTCGCTTGCATATCAAAAGGCATTTTGTTCCATAAAAGACAATCGACAAGTTTCGCGTTCTTTTGTTCAGCGTCTTGTGGTTCCCAAGAACCTGTTGAACAATTTGCATCAGCCGCAATCAATTGTTCCCTTAACAGATTATTTATTACTTCATTTGTGTTTTTCCACTCGTTTTGATTCCAGTGCGACTCTGAAAAACCGTCTAAAAGTAAGCGGTTTTCAACAGCACCAATTATTTTAACAAATTCAATTCCTGCTTTTTCTTGTTTATCATTCTCTAATTCATCTATTGCGAATTTTATTGCACCAGTTGATAACACACCTGCGATACTTACAGCTATGAGTGTTTCAACAAGCGTAAATCCTTTTTCTTTTTTCATATGTTCTCCTTATATATCTTTACTTATATTAGAGCATTGAAATTTATTAATTCAAGAGTGTGAGAAATGATGGAATAGATTTTGGTGTATATTTCATTTAAATATTGATAAAAATTATTTTTGAATTATACAAAAAGATAAATACTAAAACTGATTTAATACATTGTAAGATGTGTTTAAAATTTTGTAATTTAATTGCGTGTTATAATAATTGTTTAAGAGTTAGATTGACAAATGTTTCTTTGATGCTTTAATAATAATTAAGAGATCTTATTCCCTCCTTATGAGACTCTGTTTTATTTAAAAAAGAAAATTGATAATTGAAAAGCATGAAGAGCAATTAACATTGCTCTTTTTTTTTGTTTATGTAAAAATTGCAATTTTGCATAATACACGTTTGTTAAGCAAAAACTATATTTGATTTTCTATATAATTTAAAATTATTTAGATAAATAGTATCATTGTGACAACAGAAAATTATGCTAAAAATACAGTTTTTTAACTCTTCTTGTTTATTTAATCCAATAAAATTAAAATAATCTGTTTGACAAGTATAATTTAAATGTTATATCTATAAGTGTATAGAGTTAGTTGTGATATACATAATGAAGCTTTGAAAATAGCTATATATTTTAAGTGAAAATAGCCATCATAGTATGGAAGTTGTAAGTATCGAATCTTACTATAGCAATCAACTTTATTTTTGGAGTTAAAACGAAAAAGCTAATGCGCTGATCACGCATTGGCTTTTTTGATTTATCAATACAAAAAACTTATCGTAGCTTTTGTTTGTGTAAAGTTTGCAATTCTTCATAAAACACGTCTTTTTTAGAAAAAACTATATTTAATTTTCTATATAATAAAAAATATTTTCACTGTAAATACAGAATATTCAAATTGCATAGTAGTTCTAAACTTTAAATGATTTATATGCATGGTACATTGTAAATATAATTAAAAAAGGAATAACTATGAAAAAACAAATTGCTATTGCTGCTGTATTAAGTCTTGTCAGTGTTTTTGCGAACGCGAAAGTTGCAGATAATGAAGAAATTCTGAATAGGGCAGGTGTTTATTACTACTCGAAATTGGGACAAGTTCAAAAGTATCACAACCCAAGCAATCCGAATCAGCTAATCGTGCGCGATTATTACTACTTAGAATGTTATGTGGGAAGCGATCAAAACCCGTATAACAATCAGCTTGAAGACTGGCTAAGTCTGCCAGCACAGCTCAACAAACGAATGCTATCAGATGAAAGTCTAAGAGAGTGTAGAACTGCAATAAACGTTAATAAATGCAATAAAAAGGTATGTAACTAAGGAGAACTAAGATGAAGAAAATATTGATGTTAATATGTTTAATGGTTGGTACATCGCAAGCTTTTGCGGCTGAACAGATACATTGGCGAAAGTTGGGTGAAGTATTCTATTACGCTGTCCCGTACAACGAACCACCGTACACTAAGCCAATGTTTGTTTTGTCGTGTGTGACAGGCTATCCGAACCGTATCGGTGGATTTGAGACAAGCTTAGGTGTGAGAAGTAGTCCAATTCTAAATGCTGCTGATAAAGCACGATGCGAAAAGTCATTAGCTTGCACAGAAGATAACAAATCTAAAAAATGCAGCGGGTGATGAAAAGAGAATCCAAAATGGATTCTTTTTTTTATGTGTAAGAAAATTATTTTTACTTAAAAATACATTATATACATATTCAAGGGTGTGATTTTTCATTCGTCTTTTTGCAAGTTTAAATATTAATGGTACAACAATAATATATAAATAAAATTATAAGAAAGGAGTTGTTATGAGCGCAATTGGATCATCGCTATGTGCACTATTGTTTATCATCTATTTTATCTTCAACTTACCATCTAATTTAGAGATGGCAGAATGTAGATCTAAGCATGAAACAAAGTATCCTTGTGTAGATATTGAAGATATAAATGAAAGAGAATTGAGTTACATAATGTCAAGTTTAGAACACTCAAAATATTATTTGCGTAAGCGTTCTATGCTGACTCATGAAGAAACGTATTACATTCAAGAAAAAGATGATGGTGGTGTTTATTTTGGCGAGCTTTTGGTGGATGGCAATAAGATAACATCCGATGGCAAAGAGCCGCAACTGATTGATATAGGCAGCGTTGATAAGGTAGGTGATGTATCTGATTTCAGTGATGATGACAATGTTAAAATTTTGGTAGCAGCAGAAATGCTTTCGTTTTTGGCAAAGTATAGAGTTTACAATGACATTGATGAGACTTATGAACATGCGATTGTTTCGATCTACAATGAAATAGGAATATTATATCTTGACCCTGAAATAAACATTCCGTCTTATGACAGTGTTGAAGATTATGAGAAAAGCATTGAAAAGCAATAAAGAGAATCCAAAACGGATTCTTTTTTGTTTAATAAGTGTGATGTAAATCACACTGTTGAATGTTAGATTTTCTGTGATTTAAGCCGTTTTATGCTTGCCTTTATATATGAATAGAAATTATTGGACCATAGATCAATGGTTTAGGAATTTATCATTTTTAAAAGCAATTCACAGTTGTTTTTAAAAGTCAAGTATAAAGTTATTGACTTGAAAATTTATTTATTTTAATCTTTGCAGCACAAATCGGAACAGAACAAAATTAAATGGAAAACTTTTAACAGATAGTCAGTGGTATAGATTATAAATAACGTATAAAGTATTAACTCAACACAAAGGAAATTTGTTCTTTCCCTGCATTAACAGGAGAAAGAAAATATGCAAAACAAAAAACTTCAACAATCCCTGAAAGACATTACAGAATCTATCAATTCAGAGATTAAACATGAAAACCCACATTTTGATTGTATGACATCAGATGATTTGATGTTTTACTTTAATTCTTACACACTTGGTATGTATGCTGTTGTTGATCGGGTAATGGTAGAAGATTGTATTTCTATCGCTTCAACACTGTCAGAAAAAGCTCAAATTGTTGATTTTGTCGTTGGTATGCTTAACAAAGCGTATTCTGAACATAATATCTATCAATCAATCCTCTTTACGAACTACGAATCCGCAGTGAACAGTTTCACGCTGACTGAGCATAGGTTTGCTCAATTAGTTGTTGAAATGTGCTCAGATACACGATTCGTCGAGCCAAATCCTCAACTTTATTCAGTTCTATCAGTAGTGGTAAATCACTTTGCAGAAGACTTCATTGAACCGCTTCATGTTCAACTTCTTGAAGAAGCAAAGCTTGTTTGCTTAACAAAAATGTTTTTGGCAATTCAAGAACAGAAACAAGATCTGAAATTAGTTAGCTAACGACAACTTAAACAAAGTCCCTTTTATGTCTGAAAAATGGCAGGGGATAACTGAACCTAAATAAAATTCAACCAAAAAATAAAGAGATGATAAGTATGAATAATCTAATTATGAAATCAACAAATAATTTTAAAGCTATGGAAAAGATCACTTACTTGTATGGTCAAGTGAGTGAATTTTCAACGACAGATAAAAACGAGATTCGTGAGATAGTAGAAGAACACAAACAAGCACTGCTTAATACTGATATTGTGCATACTTTTGAAATACGAAAAAGTGGAAAAATGGTTGCAGGGCTGTATGCGACTGAAAAGAAAAAATATGTAGAAGTTCATGTAATTGCTGTTAAAAAATCTCGACAATCGAAAGGTTGTGGTTCTGCATTGATTACAGAAATAAAGAAATTATGTGATTCTGTAAACAAGCCTTTTGTGATTATCGTATGTCAAAATGAGTATGATGATGTAATTGAATTCTATAAGAAAAATGGAATTGACTGCGAGATCGAAAGATGTTCAGAAACAACATACTTGTGTAATCAAGATTCGCATTCAAAGATCGAGAGAGATAATTCTATTAAATATTCAATTATGGGATTTGATGTTGATAGACTTAATCATTCTGTAAAAAGTATATTCGCAAAAGTAGCATAGGAAGAACTTATGAACTATGTAAAAGAAATGATTAAGTTCTTTAACGATATGGCAAAAACAAAGCGTATGCAGCCGCATACGGTCTTCTTCGAAATGATTGAGCTTACTTATAATCGACAGATAGGTGTACTTGGTGAAGTGCTCCATGAACTAAATGCTGCGAACAAGAAAGGTTTGGGGCAGTGTATGACACCACCAGACATTGCATCTCTCTTAGGAAAAATTTGTTCACGATACAAAGCTCAAAATCAGCGTTGCAATGATGATGAATGGCTAAGAATTAGTGATGAAACAGGTTGTGGCACTGGTGCTTTGATTCTTTCTCAATTACAAACTTTAGATTTATCTAAACATAAGAAAGTTCTGATTAGATTTGTCGATTTAGATGATGTGATGCTTAAAGCTGCATACTTACAAATTAACGCTAATATCGCTTTACACATGCCAGAAGGAATTGAATTTAAAACAATGCCAATCTGTGCGAATACTTTAACTTTACAATATTAAAAATAGGAGAATGAAATGAGAATTGACAATAATGGCTTAGAAGAGATGGAGTGTCCGTCATGTTCTAAAACAGATTTAGTAGTGACTAATGAATTGTTTTTCAATAGTGAATGTTTGAATGTCGATTTCGAATGTACATCATGTGATAAAAAGTACGAAAGAGATTATGAAGCATTAATTGCAGGTTTTAACGATTGTGAAGATTTTCCACACTTGCTGCAAGAAGAGTTCAATCTCAATGAAGATGAAGAAGGTGAAAGGTTTGAGATCGGTACTTGTTACAACTGCGGTTCAAAGGATGTATGGGAATCAGGTGATCCATTTTTTGGAGAGAACTACATTCATGAGACATACATTTGTGACGATTGCGAATTGGAAACGTATGTCGAGTTCTATGATTGTGATGGTTTTAATGAAATAAAAGGAGAAGAAAATGACGTTGAAATGTAATAAGTGTAGTGGTGAAAATGTAGAGTTTATGGAGTATCAATATGAATCAGAGTTCGTTGATCTTGATTTGTGTTGTCATGATTGTAGTCATAAATTCAACATGAGATTCATAAATGTAGATTATAGATATTCATTAAAATCTGGTTGTATTAAATGTTCGTCGGAAAATTGTGAGAGTGGTTCTTGGGACACTGAAATTGATGAAGATGATAATATTTTAATGTCTGTGGATTTTGATTGTGATGACTGTGGATTTCAGTTTGAAAGAAGATATTTACAAGATTAAGCCTTTAAGTATTAACAATAGGAGAAAATAAATGAATGAAGAACAAATGATAAATGAACTGCTACAAACGCAAGGGAAATGCATACTGCTTGGTACTGATGGATACTTCGCGTTAGAAGTGAGTTCTGAGCTTATAAACGATAGAAACTTATTCAAGTTTTTATCGTTTACAACAGATATACAGAATGGATTATGTTTAGTCGATTATGATGAAGCAATCTCATATTGTAAAGTGTTTTGCTATGAAGAGTATAAAGCCTTAACGTCTAAAATCACTCTGTACGAGACTTTAGATTTGTTTAAAGTGAGTCATTATGTATCAGAGATATATATTAAAAAAGACTATGTAGCAAATGGGACTATTTTCAAAGAAGTTGATTGGAACAAGGATAGTAAAGCACAATTGATCATCTTTGAAGTTTTAGATGAATCAGGTGATGTCGTTTATAAAGAACTTAAACTTTTAGTTGATTTTGACTACACAAATGTTGATATCACGGAATGGGATCTTTTAGGTGTTTGTGATTCAGATGAGACTTTTGTGAGTGGTGTATTCAGTTATCTATCAGAAGCTTGTTATGATTTTGAGTATGAATGGCAGTGCGACAACAATGATGATTTTAGCCCTGACGATAGTATATTTGACGTTAATCCTGAGTGGGTACAAAGAATGTGGAATAGGCATTATTCAGCATCATGTCATATCGTTGAACTGATGAAACAACTAAAATGATATTGAAATAAATCGTGAATTTACAATTTAAATAGTTCACAAAACTGGAACGCAATACTCACGCAAACGGATTTTCGTGATAGGATGTTTTAGTGTGTTTTAAGGCAAAAAACTGGGTTAAGATGAGAATAATAAAAGTATTCTCTTTCTATACCTAAAAAATCCCTTAAAATAGCCATTTTTTGAAAGTCGTGTTTTTGTGTGTGGGACTGTCAAATCACGCACGTTTTGAGCACCAGAAATCAACCGAAGAGCATATGAGCGTAGAATTGAAAAGCAGCGACTAAACTCTCGACTACAAAGAATTACATTTAATCTCACGTTCATAAAGACATAGGGAAAAGAGATGTTTGGTTTTGTAGAAAACCGATTTGTTTAAAATGAAATTTCTTTAGTGATGGTTTTTGGTCGAAGAGTGTTCATTGATTCGAAAATGACGTTTAGTATTTTTTGCAAAAGTTGCAATTTTTCATAATATAATAAATATACTATTTAAATTGTCTTTGATTGCACATTTATACATTGTCAAAAAAGCATTAAAATATTTATTTAAAAATAATCAAATTATTTTCAGTTTATCTATTGACTTATATTTAATTGATGATAATTTAAATAGTGAAGTTAATTTATTTCTTAATATACTTATAATAAAAAATAGCTAAGAGAAAAGAAGAAGGACTATTATTCAAGGATGAATATTTCTCTAAGTTTCCAATATACTTTGCCGCTTGATTGAGCGGCTTTTTTTTGTCTTTTTGAAAATAGTGATACAATAGATAGTATAATATTTAAGGATTAACTATGAAAGAAATTCAAAACTTTATAAATCAGAATCATCACTTAGATTTTTTGCAAGAAAGAATCGAAAGCCTTAACGAAACGAAATTTCGTTTTAACTACTCTGACAATGGCTTGGTTTATGCGAAACAAAGCCAAAAAGCAGATCTGACTTTAACAGCAACAGAGCTGTTCAGAGATTTAAGAACGTTAGATAAAACAATGTGCGCTTTTGTGTTTGCCAAAAGCTACTACCCTGAATCAGATAGAGAAAATTATCTCGATAGAGTGGGGCATCTTGCCGCTAATCTTCTGAATCAAGACTCTCTCAAAACTGTGCAAGTTAAAAACTTTGATGATCTGAAACAGCTCTACCAGAATCTTCCAGATTTTGCCTTAAAATCAATGTTTAACACTGATGTGTGTTGCTTTACGATTACTAACAATGAAGTGTATTACTTATCGCAAGTAGAACAGCACGTTTACCCTATGTCTAAGAGCATGTTCAGAGACGACTACGAAACGATACGTGAAGTGATTGTTGATCGTGGGGAAGAGATAGACTTTATGAGTCCTTACCTGTCAATTTCAGAGATTAAGGCGTTAACGCCTATTATCTCAGATCTGTATGAAGATAGAGACGCGATTCACGGCACTGTACTTTGTCAGACAGTAGGGTTTTATCGACAAGGGCATAAAATGCCTGTCTGTGAAGTAGATTTTTCAGCTTATGGACTACGAAAACAAGCCAATTTCTCTAAACACATGCTGGCTCAGAACGTGTTTAATCTATCTGATACTGACTTGCTTGATGAACTGAACAATCATCACCAAAACCTGATAGACAACACTTTTGAGAAATTCTTAATCAACATGCCTGAGAAGATAATCAGCATTGGTGAGCGACAAGACAGGGAGCGCATTAACAAGCTTGAACAGTGGCAAGCATTGTCTGAATTCAATGACTCTATCGACTTCACCAAAGAAGCAAGACAACAGCAAAATCTCTCTGCTGGCATAGATCAGCACATCGACCAAGACTTGATCGAATCTTTGAACTTCGATTTTACTGATTTTGACGCGAGTGTTAGCAAGCAGGAAAACAAGCGAAATAAGAGAAAATTATGAAGTTTGGTAAAAATTGCAAGTTTTGCAAAAAGTAAGAAAGCCACTCGAATGAGCGGCTTTTTTAGTGCTTAAATACTAAATGGTAAAATTCAGCTATGTAACAGACACTCATCGCTTTTTCTTTGAAACGCTGAACTGTAATAAGAATTTCAATGTTGTCTTGTAATTTTTGTTTTGTAGCTTGATCGATAGAGACGTCTGATTCTAACAACTCTAACTCTTCTCGTAGCTGATCAAGCTCATCTAAGTTCATGTTGTTTTCGATGAATTCGCATAATGCGTCATATTCAAGAAAATTTGATTCGTAGTGCTGCATTAAAAATTCTATTTCTTCTTTCATTTGTTTCTCCTTATAGATAATTGATTCCTTTTATTGTTAAACCATATTTTGAGTTTTAATCAAATTATTTATATAAAATGAAACACTTGTACTATTAGAAAATCATTTAGTTTGAAACTAAATGTGCTGATGTTTATTTGTCAGATTGATATTTATCATAAATATTATTGTGATTCTTTTGACTGTTATGTTTTAAATGATATAACTTTTAATATATATGCAATTTTATTTAATAGGAGAAATGCGCATGAAAAATGAAAAGATAACGTTCGAGCCTGAAACTTACGAATCATTGACTGATTATCTTAAAAACTTACACGAAAAGAATTTGTCGCTTGATGAGATAAATGATCTGAATGGAGACAGTTTAGAAAATCAAATTAGATTCAATAATGAACAAGTCAAGTTCAAGTCAGAACTGCAAAAAACAAGAACTACAAATAAAAGAAGGAGATAAGCATGAGTAGAGAAAAAACAATTTTAGAAGAGTTAGAATCGTTGATTAAGATAGACCATCCATATTATGAAGAGTTGATTAAATGTGGTGTAAACGAAAATGAAGCTTGGATAAGAGCAATGGCAAGATACTTTTTAGATATTGATGATTCATATGAATCGATTGATATATATAGAGATGTTATCTATGATGAGTATTGTTTGAAAGATCGAAAAGCACATTCACACTACTTTGAAACACATGGTGTATATATTCTTGATGAAATCGATAAAGATAAAGTTCAGTCACTTAAAAACTTGAATATTGACTATAAGATAGTTTCTGAAATATTCAATTCTCTTAGCGATGAAGATTTAAAAGCTGAACTTGAACGTAGAGAAAAGGCTGTATCACAAGAACAAGAGCTTGATTTCGATGATGGTTTAGATATTGAAGTTCAAGAGCTGGAATTGAAGCTTTTAGGTGATGACGATTTAGATTTTAATGATGAATAGCGTAAAACTCGGTTAGGGCATTGGTAAAGACGGTAAGTATAAGCATATCATGTCTGTAGACAATGGCCTGAAATGTGATTGTGTTTGTCCAGACTGTCTACAACCACTTGTAGCGAATCAGGGGAAGGTTAAGCGTTGGCACTTTTCACATGCTTCAAATGCTGAGTGTAAGGGTGAGTCAGTCATTCATCGGTTGGCAAAGCAAGTTATTCTCGATGCAGCACGTAGCCGTAAGGCATTGCTCGTAAGCTCTAATGGTGGAACTGTATATAAACAAGATAAGGATGGAATAGTTCACTCAAAAGCATGGTATGCACCAGAACGCCAGAAATAAAAAGACATCTTATCGATGTCTTTTTTTTATAACTGTAAAAATATATTCGAAAATCATTTTTCTTTATTTATAAACTAAATCCCTTTCTTGAAAGCTTTTAATCAGTTCATAAAATTGTTGATTATTAAAAATATGGTATAACAAATTATAGATACAACAACTAAAAATAAAAGGAATGAATATGACAAGAGAAAAAAGATTAGTTGAGATTCGCAGATTGTTCAAATCTATCTCAAATAGATTAGACAGTTTAGAGATGTCGGTTGAAAAAGAACATTTAAGGAATCTCGAAAAAAAATTTAACGCAAGGAGTGCAAATGATAGACGCAAAGGTTTTTGAACCAGATGTTGATATTGATTTAATCGTCATTGATGAATCAGATACAAATTCATTTTACGTATTCAGATATGATGAAACTGATTATCGCTTTGTAGACAGTATCTACGGATTAAACTTATATCAAAAAGAAAATGATGAATTAGTTGAAGTCACTTATACATATGACTTTGATGATATCAATGAAGTTCAGTTAGAAATCTTACACAATAAGATTGCAACTAAAATAGAAACAATTATTTCAAAATTAAATAAGGAAGGAAAATAATGAATAGAGAAGAATATACTCAACTAATGATCGACAAGTCTAAATCGCTTGCAAGAGATGACATGAATATCGTAGATAGAATTGTAAATAAAATCAATGGTAAAAAAATAAGAACAAATGAAGAATTTGCTGATCTTCTAATTGAAGAATGTTTCAAGCAAGACGGAATCAGACCTGAGTTTTTCTTAGATACAACTCAAACTGCCAGTCAGAAAGTCTTAAACACAGTAGAAAAGCAAGAAGCTTTTGCTAAAAGAATTGTTGAATTTCAACAGGCAGAAGCAGTTGTTCATGAACTGATGGTTACAGGCAACATTCAAGAGTTACAAGCTGATGGAACTATTTCACTTTATAAAGAATCAATGAAGTTCAATCCAAAAAATATTGATAGTTACTATGTCGATTATGTAAAGAGAATCAGCAATGAGAATGAGTTTGTTGTGAGTGAAGCACCAAAACCTATTGAATACACGGATAAATTCACACTTTTCAGTCAAGAGCCGATAAAAAATGAACAATCAGCTCTGATCAAAACAGCGGATTTAGAACAACCAAAAATTATAAATTCATCTGAAACAAAAATTAAGGAAACTGTTTCACAAGATGTTGATGTACCAGAAGTTGAATATCCCATTCAAAAATCTGATAAAACAGTGAAGAGCTATCAAGATTTTATCGATGAACTGATAGAAAAATACGAAAGCAACTATTCTGTTGAAAAGTTGGGTAAAACAGGTTTGAAAAAACGCTTATTTAACGCTGAAACTGGCGGCTCAATAACTATCGAGAAGAGTATATTTGGTTCAACGACTTTGACAGCGGGGACAGGAACAAAAGCTGTGGATTTAAAAATGTTGTTTATGAATAAAAAATCAAAAACATTAACGCAAGTACCAACGCCTGAGACTGAAGAAGATTTTTCAAATATGATTGAAGCTTGGAAATTACTGAGATCAGACGGATTCGATTTAAACACAATCAAACTTCATGAAGAGGGTATACCACAACGCTATCATGATGCTTTGGCCGAATTGACAAGACCAAGTTTTGTGATGAGCGGTGAAGAGCTGAACAATGATGTTGAAGAGCCAGCGAAACCAGAAAATTCATTCGTTGTAGTTGATGATAATCCTTTCGAAAATGAAGGAGAAACGCCTGAAAATCCGAAGAACGAAGGAGATGTGCCGCAAGAGTCAAAGCATCAAGAGAAGCAAGAGCAGGTAGATGATAATCCATTCACAAATGATGGAGAGACACCTGAGCAGCCGAAGAACGAAGGAGATGTGCCGCAAGAGCCAAAACATCAAGAGAAGCAAGAGCAGGTAGATGATAATCCATTCACAAATGATGGAGAGACACCTGAGCAGCCGAAGAACGAAGGAGATGTGCCGCAAGAGCCAAAACATCAAGAGAAGCAAGAGCAGGTAGATGATAATCCATTCTCAAATGATGGAGAAACACCTGAAAATCCTGAACAACATATTGTTGATGATAATCCATTCGTTAATGAAGCAGATACGCAAGAACAGACGAATCAACCTAAAAACGAAGTGGATACACCTGATCAGCAAACTGATGAGTTAGATATTGATTTTGATGATCTTGAATTTGATGATGAAGATGAAGTTAAAAACACAGCCAATCAAGAAAAGGACTTTGATCCAGACTTTGATGATGCACTTGCAGATGCTGTTAACGGAATCGATCCAAACAGCGATGAAGCTGTTGAGCAACGTGCTATTCAAAAATTACAACGTGAAACTGGCACAAGTCCTAACAACTCACAAAAAACTCATCAACAAGCTAAAAAAGCGAAGTTGAGATAAAAGAAAGACCGCCATTTGGCGGTTCTTTTAGTTTGAGTTATAGAGTTTTGTTTATCGATTGAGAGAAGCAAAGCTTGATAAGCATAATGTCTGGTAAGGCATGGAATTGATACTTGTTAAATTCTTTGTCTGTTTGATCGAAATGATGTGACTTAATTAGTCTATCTACTACATGTTCTAACTTAACGTTTTGCAGCGTTGATTCAGATTCAATCGAATGCATAAGTTTATAATGTTCAACAAGTTCTGATTCAAATTGTTTGTAAGCAATACGATACGCTTGTGCGCTCTCTTTTGTGTCTTTAACTGTCCATGATTTTAAGATTGATTTGATAGTGTCAGCGTTAACACCTATTGCTTGAAGCTCTGCATGATAAGCAGTGTTAAGTGCTCTATTTATGTTAATCGCGTTATAGACTTTGATCATCTCGTCTGCGAATAAACGCTTAACGATTTTAGTTTTGCCAAATTTACTGAACAAGCCATTCCATACTGTCTGCATATCGTATGCAGATGTAAGATCAAAGCCGAACATATTAACAAAGTATGTTGACGCATTGGCAAACACAACATCGCGCTTCGATTCAAATTCTTTCATTATTTTTTCAGGATCACTTCTCAGAAGCTTTTGATGCTGTACGTTCAAGTTCATTAAGATCTTAGCTTTTTCCATGATTAGGTCCACATCGATTCCAGAAGCTACCGCTAAAAACGCATAATGATCTGTCCATTCACTCGCGTTTCTTGGCATTCTGACGTTGACGTATTGATTTAAAAAGTTCAATTCTTGTTTGTTCATATTATATATCCTTATTTGTTATGGTTATTATTCGTATAACATGCATTGCTTTTAATTCAATATTAAAAGCTGTTCTTTATATAATAATTTTTATAGATGCAAAAATTATTTATCATAGTTAAAAGAAAAACGTTCAATTTTTTGGTTTGTGATTTGTTCAAAGAAAAATACGATGTAATATATAATTATGAAGACAAAAAAAAGGAGAGTGCAGTATGGATAGAGAACTTAACACGAAATTGGAAGCATTTGAGGACGGTGTTTTAACGCGAATGCAGGGATACAATAAATATTTTAATCCGTTCCGCAATACTGACAATGAAGAACTATATCAAGAATGGCAGAAAGGATGGACTGAACAACATATTGTCATGCTGAACTAAATCCTTAAACAACCAGAAATTGAAGAGTGCTTATGCGCTCTTTTTTTTGTTTTTAAATGATGGATTCGATTATTGTTTATCTACATAGAAAATGGATGAAATGGAATGATTTAAATATCACTTAAGTTGTATAACTTTTTTTCTATGATACAACAAATAATATGAAATGGATTTTTCAAATCAAAAAAAAGGAAGGAGAAAATGAAAAAAACAATACTAAGCATAATAATACTCTCAACGATTACAGCTCAAGCAGCGTTTGTAGCAATAATTGGCGGTGAAGGTTCAGGAGTTACGTACAATATAGCGTCTGATGATCCGAATGGTGAGATAGGGCAAGTGATCGGAGATGGTCAGTATGTCATAACCAAGCCTTCAAATGGGGGCGGTAGTGAAACTGAACAGCCTAATCCTAATCCTGATGAACCAGTAAATTCATGTGTCGGTGAAGAACTCACGCGAGAAGAATTGCGTTATCTAATTGGTTCAGGTGCTGACTATTCAAAAGCCTGTGTATCAACAATCACTGATTTTTCAAGGTTATTTGATGGTTTGTCAGTTGATTACGATATCACGGGCTGGAATGTATCAAGCGGCTTAACCTTTCAGTACATGTTCAGAAACTCGTCTTTTAACCAAGATATAAGTAGATGGAACGTTGCAAATGGTACGAACTTCTCATACATGTTTGAAGGCGCGACTGCATTTAATCAACCGTTAAACGACTGGAACCTGTCAAATGCTACTAATTTGATGAACACGTTTAAAAATGCATCGAGTTTCAATCAACCACTTGATAAATGGGATACGTCAAACGTCAAATATTTTGATTATACATTTGAGTACGCATCTGCATTTAATCAAAACATTAGTAGCTGGAATACATCATCAGCGAGATGGTATCCCAAAAGTTTTTCAATGGGCAGTTCACTAACTTTTGAAAATTCACCTGAATTTTAATATATAAAATGACACTCAACCGAGTGTCTTTTTTTTTGCAGTTATATATTAAATATCATATTACTTATTAAATGGTTTTTCTTTTACTTCAAATAATTTTCATAACTCATCTGATTTTATCAAGCTCTGATTATTTGTATATCTGATTATATATGTTAATGAATAATTAACATTAAAAAATATTTAATACAAATATTTAAGCGATAAATATCAAGGATGAAGTTATGTATAAAAAATTATTATTCTTCCTCACAACATTTTTAACAGCGTTTGCACCTGTTTCTTTTGCCGCTGGGGAAGTAGAAGAGAGAATGAGATTGGTAAGTTCACTTTATTATGTTCTTACAATCTTTGTTATGTTTCTTGGACTGATTATGATGTATCAAGCAGCATTAAAATTAAAAAGAAGAACGGAAGATCGTAATGATACAAAAGCTTTTCCAAGTGCAATCATTGTTACATTTTTTGCAGGAGCTTTAGCATTTAACTATTCAGGCACTGCTGGTTCTATGATAAGCAGCTTACTTGGAAGTGATAAGGGCTATTGTTTTGTTCTTAACGATTCAATTGAAGATTCGAAAGATCTGCATACAGATAATTGTTGGGATTCTACCAATTCAGAGATATTGGGTGACATTGCCGATAAGGTTGATGAAATGGAAAGCGGTAAAGGCGATGTTTTAAAAGAAAATGCAAAAGTGATTGTCGGACTTTTTCAGTTTATCGGTCTGATATATTTTGCAAAAGGAATTTATGGTTTAAAACTAACGTCAGAAGGGCAAGGAAGAGCAACGTATGGCAAGTCAATTGTAACAATGATTCTTGCAGCACTAATCATTGACTTGCCACACACGCTGGAATTCATAAAAGAAACGTTGCAGCTAATAGGATTTGGAACATAAACAGAATTGACACTCACAATTGAGTGTCTTTTTTTATTACTCTTCTATATTAAATATTATATTTTTTAAAATCAATTATTACTTTAAATTAAATGTATTTTAATATCTCGGTTATTTTTTGTTTTTCAAATAATTTGTATATCATATTTTATATGATAAATATTAAATATATCAAAACTATAATTTCATTATTTAAAAAGGAAGGAAAAAATGAAAAAAACAATAATTACATTAGCTCTATTAACAACATTCGCTTCAAACGCTGCTTTTGTATCGTTTGTAGGTACAGGCAAGTTCAACATTGCTTCGGACGATCCAGCCGCTGAGACAGGTCAAATCGTAGGCGGTGGCGCATACGTTAAGCCAGAAAATCAAACAGGTGGTGGTTTAACACCTAAACCATCATGCGGTGAAGAGTACAAAGACGCAACAGCTATTTATGATTCAGTAAATGTTGGTTGTGATTTAGTCTTACCGAAACTACAAAATCTATACTCTGATCTGACTGCAAAATCTCTAACTGCTGAAAGTTTGAATAGTGCAATAGGTACGATAACAGTATCAGACACTGCGTTGTTAGGCACTTCGGGTCAAACATATCACTATGCAAACTTTACTTTAAATGCATCTAATATTGTTTTTAATGGAAATGTGACGTTAGGTGGAAGTTTAACACTGAATGGCAATGTTTCAGGAAATATCGTATCTATAAACTCAGGAGATGATTTTTACAACGTGAATTTGAATTTGTCTAAAATGACTTCTGCGCCAAGCGCGAGAATCAACGCAGCAAGTTTTGCTACTATTAACGAAAATATTCTAACAAGTGGTGTTATAGAAGTTAATACGAGCGCAAGCTCATTATCATGGCCTTCTGCTGGCTCTGCATTCTGTAATGCATACAATAATATGCAAATTGTGATTAACACTACAAGCGGAAATCCTACAAAATGGACTGATCCATACTGTCAATAAAAGATTTTGAAAAATAAAGGCACTCAAAAGAGTGTCTTTTTTGTTGTTTTAAAAATCAAAGAAATAAAAACATTGATAAATATTGTGATACTAATCACAAATAATCGTTGTTATAAAAATAGATCAATTCTGTTTTTATGCAGTTTATTTAATGGATTAAAAAATATCTGTAGTTAACTCAAGATGTTAGCAAATTAGTATGGCTAACATAACAGGATTTTGATGTCAATATCATTGTATTGACAAATTAAATTAAATTTTGCTATTGTAAATGCCGTTGAAGAACAAAACGGAAAACAACTATGAGTAAATAAATTAACTGAACTTATACGAAACGGACTTCTCTTTGACAATAACAATTAAACCAAAAGGAGAAGAAATTATGAACTTTTACGAATGTGAACTACAAACTAATGACATTTCAGCAATCAAATTTGCGTTAGAATGTTTTAGACGACAAGAAGATGGCTGTAAAAAGAAAACGCGAGAAGTTTTTAATCGTCTGAAAAATAAGGTTAAAACTAAACAAACGACAATCAAAACGGCTTTTGTTGTTGATGAAGATAATACAGTAAAATGTTGTGGTTTGTTTGAGTCGATGGCTGAATATCCGAAATTTATCTGTTTGAAAAGTCTCTACATTTCAATAGATTTTGCACAAGAAGTCGAGCTTTCTACAACTTTAGATTTGTTTTATGACGTTTTAGAAACTCATGATTCTAAACTTATGATCAAAGTAGATGATCGAATCGTGAACATGCAATACAAAGGTTTTTTGAACGTCGGTTTTAATAAAATCTTGATGACAGAAAATCAGAATTTTATTCTCAAAGACAAAGATATTATCGATTTAACAGGTACACCAACTATTAAATATGTCGTAGATTTATCGCACTTTGTTTCAAAAGAAAGTTCGATTAAAACACATTTTCACTCTTTCATAGAACATTTAGAACTTGATCAAGAAGTAGCATGGCTTGTAGCAAATCTTAAATCGATAATAGATGGTGCTAAAATAAAATCAGGGAATGAAAATATTGTTGAAGAATGGCAAAAAATCGTCGCGTGGCTTGATGTAGAAGATGACACGATTTTAAGTAAAGATGAAATTATTGAATGTTTTGCAGAACTGCACAAAGATTTCACAATTCTATCTAAGAAAGAAGAAGCGACAGATGAAATAAACGAGATTTTTTCATTGATAGAAGAATTAGTGGAAATTGCTTTAAAAGTGATTGCTCATTCTGAAATTGAAATGAGAGAAGCAGCCTAATGAGTTTACTAAAAATAATCGAAACAGCTTCTGACAAGTTGCTTATAAATAAAAAACATCTGTTCGAGTCATTAGTTGAAATGTCTTACCAATTCGTAATACTCGGCAAAATAGAGAAAAAGTATCAGCATCTTCAAGCTGTGTATGATGAGTTTTCTATCGCATACGTTAATGAAGTGCAAGATAAGCCGTTCAGAGATGTGTTAGGCGAGTTAATGGCTGAACTGAATGTGTTGTGTAATGGCAAGTATTCTCGAAAAGCACAACACTTTACGCCTCAAGAGTTGTCACAAGCTGTTTCTGCGATGCTTGGCAAGCCGAAAGAAAGTGATCACCAAACTGTCAGCGATATTTGCTGCGGTTCTGGTTCTCTTGTTCTTGCTGAAATGAAAAAGTGTGTAGATTTAGGGTACAAAGGAACTCTATCGCTGATACTGAATGATTTAGACACGTTTGTTTGCAAAGTAGCTACGATTCAGATTGAGTTTAATAATTTGATACACGTTAAAAATAAGTATGAGCTGTCATACATTATCTATAATCACGATGCTTTGCTCGAATATCAGCTTTTCTGCAATGGAATTGTATTTGATTCAAACGTCATTGGATGTTCTGCAACAGCGCACATTACTGAAAGTGTGATTGAACACGAAATTTGGTATCGTTGTGCATGTGGTGGTGTGCTATATCATGAATCTGAAGAACTTGTTTCTTTCGATGAAGTTAACTCTCTTTATTCTTGTGATAGTTGTGACGATATGCTTGAAATATCATATGATTTTGAATCTTGGACATTACTTTCAAGCGAATCTGAATCAGTTCTTGAACAGTTTAAGGTTGGTAAAGTGCATGACTCAGTTCCTGATTTTGATTGTTGCGGACATCGAAATGCTTGTTTATGCTTAGTAGCTGATAATTATGAATCTAACATGAAATGGAACAAGCAAGAGTTTGCTTGCGAACAATGTAAAACAACGATTCAAGTAACATACAGGTAGAAATGAAAAAGCCCCGAATTATCGGGGTTTTCTTATTTTGGCAATATTGAACGATAGCTTGTTTTACATCTTAAAACCTTTGCAGAGACTAAATTAGTTTTTCTGTTAGTCAATTCATTCATCTCAAAACTCACTACACATCCAAACTTCTCCAAGTATCCCATCAAGATATCAAGAGAGAATCTGTCGTGTTTTAACGACAACAAATCAGAAACTCGTGGTTGTTTGATGTCTAATAGTTCTGCGATTTCACGTTGTTTCAAGCGTTCAAAAACTACTATGTTTTTAATTGCTTTCATTATTTCTATTTTATTTTTGTCAGATATGTTTTTCATATTTACTTCCTTTTTTAATTATTATTTGACTTTTCTTAATTTATCATAAATCAATTATATAATTAGTCAATACTAAAACTTTGATAATTTATCCAATAAAATATTATTATGTTCAAAACTTTTGTATTTGTAGTTTTATTTGTATTTGCAACAATATTTAATTATTTGATTATCAGAATATTATAAATAATTTGTTATTTAAAAATTAAATGGTAAATAATAATAAGGAAACTGAAAAAAGGAGAGTTCTTAAAATGAAAATGAAAGAAATATTATTAACTTTATTAAAAATATTGATGGTTGCAAGCATCGTTTTTGTTGCATTCGCAGGTGGAGATTTTTTTGAGATGTTCAGAGATGGCGTTTTACAGCAGCATGGGTTTGCGATACCAGTGAGCGGTTTTATGTTCCAAGTCGCAGCTATCTTATGCTTAGTCGTGTTGTATCCCGTAGATTTGATGAGAGATATGGAAGTAGCTATTTTCAAGAGATTTGTCATAATTTCTGTTGTAGCTATCTTGTTGACAATCTCATTAGTGAATTTGATATTGATTTTTAACACGTTACTGAACTTAGAATCTGTATTTATTCAATATATTTGCTTTTCAGCGGCGATGTTTTCGATTGTCATTTCAGTCAGCATCTGCACAATAATTTCATTTGATTCAACTGACAATCAGATAGTAAGCGTTATCAATGTAATTCAAGCCTCATGTTTAACGACATTTCTATCGTTAATTACATATCAAGGTGCTGTACATATAGAACTGTTTAGCGGTTTGTTTCCGTGGACGCTTATATTTACAGCTTTTATAGCAATTTATCACAGCAGAATTAGATGGAATCAACAACACAGAATCAAAGAAATAGCATAAAATGACAGAAAAATTAGAGAAGGCGAATGTCTTCTCTTTTTTGTTTTCATCTAATTTCTTGAATGATTTTAATAGCATGGTAAACTGATTAAGAAAATGACATTTAACTAAAATACATTTAGCTTAAATCAGTTTTTTTTGTTTCTATGACATTTTAGATGTCGAACGTAAAAAGGACACTATAACAGTGTCCTTTTTCTATTTTGGTAAAATTGCAAAGTTTGCAATTCTTACTATTTTTAAGCTCGAAGACGTTGACCACTACGTTTGTTGCCCTTAGTTGATTCAAGCTTTTGAGCGGCTTCAACGCCATACTGCTCTTTGATTTTGTCCTTAAATTTAAGTTCAAGTTCATTTCTAAGCTCTGGCGTGTTGTATTTGTCGTATGCTTCTTTAATGATGTTATAAATTCGATCAGCGTATTTAGCAACTTTTAGCAGTTCACCTTTGTCCTTTCCAGTGTAGCTAATGATGTATGCAGCGTGTTCTTCCATCAAATAGCAATATCCTAATGTTTTTGACATTTTAGACGATGGAAGCTCTACAATCGATTCCTCAAACGGATTTACACCATTCACACGTTTACCAACTTTCCTCTTATCTATCGCTTGCGTTGCATGACAGAAACTCATGACACATAACGGCAAAGTAGTGTGCATGTGATATGTATTTTTCAGGTGGAGCCATTTTAACTATTGAATAGCTGCGGTCTTCTGCGGTGATACAATGAGCAACGTTCAAATCTTCTTCTACGAATGAAATTTGCGGATATTCCGTTGTCATAGCTATCTTGATGATCTCAGCATCTACCCACGCATCAAGGTTCATGCGTTCAATGTCCATCTTGCGCTCCGCAAGCTTCTCTTGCATTGCAATTTGTGGGATCTGGTCTTTGATGTGCTGTGGCAAAACGTCTTTTAATTCGTCAAGCGAGTGATAATTATGTTTTTTGTTTTGATATCCCCAATTGACGAGTATTTTGTTGATTTCTTGTTCAGATTTTCCTTCTTTTTGTAACTCTTTTTTTCGTTTTTTTATATCTTCACCTGATAAATTTTCGTTTAACTCTTTGTCGTAGCAAGTACGATATACACTAACAACAGCAGCTTTAGCTTTATTGCCCTTCATCGGTTTTTCTGGATCAAAGCCATCTGGTGCATTATCTAAAACAAATTCATGTTTGATACTGTCCAGCCATTTTGACATAGTGTTAAACGTTGCTAAAACAGGAATGTTCATGCTTAGTTTTTCGCCCGTGATTTGATCATTTTCGATTTGCACTAATTGATGAACATTAAATTCTTCTAAAAAGAACTCGTATTTGTCTTTTCCGACCAGTTTACAGTTCAGTTTGATGGGTGCAATCTGTAATTCATTTGAATAGATATAATTTTCTCTTTTTGCTCGTTCAGCGTTTTCTTCAAAGAAAGCCAATAAACTATCTTCGACAACGTTTGAATTTTTAAGCTGTTCTTCTTGCTTTTTCTTCAACCACGCTTCTTTTTCTTCGGGTGTCCAATCCGTCTTTTTGTTTTTACTTTTCGCTTTGTAATTTTTTCTCTTTGTAGTAGCCATAAATCTTTCTCCTTATTAAATATTTAAAGCTGATATAATTTGTTTTATCATATATTTAATTTTTTTGAAGAAAGACAAAAAAAGAAAAGCAAATGCTTTTCTTAATGTTCTGGATTATTTCTTTTATATATTAACTAAATGCCAAGCTTTTCTTTTGTTTCTAAGTAAACTTGATAAGCTTCTTTTGCACTTATGTTTCGTGCGTTATTCATTTGCAATGCTTTCGCTTTGTTTTTCAGATAATCATCAGGATCGAAATTCGAGAGATGTTTGCTCATCGTTTCGATTTTCTCTCTTGTTAATGCGTTTCTGATACGCTGAATAACTTCTTCTCTTGAAAGGTTATTCATGTATCTGTGACATTCCATCATTTTAATTACTCCTTTTATATTTTATTTGTTATATACAGTCTTTATATATCTTATTACTCAAAATGCAATATCGTGATATTTCGAAATTAACTTTATTACTTTTTGCAAGTTTTGCAATTTTTCCGAAATGTTTAAAATTAAACATTATTGATTTATAGCCATTTTTTGACTATCAAAAAAATATTTATAATTTTCTATATTGACTTGTAATTTTTAATTGATAAAACATTTATATATTCAAGACTGACAACTTGAACTAATCAATTATCAACTTATAAAAAAAGGAAATGAATTATGCTAAATACAGCGATCAAAACAATCAGAAAAGCAATCAATAAAAGAGAAGTAAAGACATCAGATATCCTTGGCTACCACGCTGGTTACATAAACTCGCCAGCGTATAACTCGAACAAGACAGAGATTAGCTGGATTATCACTGAACAAGACAACGCAAGAGCACTTGAACAAATTGAGAACGCTATGAAGTCAATCATAGCTTACGCAGAAGCGTACAAATCAAGCGAACTAACACATTGGAATGTTGAAGGTTTTGACCGTGATTCATTGAACCAAGAATCAAAACTACAAGAGCTTAAAAACAGGGTTTTCGAAGTGGCTGCATATCGCGGTGAGCAAAAAGTTTATTTAGGTTATTCGTCAAATGGCGAGATCTTAGAGAAACAAAATCCAAGAGATTCAAACGGTATTGTTCTAACAAAAGATACTGCTAATTTTACGCACATAAAGACATTTAAACAATAAAAGGAATTAAATTGAGTCGCATAAAGCGGCTCATTTTTTTGACAAGAATAAATTATATTATAACATTTTATATATAATCAAAATTATAACAAAAAGGAGAATGTATAATATGATTGCTACACACATAAAAAGGCATAATGCACCAAAAGGACTATTTTCAGGAAATATGCACGATGCTGAAATAAGTTTGCAGAATGAAAAGATATATCAGATGATTTTTTTAAAACGAAATTTAAACAAGTTCATAGAAAAAGGGGAACTTAATCAGAGCATTATTGCTCAACATTTCGGGACTTCGCAAAGTCAAGTTTCACAGTTTTTAAACGGAAAAATTGACAGTTACACGATGGAAACGTTAACGGTCTTTGCTTTTATGGTTGATTCAAAATTGGGGTTAATCTCATCGAGACAAGATGCAAAACAAAAGATGCTGAACAATAAATTAGCATTGATGAAAGAAATATCTGTAAAGATAAAAGAGAAGTTAAAGCAAGATAAGATCAATCAATCTGAATTAGGTAGGAAATACTTTAATACTAATCAATCGGTTGTTTCTGAATTTGTAAACGAAGAGAATTTCAAAGTTCATGTTTCAAATTATAGCTATGACAGGCTTAGGAAATATGCTTACGTCTGCGGAATAACTGAAAAAGAGTTAGATGAATACGAAAAGTAAGATTTATTTTTCAGATATAGAGAAGGCTTTTGCCTTCTTTTTTTTGCTTGTTTAAAGCAAATTAAAAAATACCCGATTTCATAAACTTGTTAATTATTAAAGGAATGATATAAATAAAAATATATATAAGAGAAATAAGGAGATTGCAAATGTTTAGAAAAATAACATTGCTATTATTATCAGCAAGTATGCTGACAGGTTGTTTACCCGATCAACCAACCGACGATGATTGTATCGACACAGACGCTGATTTGTCAGAAATCACAAACAAATCATTTTCAGAACATTTTACGATTTGCAAGTCGTTAGATAAAAATGTGCAGTTAAATAATGTTTTTGATGATATTTCTGATCAAGAAGAGAATATCTTCACTTCCAATCAGTTTATAACAGAAGATGATGCAGCAAGAAAAAACGCAGAACAAGCAGTAATTCAAGAAACGGGTGATCTGGTTTTTGAGTTAAACAATGACTTAGTGGACTTCTTTAAAAGCCACGGTGGTTTAGTTACTTACACAATCTTGGGTATGTTGTTGAGCGGTCTTTATGCGTTGAAAAGATACAACTCTGAACAACATTCAATCATCGATGTTATAGCAAAATCAGTCACGATTTTTGCACTAATCATGTTTTTCGGATCGGTTGTGAGTCAATCACAATGGTTTCAGAAAGGTTGGTCGAGAGTAACAATCTTAACGGGCAACGGCTTTATCAAAAACTTTGAAGCAAAACAAATAGACAACCTAACATCGATCAAAAGAAAGGTTTCTACGGACTTCAACAATCAAGCACAAATAACGATTGATAGTTTGTTTAAAGCGAATATCTGTTTGAGTAATAACAGAAAAGAGATGTTGCAGCACAAAGAACTGACTTTAAACGGCTACGGTGATGTAAGCCAACTTGTGTCTTTCTATAAAGGAAAAAACGAACCGTATTTCCCGCGCACTGAGCAACGAAACGAGCGTGTGATTAAGTATCACTACAACAATCTTTCACAGTATCCAACAATTTCAGGTATCGAGCTGAAAGGCTGTGGTTTCTTGCCTTTTCAAGCCACTGAGTTCTCTGGTGAGCTTGCTGAAATCATGCGTTCAGTGGACTTCTCGAAAGTGCTGTTTGACGCGATTGTGAGTAATGACTTTGAGAGTGGTTGGACAAAAATCTCACAAAAGTTCGATGAACTGAATCCTGTCAGTGATCAGATGGCCAAGAACAGAAAAACTCAGCTTTTAGTCGCTTACAAAAAGGAATTCACGAAAGGGTTAATCGCTGGTGCAGTGCTTTTTGATGAAAAAACGGGTGAACCACTAAAGACTGACTTCTCTAATTTCAATAAGCTTATGGAACAGGCTGATGAGTATTACCGATACGTAAACAAGAGTGTTTGTATTGTCGAAAATGATATCTTGATTGAGACAAACAAACGTCTACCTGAATTTATGCAGACGGGTTCTATGACTTATTACTACTGCATGGACTTGAACACAGAGACTCCATCGTTAGTGTCTCAAAATCTCTACATACCTGACTCTGGCGCAGTACAGCATAAGAGTGCTAAACGAGTTGAGAAGCAAAACGATGTCGATAGAGAAGTGAAAAAAGCGAATAACTTCTTTAAAGCTTCAAGGCAAGAATTGGCTGATTCTTACTCAAAAGTTCATGATGTATACAGTGAAGAATTAGACAAAATCTACAACATCAATCAGACGCTGATTGAGTATTACAATTGCGGTTCACGATGCGTACAGAAGTTTTGGAAGACTGTATATCACGACAATCCAGAACTTAGACATTTGTATAGCGTAAGCGGTTTTTTCTTCAAGTTTGATTACTCCAAGTCATTGCCTTACTTCAATTCGAGTGTTGACGCGAGTGTTGATAACTACGCGAAAATTTACAACGTGGATTTCGTTGAACAGTTTGTGCCAAAAGACGATGTTAACTTGAAATTAATTAAAGCATTTGAAGAGATGAATGGCACTATCGGAACTGAAATGTTGAAGAATCAATGGCATGTTGAGTCAAGCGTTGAGAATACAGTTAAGGGTGATTCATGGCTTGATGGCGTTGAGTCAACAATTAAGAATCAAGAGAGATTGTACTGCATAGGCTTGCCCGAAAATGGCGATGCTAAAACAGAGTGTCGAGACTTTATGGTGAATGGCGGTGGTGTAACGACTTACTACGACATTCAGAGTCAGTATTTAGATTATGGTTCTGATTTAGCTATCGGGGGAGTAGTAACTAAACACTCAGCTTCATTTGCAGCAAGTGTTGCAGAAAAAAAGCTTAATTCTTACATTAAAAAAGAACAAAAAGCGCAAAAATCATTTGCTACTGGTAGCAAAAAGTCTTCAAAGAAAGGTGCAGCGGTTGCCGCACAATCAGCGATGATAGCCGCACAAGCAGCTTCATTCTCTGGAAGTGTGATGGTCGTTTTTGGCTCAACTGTGTACATAGTCGGTTTGCTTATGAGTATGCCTGACATGTTTATAAATGGCATGATTCTGATCTCTGATTTAAGTTCAGCGTTGACCTTACGATTACTACCGATTTTGATAATCACGGCAACCGTCATGTTTTTCTTGTTCGGTAGAGATAGAAAAAGTATTTTTGATTATGGATTCTATATTTACAGATTGGTTTTAACGCCTGTACTTCTGAAAATCATAAGCTTCATCGTGATTCCGTTGTCTTTGTACACGAATGACATGATCAAGAACTACGCAGCGGCAACCATTGATACGACAACGTTTGATAACATGCTCATTGCTGATTCAGTGTTCGCGTTCGGCTTGAATTTCATCTTAGTTGGTATACGTAGCGTCTTCTTGTTTGCAAGTATCATAGTGATGATTTACTTCTCCTTGAAGTTGCCAGGCTGGATCGCCTTAGCTGCTGATAGACTTGACCAAGTGACACTGTTCAAGACAAGAACTGATGATGCCTTTGAGCAAAACAACTTCACTAAAGACGCAATAGCTATCGCAGGGATTAAGCACAGCAAAAAGATTGCAGGATTTGATAAGAGTGAGAAAGATCTACGAAATCGCAGAAAAGTTGCGAAACGCGGTATCAAACCTAACAAGGACATGAGTTCGAATGTTGGAGTGAATAAAAAAGAATAAATAGTTTAAAAGATTTCACTAAATGTGGAATCTTTTTTTATTTAAATATAAGCAAATACGATTTCTGACTTGTCTTGAAACTTTTATTTATTTAATTAGATGTTATAAATATTAATATATAAATTAAATAAATTGGAGAAGTCAATGTTTAGAATAATAAAAAGGAGAGATTCTAAATCTGAAAAAGTTAAAGGGACTGAAACAAAAAGTATAAATTCTGTACCAAAACGTATATTTAAAGCGATAGGCAAAGGTTTTTTAAGAACAATAATTGTTTTAGCTGTTATGTTTTTATCACTTGGTCTTTACGCACACGCAAACGGATTCTTTGCAGCGAATGATTATAACTATACTTATGAAGCTTATCAAAAGTTAATATCTGGTGAGTTTGGAATGCATACATCTGTTTCATCTTCATTAGCAGACCAGTACGCCTTGCATAATTCATTCGCGGTATATTTTAGTTACTCGATAGTCGGTGTCGCTCTTTTGTGGTTTATTTTTCAATGGATTGTGAGTACAAAAACAAAAAGTGAAAACTCATCAAACCATGCATTGAAAATAATTCTGTGCCTTTGTGCAGCCGCATTTCTCAATACTCCAATGGTCGAAACGAAAACGCCAAACGGTCTTGTCTATAAAAAGCCGCTAATTACTGTCATGTTTGAGAGTCTTGTAGGTGATGTGCTGACGCAAGCTGGTGAAATGAGCGAAAGAGATTATGGTCAATTGGTTGAGATACCAGAAATAAAATTAGCTCCTGAGCTTGCATACTATGATTCGTTTCGTGAGTTTTCGGTTCTAATGCTTAAAACAGATTTTGTAGAAGGTGTTGAACATCAGATAAAAGTGTATGAAGAGTCGGGTGAATACTACATGCGTTTTAAAATGGGTAGTAAGTATCTAAAAACAAGACTTGCAAGTAACCAAGATCTGAATGCTAAGGCATATAACATAGGAGTAGATCTGAAATCGTTAGAAAAAGAATATGTCATTGCATACTTTACTGACTTAGTTAATCACTCGATTAAAGTGAGAAATGCGCTGAACGGTGTAAATATTGAATCTAACTCGACAATCAGCAAAGGATTTTTGGGTTCGAACGATTTTGACCAAATAAGTAATTATTCAATGGATTATAAAAAATACTGTGATTCTATTTATGATTCTGTTCCTGAGCGTTTAAATGAGTATGGTGTAAATGAGTATATAGAAGTTGCGGCTAAATGTGCGTCAAAAACTCACATTTCTAAACACTATCAAAATCCTTTCTACGATTATGAAAAAGTCATGTTCACTAATACAGAGTTGAAAAGGGGCTTTGTTGCTAACTTCGGTAATGATCGTCAATCTCTGAAAATGAATGTCGATAGTTTAATTGCAAAAACTCAACAAATGTGTAGTTCAGGCGGTTATCTTGCTTGTGCGCCATCAGTTACGATAGCAGCATATGAAGACAAAGTTCGTAACTTAAAACTTGATATTTTTACGCCTATCGTGCGTATGTTCGCACCTTTAACATTTAGCATGGACGATTCATACAACTTACAAACTTCAAGAAAAATTGAAGGTGAGATAGTCCTATCAACTGACTTTGAAGATTACAGTAGCTACTACGCTAAAAGTGAACCTATTACGACTATACCGTTTACGCCTATCGCTGCACAACGAATGCAGCAAGATTTAGATGGAATATTCAATTATATCGATTTAGACATGATTGACTTGTCGAAAATCGATCAAGAATTAGTGGTCAAAACGTTGATAGGGATAGACACAAAAGAAGTCTGGGGAAGATTAACGACTTGTTCGTTTAATCCATCGCAGATCAAGGACGGATACCGCTGTATGCGCCCAACCGTTGAGCTGTCAAACGCTGCAATCGGCTTCTGGCAGATCGCTGTGAGAGCGTACTTATTAGCTACGGTTAACACGTCTGACGGGTATGACCAAAGTGTGTTCAAAACTAACAAAAATATGTTCGGTGGCAAGGTCAACTTGCTGAAAACAAGTGCGATAGGGTACGCAACTAACGAACCATTTATTGATTCACCGTATTATGCAGCCGACACGATAAACAACATGATAATCGCTAAGGTAATTGTAGATATGGTCAATCCAAATAATGTGGCAAGTGAGATGATTGCAGAGATTTTCTATACGATTGCAAAAGTTTTTGGCTTTGTCAGTGTATCGATTTTCTTGTTTGCTTACGCCATACCAACCATTTATTTCAAGCATCTATTTATGTCGCTTCAAGAGCTGTTAGTGCATCAAATCATTGCACCTCTTTCAGTTGCTGTATGGTCTGTAAATGCTGATCCTTTGTATGTTTTCAAAGAGTTCGTGAAAGCGTGTTTGAAGTTCCTTACGTTCGTCGCGGTTTGTGTCATGGGCTTCCACTACATGGATCTAATTCTTATGGCAGTGATAGAACAATTGCTTGAATATCAAGTGATGGAATGGCAAGGGATTACGCATTTTATCGCAGTGTATACATCAAAATTGCTTTCTTTTGTTTTAAGTGCGTTTGTAATTCTTAAATCATTAAGAAAAGAGTTAGATGAAGTAAACGAGATGAGTAACGTTAATTAAAAAAGGAGAAAGATTTATGAATGAGCAAAATACTATTAAATTTTATAATGAATTGTTTATCAGTGAGTTCAGTGTGATTCCATCGGTGATCACACAAGATGAAGTAAATGATTGTGGAACAAATCAGAGTTTTACAGATTTCACGTATGAGTTTAAAGGTATATCAGAGAAAAGTGAAACGCTAAACAAAGTCATTGCAAAATGCCATGATAAATTTGCTGAGTTCTTACAAGATGGTTTAGACAGAGAAATGAGATTACAGTTAGAATCTCATAGCTATGAGATAAAAGACTTGCTTATACAAGCTTTATATGAAGAAGAGAAACATCAAAAGTCTATGACGTTCTCGCTTGTCGATGGGAATAGTGATATTAGAGCTTTAACAGAGATGGAAAAGCGCGATCTAACAATGATTGCAGTGAGAGTGAAGCAAAAACCACATCTCAAACCACTGTATGACAAGTGTGAAGAGATTACTGTTAAATTTATTAAATACAATCACAAAGTTAAAAAACGTAAGTTGAAGGGCAAAAAGCCTAAATAAATTAAAACACTCCATAGCGGAGTGTTTAATTTTTTATGAACTGAGTTAATACATCATTCGTTTTTCGTTCTTGCTTTATCTTGTTTTTTTGAAAATATTCAACTCTTTCAATCATGTGTTTGAGCCATTTTAAATCACAAGATTCTTTTGTCGCACCTTTTTCAATCATAAGTGTTCCATATCTGTGATCGTCAGCAATTGATATCATCAAACCACCACTGTAAAAATGTCGCTTGAAATCTTCTTTTGATATTCTTCTTTCTTCAAGTTCTTTACTGAACAGTTCCGCAAATTCTTTTTCTTTAAGTTTTTCATTTAATTTAGCAAGTTCTGCTTTTACATCCTTTCTACCAATTATTTTAGTTAAAATTCTCATTTCGCTTAATTCCTTTTAGTTGTTTAACTAATTAAAAATATATCATGATATATAACTAATTCAACAATTTGATTGATTAAACAATAATAAGTGGTATAGATAAAGTAATAATAAATATAATTTTTAAGGAATAAAAATGAAGAAATTAACATTGTTCGAATTAAATCAAAAAATAGAATCTGAGAAAAGATTAAACATTCAGTTCAAAGGTTGTGAGTTTAAAGAAGCAAACGACAAAATCTATATGATTAAATTACCAAAACAGCTTGAAAAACATAAGGGTTCACTTGATTTTGATAAAAAGCTTAAATCTGCATTGAAAAACTTAGAAGCGATAGCAGGGCAAGAGATTGTATTCACGAACGGTGAACCGATAGAGCTTGAACAACCAGAATCTGTGTCAATCGAATCAAGTGTCGTAGATGGTCTGATAAAGTTTTCTGCAAGTAGTGGGAAGATCCGAAACTTACCTGTCAATTCAATGTTCAGACTAAAAGTTGATGAAGCACTGATTAAAGAAATTGAAGAGACAAAGGCTCTGAACAACAGACTTTTAGATGAGCTAAAAAACGACTTAGATTACGCGCTCGGTTTGATTTTGCAGTTCGAAACAAAGAACAAAGGACTGATCAGCAACTACTATGCAGTTGTGAAAAAAGACAAGAAGTTCGTCAAAAGTGGGGACGCTGTAAATCTAAGCGAATCAACTATTCAAAGCTTAGTGTTACACATAAACAAAAAGTATAAAAAAGCGTTTAGAACAAGCGAATTACCCACGTTCACGCATTTTAAAGAAGCGTTTATGTATGGGGTTTCAGGGCAACACATCAAGCCACTACACGATGCTCAAGAAGTAGTTGAACAGTTTAAAGCTATGCGCTGTAAAACAATTCTTGGTAGACCTGCGGCTGAGTTTCTGACAAAAGCCCTTTACCAAGAACTTGATGGTCTGGATGTGCTGATCTACGACTATACCAATCCCCGTATTTCAGCGTATGACACGAACAAGACATTAATCGCTAACGCGATAAACAACTTCTTCAACAAAATCAACGATGATTTAGCGCAATACATCAGCAACGCTAACGCTCGCAGAGACTTGATAGAGCTATATTCAAAGATTCTCTGTGATTATTATATAAAAGGCGTACAACATGACTTAGATGTGATTATCGCGTCGAATATGCGAGAAGGAAAACATTAAAAAAAAGAACCTCTATCGAGGTTCTTTCAATTTCTGGTTTAAAGCTTTGGTTTGTTGTTTGAACTGAGTGTTGAAGTTTTACTTTCACGTAAGCTTTCGATTCTCTTTTCATTCTTGCGAACATAATCTTCTAAAATTATGCCGTTCATAGTCAGATCAGTAAATCCAGCTTGTTCAAGTTTGACGATAGAGCGGTTCAAAAAGTCTTCGTATCGTGCTCTTAAAACACCATCAAACTCTTCATTACTCAACACAAACGCGCCATGTAGGTTTGTAAAATTGAATGAATTTTTGTTAGGAGTGTTTATCGCTTTATCGATAGACGCTTCCGCTTTTTCAATCAATGTGTCGAATTTTTTCTGCATAAATTCAACGGTACGCTCATCAAATCCATTTCGAACTTCAATACGACTGCGCATATCGTTGTTAGGGCAGAACGCTCTCTCCACGTACATCGTTCTTAGAAAATCACAGACTTTTCCATCCTTAGCGTAAAATGACGTTCCGTAATCCTGATTATCAAGATTCTCCAACACTTCTTTTTGAGTATGCGCCCACGTATCCATCGCAGCACTTCGCGCTTGGAACGGCTGGAACAGAACATCGAATGATGAATCGTCGCTTGGCTTAAAGTAAACAGTCGGTTGTTCATTCCTAATGCTATAAATGTAATAACCGCCATCATAAGTTGAACGTTGTTCAAGTTTGCGATAGTCATAGTTTTTCTGTATCGACAATAGTAAAAACGACTTCGTATCAGCGTTTTGATTCATCTTTTCAAGAATGTTCTTATTGTTACTCATAAATGCAACTTTGTACTGCATAAATCGAGCAGGGAACGCATCCATCACCCAAGTCAAATTCAAGCGTATGATAGTTTCATCATCAAGTTCAAACAGCTCTTTAATGTCCTTGCCGCGCAAATCTTCCGTAAACCAACTTGATTTATACTTGAAAGCACTATAATCCGCTTGTGCTTTTCCTGATTCGAACCAATCCGTATTTTCACCATTATTCTTTTTGCGGTTCTTATTTATCTTGTGATACGTCAAATTGCCTTGCTTGTTCAAGTTAACTAAGATGCCACTTTCTAAACACATCTGCATGTAAGTTTCGAAATGCTTCCTTCTTATAGCAGTTGCTTCTTCGTTCGAGTAAGGCGCAAGAGACAGCTCATGATTCATAGCGGCTTTTGTCATGCGCATGTTATGAGCAAGAACAGTTTGAATACTGTCAACGTCATAGGGCAATCGCTCTTGCTTCGTCTTGAACGACTTATTGATTTCATGTTGAAGCTGATTGCGCTCGTTGTACGAACTTGCAAAACGTTTAACTTTGCTTCGAGTATCACCCTTAAAGCTTGCGTTGTTGAACTTGATGCCTGTTTTTAAATCAGTGAATTCAAAGATGTGTTCAACGTCTTTTTTCTTGTCGAAATGACAGTTCGTGTCTTTTTCATGATCAAAGCCAAAATCTATCTCTACGCCTTGTTCTTTAAGCTCTTGTTGTAACTTGTCGTAGTCAACAATGTTGTTTTTAAGGGCTTTACTGACGATTCGTGATACTTCTTCTTTGCGTTTTTCATAGACAGCTTCCGCTTCTTTCTTCACAGTCTCTTCATAGGCTGATTTTGCTTCTTCGTTTTTATCCAAGTCGTCAAAGAACTTATCGACTTGAAGCTGATCATCGATGTCGCAATCGTAACCATTGTTCTTAATGTAGTTCTTTCGAATTTTATCTACGTTAAGAAGTGTAGGGTTGTCGATGATGTCTAACACTGCTTCTTCTTTTAGATCATTCGAGATTTGTTTTACAGCACCTATCGCAACGCCTTCTTCTATGAACTTGTACAGTCTTTTACTCTTACTTTTGTATGAGTATTTCTTCTCTAACTTCACACCAATTTTCTTGTAGATATCAACGTAATTTTTAGGTGAAGAGAATAGTCCAGTAGTTGGATCGAAAGGTGATGCAGCATAATGTATGTGAGCACCTGTTTTCCAATCAATATCTATATGGATATTCATCATTAACTCAACATCAGAGATTTTTGTTTTGATTTTGTGCTTTTTCGTTTTCTTGTTTTGTTCTGCTTTACAAGCGTTGTGAAATTCTTTCTCGAAATCTTTCGCCCACAAAATCAGAAAGTCTTTGATCATCCAACGGGCATACTCTTCTTTACTGAATACGTTCAAAGTTGACTTATCTGTAGCAGACAGATTTTTGTAATGATTGAAAGCAGTATCGCGTATGCGCTGAGTTACAATATCATCAAGACGGTGCGATCCAAAACGCACTGGCAAATAGGGGATTGCTTCTGTTTTACTAACGCTTTTGCCGCCAACTGTTGATGACTTTGTTACCGTTCTTGAAGTTAGTTCATGGCATTCGTTGTTTTCGTCCATTTTGCTCCATTTCCTTGCGCCAGCAAACTTTTGTTGCCAATGATCTAAAACGTCTCTTGTATACTTTTGACATTCTTTTTCTAATTCAGACGGACTAAGTTTGTTTCCGCGAAGTTCAAGCATGTCATTAAACGATTCTAATTCTTTTATGTTACTGACAAAGATAGCTCTTTCCGCATCAAATCTTTTTCCATTCTTTTTTCTAATCCAATAATAGATATGTTCTGCGATAGGGCTCACAGCCCAAACACTTTTTTTATACTCTTTTGATAGCATAATATTTTTCTCCTAAAAATTTTATATCTAATATTATGTATATCATTTTTAAAATTATTTGCAAAAATCGTGAAAATAATATTTGTTAATTTCTATATTTTTAATATTTCGTAATTTAAATTAAAAAATATTTTGTGCAATTTAAAGTGATAAATTAAGCGTTTATGATTTTTTGCAAGTTTTGCAAAAAATACTATTGACAAAGTTTAAGGTCCTTGTAATCTAAAATTATATAGATAAGAAATAATTATCTAAAACATTAAGAAAGGAATTAGACATGACAAATAATAAATCAATAAAATTGTTAACTAAAAAAGAAGTTGATGATTTAGAAGTTAAGAATGATTCAACAACAACGATAGTTGTACAAAGTGGTAAAGGCGGTGTAGGAAAATCAGTTGTTGCTCTATGTGCAGCAAGCGCAATTGCACATACTAAACAAAAATTAAACATTACACACGTTACGGCAGACGTTAATGAAGGTGCAATGAGATTGTTTACAGAAGAATACTGCAATACACAATTTCCTAACAGTACAAACTTCACAAGCATTGCCGTTCAAGATGCATCTAAAAAAACAACGACAAAGATAAATAGCGACATTAAACGCAATCTTTTAGCAGACGAAAGACTTGTTGAGCACTTCAAGAAGAATAATAAAAAATTAGATGACAATGATTTAAACAACACTTTTTATTTAAAAAGAACTGAAAATGATGTTGAAACGAAAATTGACTATCTAATATATGATATCGCTGGCGGTGTAAATCAAATTGATACAGATGATATTGCTAAAGACAGTACAAACGCTTTTATCACTGTTGAGTTGGCGAATGATTTAGATTCAAAAATCAATGCATTAAAAGCTATTCGAGATATGGAAAATGTAAATGTTGAATTAACTAAACGTTTTCTAACAAAGCATGGCTATGACGTATCTAAGATTCCCCTTGAAGGTTTTAATAAAGCAAAAAAAGAAGCGATGAGAGTAGCAAAAAAGAAGAAAATCACTTACACATACGTATACTCGAAAAATTTTCAAGGTACGCTAAACATTAGAGATGCAAGAAAAACAGTATCTGAATTGAAGAAATTAGAAGATGAGTTCGATATAAAGATTAACTTTCTTATTCTTCCCTTTGTTCAGTTTAATGAACTAAAAAAGCGCGGTTTGAGTTACTTAACGACAAGAGAAGAAGCAAAAGAGCAAGGTCACAGCATTGGTCGAATTAAAACAGTAGAGAAACATCCAGAGTTTCAAGAGTTTTTAACTGATCTGATTAAAAGCGTTCTGGGCGGATATACATCAAACAAATACGAATTGTTAGTAAAAGGGAGATAAGACAATGACAGATAATTTTGACTTAAGTTTTTTAAGCGATGATATGAAATTGGAAGGTGCAGTTGTAGCAACTTCTGAGACACAAGAGAAAGAAGCTATTTCTTTAAAGGAAACAGAAATTAAAGAAAATTCAAAGTTTATGTCTCTAACTTATCCAGAAAGTTTGGTAAAAAGAATTATCACTTCACAGCTACACGATGAAGAGACAATTCAAGATGCCATAAGCGCATTATTGAAAATTGGACAAGAATCAGAAGCAGTTTTTGCACCAAAAACTTTAGAGATGGCAAGTGGAAACAAGCTGAAATATTCAGTTAAAATGCCAGATGGTTTCGATGCTTTTTTTGCTGACACAGTTAAACTCAATATGTTGCCAGCAAACAAAAGTCGCTTTGTAGTACATCTCATTGAGTGGGTTTTGAATGGTTGCCCTGAGATGAAAAAAGAACAAAACATTCTGAGCGAAGAAGAGGTGCTGATTGAAGTTATTAGAAAATCTGTTTTACTAATTTCGCATTCGACTGACAAAAAAACAGGTAGATTGATGAATGAGATAGGATTAAGCAATTCTGACTACACTCGATTAGATCAAAAAAGAATGGTTGGTCTTAAAAATGTGGTAAACAAATTGAATAATTCGAAATTCGGAATTGAAATTGATACAAAAAAAGATTTAGTGAAAATTAAACTCGAAGATGAAACAGAAATAAAAAGTTTCGACAAGTTTATATCATGGAAGGCTTTTCATTAAAGCCTTGCCATAAAATTAAATAGATAAATATATTTTTGATTGACAATAATTAAAAAAGTTGATTTTAATTATTGGTCCTGATAAAATATGAAATAAGATAAGTTATATATTTAACAAGGTTACAAATAAACAATTAAATTTAAGAGAGAGGAAATAATTATGTGGTTGATTCATGGTATATTAAGCGGAATTGGTGCAGTAATTGTATCACACATTCGTATGATGTGCGGAAGTATGGGACTTGTTCCTGCAATGTTTGCTTGGGCAATGGTGTATGGTGCGTACATGTGGACACAAACTGGTATTTTCTGGTAAAAAACTTCTGTTGAAGTAAAACAAATTCGCAAGTGAAATGCTTGTAGAGTAGTTATATGTTTTAATTAGGAGTTTATCAGTGAATATTCAGAAGTATTAAAAACACTCTAATCAAAAGTTAGGGTGTTTTTTCTTTATTTGTCGTTATTAGTAATTTTTGTAAAGTTTGCAATATCTGATTTTTCATATTCCATCGCTACATAATACAGATCAAGAACTTTTTCATACTGCACTTCTTGATTATCTCTGATAATCGAATCTCTTATAGTCATTGACAGATCTTGTATCTTATGCGCTTTTTGAACAGAAATTTTATCATAAACATTTTCGACATGATCAACATCGTGCGCTGTTAAGTTACAATGTCCTACCGTTTTCGATACTTTTTTCAAAAGCATCATTAAACGGAAGATATACACTTCAACATCATAATTCCCTTCGTATCCACGATTCAGATAGTACAAACCACGTTTGTCACTTTCCTTTCTTTTCATGTGCTCAACGACTTTCCAATCATCTAACAAACAGAACCACAACTTATCTTCGATTTTTCTATCGTAGAATTTAATCTCATCAATCTGTCTTACTTCTTCATGAAAAGACCAAGAGATCTTGTCGAACTCAATGTCAGAAACGATTTGCGAATACTTACGCATAATAAAGTATATGTGTTTGATGCACTTGAACACATACCACGCTTCTTCAACCAGATCTTCCATCTCTTCGCTAATGTCGTTAGTTGGGGTGATATCGCTTGTATAAGCTATTGGCAGAAAGATGTTCTCGATACACAGTTTAACTAAGTCATTGATAAACTGTATGTGATAAGCTGCGTGTGCGAAAACAAGCTGCGTATCTTCTTCAAAAGCTGGTATTAGATACTCACGGTAGTTGTAAATGTCCATCAGCCACTCAAAATCATATTCGATTTCTTCAACGCGCTTCTGTAAAGGTGTTTTTTGTCTAAAAGTCAGTATGTTAGCTTGCATTTTTACCACCTTTAATGATATTTCAGGTTCAATGTTTATGTCGTCAAAGTCAATGATTTCGCGGTATAAGTAGTAGCCAATTTCCATGTTTGCTTGTTTGTTGTTCTTGTTTTCCTGTACGTGCGACAAGCAAGATTTTTGAGCAGCAACTGACAGATAATCCATGTAGTTCACGATTTCGTTATGACATACCACAATGACTTGTTTCAGCTTGTTTAGGATGATGCCGTTGTCCATCGCAAGATGAAAGAACACGGCTTTTTCTTTATCTATGTATGACAAATGCGCGTAATGCTCAACAAAGCTAAATGGTGTAGTGGCTTTTCTATCTACTGTGATTAGATCAGCCTTGGATAAAGGCAATTTCCAGTTATTTTTTTTAAGAACATCATTCTCGATGTTCATCAGTTGCTCAACAGCATCGATCCATTTGAAGCAGTGGTTAGCAAAAGTGTGTAAAAGCTGTATGTCTGCTTTGATAGGCGTTAGGTATGATTCTTTACCATCAGCTTCTAAATACGCTTTAACTGTCAATACGTCGATCAGCGTCTGAGCGTAAAACTCTTTAAACTCGTGTAAATCGAATCGTATACGATTGTGAAAATCGTCAAGCGTTCTGTCACTAAGAAAAGCAAAGCTTATTTGTTTGAATGTCTGATCCATTTTGTTTAGATGCGCCAGCATCTTTATATCTCTGTTATACATATAGAAACTCCTTTTCTATTTCGTTTTTGTTGTGGTTTAAAATGTTGTGTTTCTTTAAAGCAACGTAGCTCTTGCCGTGTGTTTTGAGCACTGGTATGAAATCACCGCCATTGCTGATATAAAAGCCGCGCTCGGATTCCCAAGCTTGTAAATTCTGTTCAGTCGTTATGTCGTAATGCGCTTTGACGAACTGCTGTAAGTAAGCTGAGTCAGTTGGGCAAAGACATACTGCGTCTTTGTCCATAAGATTTACTCTCGTCATGAATGTGAGTGAAGAGTAAGGATCTGAACTCTGGTCGTAATGCTCAATTGCCTTACTGCAAAGCTCTGTGTGATTCTGAATCATAAAATCAACGAACTGTTCTGCTGAAAGTGGCTCAATGACATTTGCAAGTTCTTCAATTTCATTCTTTATAGAAGCTGGTAAATGATAAATACCGCTTTTTGTTTTGATAACTTCGCAAAGCTTGAACAAATCTTTTTGATGTTCTTTAAAGTAAAGTGGCTCATAAACTCTTTTATACAAATAATATGCAAGTTCATCTTTTATATCGAACTCATCAAGAAACAATAATCCTGATGGTTTGATTATTTCTTCAAGTTCTTCTGGATTTGAAATGAATCCAGAAACTATAAATTCATTATCGATACGGATTGCAATGAATCGTTCGATTCTAAACTTTGCCATTGCATCATCAATGAGTGTTTGAAAATCATTTTTCATAGACATAACTTACTTCCTTAAACTTTATATATATTTAAAATTGTATAACATTAAAAACTTGAGTCAATGATTGGACCTGAGATAGAAAGGGGTAAAAGAAAAAGATAAGTATCTCTACTTATCTTTTGGTTGTTAATTTAGGTGTTTGTTGTCGATTCTTTTTGATAGAAACTCAACAAGTTTTTTGAATTGCAAACAGACTTTGATGATTGTTCTTAGACGAAATTTATTTATTTCATTTTCGTTTGAGTTTTCATTACAGAACATATTACAATCTTTAACAATCTTGTTTATTTCAGAAAGTAGTTTGTTCATCTCTTCAATGTCCGTTGTGTTGCTTTTATCAATGCTCTGTTTTTGCAAAGTCATGTTTTCAAGTAACCAGATTACAATCTCTGTATTGGTCTTCTCGATTGGTTCATAAGCTGACAATGGATTGCTCGGATTGATGTTGTTTTGTTCATAGCCAAGCTTCAAAAGTTTGAGTGTGTTTAACACTTCTCTTTTCTCTTCGTCATTGATGTTGTCCATAGCGTTTACCATCTCATCCAGTTGTTCATAGACGGTTGCCATTCGCTTGTTTTTGCTTAGTCGATGTCGAGAGAATTGAGAGATTCTTTTCACTTCATTTAGCTTTTCAACGTCATAGATAAAACAGCAAGTTCGCTTGTTAAAGTTTCCAGCTTTTTTGATCTGATTTAGCTCACGCAAATAGTTGTTTTTTTCTTCGCTTGTAATTGGCACAAGCGTTAAACCTTTCATTACATCTGTGTCGTAAAAGCTTAAACATAATCTGATTTTATCAAGCAACACATCGATAAAAGATTGATTGTTGTATCTGTTAAAAATCGAAACGAAATTCTTCTTATTCACTAACTCAGAAATGAATGAATTGAACTCGATTAAAGACATAGCTTTTAGATCAAGTTCTACGTCTTTTGATTTACCATGAAAATCATTCGCTGCTAAAAAATGCAGTTTGATTTGTGCAGCGTTTTGGCTGAATCGTTTTACAGTTGAACCTTTGTTTATTGTTTTGACAATTTCCTGATCTAAGTGTTCTGAATTGTAGATCGTAATTGGTTCATTTCTTATCAGTTTGTTTATCAAGCCTGTGGTTTTAAATGCTCCATTTGTATCTTCTTTTATTCGTGAAATGAAACTCATAAGTTCATCGTTGTAGGAGAACGAAAACTTGAACTTTTGTTTTTCTTTTTTGTTTGTTTGGTCGATGAAGTTTTGAATAACTTCGGTATTGTCATTGCTCATAATTCTTCCTTAAAATTTTTTGAAACGGGCGAGTCCTTCGCCACGTTTTTGTAATCGTTTTACTTCTGTTTTTTGGTTGCTGGTTTCTTAATCACTTTGTTCTTTTTAATCATCTGTTTTGGTGTCAATGTTGACAGTGAACTTAGTGCATCTATTGTGTCTTGAAGCGACACGGTCTCATCAAGAAAACGTTCATTTATAATCTCGTAAAACTGATCAACAAGTTGTGATTTTTCTTGTTTAAAATTGTGTTCACCTATATTGTTAATTTCATTAGAATAGTTCTCTAACTTTTCGATGAAGTGAGTGATTAAAGTTTTTGGTTTTACGTTATTGTTTCTTGATTCTTTAACGTGTTCATTCCATTTCGATTTTATTAAATCATTTTCATTCAGAATGATGATTTCGATTCCTTTTAACACGATCTCATCTTCTTCAACATTAGGTGAATCAGAGTTGCTAAAAGCTCTTAATAAAGGTGTAACTTTTTTGTTCAAATCTTGTATCTGTTTTAAGACAATTTTAGCTTCATTTTTTTGATTCGAAATGTTGATAAAATCAGTGCTCATTTCTTGCAATTTTTTTACTTCATTTTTAATCGCTTGTGCTTTTAATTTTCTCTCATCTATTTCAGTTGGATTTTGAACTTGTTCTTGAACTGTTTCAGTTCTATTTTCTATTACAGAATTTTCATTTGCATGATGCTCTTCTGTTACTCTATATGTATTATGATGTGTATTTTCATTAGTGCTATTTATGCTCATTGTATCTCTCCTTAATTTAAATATTTATACCAGTGCATATATACCTATTTACCATCACATTTGATTTAGTCAAATGTGTACCACGACTGGCAGGAGTATGATTGCTCGAAGAGAATCATTTTTTTGTTTTTATGATTACTCACTGATTAGGTGAGTAGAGTAAATACAAATCGTCTTGCAATGTTCACATAGCTATATAAATGAAGCTTGGATTTTAAAGTTTCAAAATGTTGTGAGTAACTTTTTTTTAATAGAAAACTATACTCGTTGAAAAGTTGAGTGAGTATATTTTACGTAATGTTAAAGATGAAAAACGACATCAATTTCGTATCAATAAAGGAATGATTTTCGATATAGAAATTGCACAACGGATGACGTTTGTTCTATCGTTAAAAGATAAAAGGCAATGTCTTCGCCATTGCTAATTTCTGAAAGTCCCGAAATAGACATCGCGTTAGAAATTCACATAAGCCAAAGGTATGAATATCGATAAAAACGACGACGAAAATAGTTATAAAAAATGAAATTAAAATTGAAAAATAAACAGAGATTTTTTGTTTAAAAAACAGTGCTGAAAAGTAGTGCAAAAATGGAATGAAAAAAGTAGTAAATTATGGTTCAAAAACTATGACAGAAAAGTGTGTTTTTAGATCGTAATTTCTTTGGTAAAAAGTGTGTCATAAGTCGGCAAGAAATTATTCAAAAAAGAGAAGGGCAGTTGATCGAAAAAGTTGAAATAAAAATTCGATTCGGATTTAAAAAAGTTGATCGAAAAGTTAAACGAAATCTCGAAAACTTTTATTCAAAAATGGTTCGGTTGTTGATCGAAAAAATGGATAACTCTCTTCATCAATTTTGATGAAAAAAGTTGATCTAAAACATCGATAGAAAGTTGAAAAAAGTAGTTCGTTTTGGCTTGAAAAATATCACAGAAAAGTGTGTCATAACTCGGCAAGAAAATTATCAAAAAGTAGAAAGGCAATTGTCCCAAAAACCAGAAATAAAAAATCGATTAAGATTTGAAAAAGTTGATCGAAAAGTAAATTCAAATCTTGAAAACTTTTCACAAAAAATCTATCGGTTGTTGATCGTAAAAAGAACAACGCTCTTCTATAATCTCGTTGCAAAAAGTGTTTGCATTATGGCTCGAAAAACTAACACAATCTTAAATTGATTGAGTATACTTTTCACGATTCGTTTTTCGTCTTTTCCATCTCAAACATCGCTAAAACTTTAACTGGAATTGCTTTGACATTTTGATCAGATTTAAAAGTATAAGCCTGTTCTTCAATATCGAAATACTTTGCTTTTAAAATGTCTTCTTCCATATCTGATTCTTCACTAACATAGTAACTATCACTCAATCCTTTTTCTCTTTGTTCTGTCTCGTCAAAGAAGCGAACAAGTACGAATGATTCACTCTCTTTTAAAAGTCGAAGTTCACTCAAACGTAGCTTCTGTTCAAATGATAAAACGCTCATAAAATCTCTTCCAAAAAAAATAATATTCCTATCATTATAATGCATCTCATTTTTTGACACAATCATAATTTATAGATGACAAAATTTGCAATTGAAATCTTGATCTAAAGTTATCTTTTGTGTATTGATTCATGGCTGAAAAATAGAAAACAAAATAAATATTATAATGCTTGATTTTTCGGTCTATAAATAGCGGTTTTTATTTCAATAATTAGTAAATTATATTTCCTTTATTTTAAGTAATATTCGAACGTCTCTAATGCTCTAAATTGACTAATTTATATAAAATGTTAAATATTTAATATAATCAACAAGGAGAATTAAATGTCATTTATAAAAGGAATTACAGAAAAAATAAATGTCATGATTGTAATGTTTCTAACTGTATTAACGTTTTCATCTAATGTTTATGCAGATAGTGACTTTGCAGTGAGTGATATATTTACTGACAAACAAGAAGGGATCGATTGTGAGTCGCCTAAAGAATTTTCAAGACTCAGTGGTAATCGTACTAACGCGAATTACTTACCACCTTGTTCTTCATATTTAGAAGAGTATGACTATACGATAGTGGCGTGGAATTGGCTGATCACTAAAGACGAATATGACGAAAACAGTTCAATGTTCGAACACTTCGGTAACGATCCGAAACAGCAAAGAGTTGTGTTCCGTGATTCAACATTTGATTGGGGTATTGGACTTGATTTGATTGTTGGATTTTTCGCAATGATTGTAGTACTGATATGCATTATTGCAGCTTTCAGTTATATGAGTGAAAATGAACAGAAAGGCGTTCCAAGACCTGTCATTTTCATTTTAGTCGGTTCTACTTTAATCGCTTTATTGAGCTGGTCATTTGTAAGAGCAAAGCTGCTGCTATGTATAGCATTAATACATAACGCAATCGCTTTAAATTTTCATAACGTAGAAGATGAGTTAGCTGTTTACAAAGACGGATACTTAGAAACTCTGGTTAGTGATGCAAAAGACAGAAACAACCAAGTGTTATCAAATGCTTTACACAAATCAATTTTGGAACGTGAAATCTTTGAAAGAAATTCATTAAACAAATGGTTTGGTACGAGTACAGAGTTTGAAGACAATGGTGTGTTTTATAACAGTGACCAAGACTTATCAGCAGAAGAGTATTTCAGATATGCATATGAATGTTTTTCAACTTATAAAGCAGACGTTTACACTTCTTCTGAATGGAACTTTACCAACGGCTTTAACTTTGTAAACAAAATACCTGACGAGATCGTTATCAAATATGGTGGCGAGACACAAAACAACTACTGTAACAGATTGAATTTTGGCTATGAGATTGCTGATACGACTATCAAATCAGACTTTCCAAATGTTATGACGAATTTTTTCCAAGGCATATATAAAGAAGACATGGCAGAAGAGACTTCTGTTTATGAAGATGCCAAGGGATTGTTTGATGTCAGTTTAGGTAACGCTGAAAAGACAATAGCGAAAGTTGTTGAAGCTGGTTCAAACATGAATATGCGAAATGACGGTTCACTAATGCAAGCATTAGCGGCAGTGAAGCAAGCTGATCCGAATCGTAAAAACATCAAGAGTACAGAGAGTTATCAGAGACTTGTAGAGCAATTCGAAAAAGACTTTTCACAAGCGATGGTGTTTGAAGATTCATTTAGTGTTGAAGAGCGTTTGAACCTATCTAACTTAGCCATAGAAACTTATAAAACGTCGATTTTTGGCGGTTACGAACATGGTGAAATCGATGCAACGTTTGAACAAATAACAGGTTTCCAAGCTTTTGAACGTTTTATACGAGAAACAGCAAGACTTAATCTTGAATACCATGCTGCGAAGAAGAGTGACCGTAAAGATTTCATGTTTCGTCAGCAAAGAGCAGAAGAGTTTAACCGCTTAGATCTAAGTAAAGATAATGACAGATACAGCGCAAATATCGCATCTGGTTTTGATTTGGACGGGTTCGAGTTCAATTATAGCTCAGTTGACATAGACAAGAACAAGGACAAAAGGTTCTCTATAAAAGCTGTAGGCGATCCAGACCGTACAATTGAACTGTATCGAGAAGTTGTTGACCGCAAGCTTGCTGTCCAAACGTTATTTAACGCGATAGACACAGCAGGGTACAAATGGGCGATGTCTAACGCTGAATCAATGGATGAAGAGTTGATTGTTGAAATGCTGAATAGCATTAAGCCAAGCTTCCAATCTGTTACTGACTTTAAGAACAAGCAAATAGACAAAAGAGCTGGTTTGAACCAGGTATTGAATAGCGAAGTGGATTTGTACACGATCACAACGCATTCGTGGAACACAAACGAACCGCAGACATTCTATCCTTATCCAGCGGTAGGTATCGATATCAGTGATGTAGATGGAATCGAGCTTTACGATAAGCAAAACGAGCTTAAAAAATATGACGCTTCAATGTTGCTGAGTAACGCTTATTCTGCGAGAACGCCTAATGTTGTTTCAGACAAATCATTGCTTGAACGTTTTGGTTTAAACGACATGATCAATGACTTTTTCTCAATGGGTGATTGCAAAATCAGAGATGCGAATGGTCACTGTCAGATGTCACCAACGCAATTATCATACTCGTACAAGACCAAGGCAATTAAGTTAGCAACTATATCTGGCAGTACAGTAGTCGTAGCTGAATTAGCTGGTTCGATTTGTAAGTTCAAGAACGTTGCGAAATTGTCAGCAAAGGGTAAGTTTAAAACAGGGAACGGCAAGGCGATGCAAGCTGCAGAAGAAGCAGTAGAAGGTGGCTGTGACATAGTTAATGGTGTTAAGGATTTGGTTAGTAATGCAGCAATGATAGTGTTTATCATTTCACTTGTGTTGATTGTAGCGAATACGATTGCAAGCAATATCGGTATATATGTCGGGCTTCTGATTCTTGTTTACACTCATCGTTCGTTTATTCCCTTAGCTGCGCTAACTTTAGTCACGATAGTCGTAGAAGGGGTACAAATGCTTATCGGTGTAGTGTTCGGACGTGCGAGACAATATTTTGAAAAGACAAAAGCTCTTATAAGTGAAGCAGGTTTTCAGATTATCTTCTTCCCGCTAATGATCCTGTTCTTGTTTTACACGTTAACAACGCCAGTGATTTCAGGTGCGATTTACGACTTGGTAAGTAGTGCGATGAACACGAATAGCACGAATCCATTTTCTGTAATCATTACTGGTTTGGTGCATCAAATCGTGAATTTAGCGTATATTTGGTTCTGTCTATTTGCAGGCTTGCAAAAAGTTGAAGGTTCGTCGAGAGAAATATTTAGATTAACATCGAACCACATGAACACAGATACGGGCAATGTATCATTTGCACAAACCGCAGCATATTTCAATATTTATGATAGGGCTACGCGCACAGTCCAAAACGCGAAAACTTCAACGTTTGGACATCAGCAAAAACCAATAGCTGAAAATCTTAAAAACGGTGCTAAAAAAATCCTTGCAACGAAAGAAAGAGAATCTACAAGCAAAGATAATAAATAATCTGAAATTACACTAATTAAAAGACATCTTAAACGGTGTCTTTTCTTTTTGTGAAAAATTAAATGTATATAAATTGAATTATATTCAATCAATGATATAACGAAAATATATAAAAAATTAAAATAGGAGAGAATTGTGAAAAGATTTAATTTATTAGCAATGCTGTTCTTTATATTTTCGTTTAACTTGTCATTTGCTGAGAATACAACATTAGAATATAAAGTTTCAGATTGCATTTCAGTGTCAGATAATCGTGATTTAATGACACAGATAAAAGATAATGGAGAATGTATCGACACTATTTCAGAGAATAATGATTTAGGTGATAAGAATTTAGCGACGAAAAAAACTCTGTACGAGTCAATTTTGAGTTTGATTTATCCAGTGGTTCAAGTTGCTTCAACCATTACAGCCGCTATATTCGGTTTATTTCTGTTGTACAAAACGCTTAGAAAACTTGCGTTTGATGAAAACATGGATGTGTCTTCAAACGTGATCGGGTATGCCGTTTTAGCTCTTATAACTGCTATTGGCTCAAATACAGGCACGTTGCCATTTTTGACTAATAAGCTATTTGAGAACACAGACAATCAAATTACAAACTTCTTAGCAATGAACAACGTTGTTCAAGCAAGATCTGAAACTGCTAAACAACCATTGATAGACTCTAATATAAAAGAGACAGCACAAGCAGTGCAAAAATTAGGATACGGAATCGTCAATTCTGAGTTTTGTTCTTTGAAGTATGTTCAAAACCAAATGTCTTTCTTCGACTATCCGACTGATTTATCATTTAACAACTCAAAAGAGATGAGCTGTCTGAGTGAAAAAGAAGCAGAAGCTAAGACTATGAACTTTTTAGAGCGCGGTGGACGTTCACCACTTAATTATGCAGTTAAAACATGTAGTCGCGTTATCAGCTCGAAAGATTATGACTGTGGTTTTGTGGATGGTGTCGAGTCTACAAGTGCCATTGGCGCATTGGTTAATCAATACGCTCCTGAATTCATTGAAGTCGCTAAGAACTACGATGCTGAGTTGTGTGATGATTTGAATGTCGATGCACTGAGTAGAACTGATTTAAAGTCGTATTGTCGTGAGTGGAATGGTGATCGCTTTGTCTTAAAAAGCTCTGAGATGACAAACGCTGAAATTGATTCAGCTCTTGTTGCGATTAACAGCACTATGATGAAGAACGTTAGCGATGCTATCTCCAAAGACTTAAACAAGCGCGTAGAGACTGATATAGCACTGTTTAACACCTTTGAGCTTGCTAATGCACTTGTAAGCTCAGGGATTGATGAAGACTTAATGCAGAATGAATTAGCGGCTTTATTAGGTGAGATTAACTACTCGAATCCTTATGTAGTTGATCAAACATTCGGCAACGAACTACAAAATGAGTATCAGTCGGGTTCTAACATCTCTTCGCTGAATGGCTATTACGACAGATTGAATCAGAACCTTAGAAAAATATACACTTCTGATGCTATGGCCGAAGACACAAGTATGCAAATTCTTCGCGTATTGAGAGATCCGAAGACGCTTTTTGGTAGATACACAAAAGAAGGTTTTGAGATTGACGCGCAACCATTGAAATCTATCCAAGATAATTATAAATCTATCGGTGTCATGTGGATAGCTGGATACACGGCAGGGAATTATATATTTAGCCGTGGTAAGGATTTAGGCGACAAGGCTATGATGAAAGTTGGTACAAAGCTAAAATCAACAAGTAATGGCTTGCTTTACACAATCTTCATATCGTTCATGTTCATTCCGATAGTCGTGTTTTCAAAGATAGTGCAAATCTTAGTGCAAGTGTTTTTGAAGATAGTCGGTTTGATTGGTGCAGTGTATGCATTTATATTTAAGAAAGACGAACCAAGCCAGCTCTTCATCTCATTTCTTGATTTGAAGCTGATACCAGTGATGATTATGTCGTTAACAATCTCTTTAATGCTTACGTCTTTTTTCACTGCGATCTGGTATGACAATCTAACAGCGTTGGGGTTAGAAGCTATGCAAAAAGATAGTCTTGGATTGTCGATAGTTAAGCCTTTTCTATTTTTATTAGGTTATACGATTTTGATAAACTTAATCTTTCTAAGTTCATATTACGCGACATCGAGCGTTATAGCGAAAATGATTCGATTCACAAGGGCAATTGCTTCGATTGAAATGAATGAAAAAGGAGTTAATAAAGGTGTTAAAGACATCAATAACGTCCTTGGTAGATTTTTAAGATAATAATAATTAAAACCTTTCTTTAATTAGAAGGGTTTTTTGTTTGTTCTCTTGCAATGATTTATTTATATGATATATAAAATTATACATAAATCATTTTATAATGGGAGAAATAAATGAGTAAATTTAGAGAAACGATACAAAAAGTAATGAGAATTGCAACATCAATTCTAATCACTTCTGCAACTACTTTTATCACAAAAGAAAAACTAATTGCTTTAATTACTGATAATCAATTAAGTTCAACCATTCTTTTTTCGATTGCACTAAGTGCAATTGTCATGACATCATATTTTATTGCTACAAAGTTGTTCAGAACTACTGCATTTTGTGAAGTGGATTGTAATACAAGATTATACACAAAAGGAGAATAAAATGAAAAGAGCAGCAATATTATTATCACTAATCAGTGCAGCAAGCGTAGCCAATGCTGCAAATTATCCCTACATCGAATGTGAAGATCTGAAAATGGATATAGAAGAACACGGCACATCTGATCTGAATGGTTTAACATTCACATCAATCGACACATTAGATAGAATGACAGTGCCAAAGATTGAGTTTTCGTTTGGGTCAAATGTCTACATAGAGTTGAACGACAGAAAACAATACAAAATGTTTGATGTGGTAAAAGAAGGAAATAAGTATTCGTTCACTACTACAAAAGAAAAGAACAATTTAGGAATCTATGTTGATCGTAAAAATGCCTTTGCTTTTGAGATAACAGATCTCGGAAATGGCGAATACACGTTTCAAATGTTTAAAGCACGCTATGAAGGTGACTACACAGATAAAAAAGTTGTTTGGGTTCCATACAACAAATTTGTACAAGGTGATGATTTCGAAACGCCAGTTCGTTATGCAGTGGATGAATCATCTATCGATGCGAGAAACGAATTTAAGTGTGAAAATTAAATATCTATATAGAATAAGAGAGAAAGGTAAACACCTTTCTTTTTTTTGTTTGATGGATTTCGTAAGAATTGTAAAACTTGCAAAAATTATTAAATCTTTTGTTTTGTACATAAAAACTTGCTTTACGAGCATCAATGATTTAGATTTGTTGTCGAGCATTAAAATGTTTTACATTTGCAAAAGGATTATCTTAATGACTACTGAATTTGAACTACCGCAGATCACAGATACTGAAAAATTACATGTTGCACTAAGTGTTATGAAATCAAAACGCAGCGTTCAGAAGTTTGTGTCTGAACACGGCCTTGACGTTTTGGAATCTGTAAAGAAAGTTGTTGATACTGTCGTAGAAGAAGCGCTGGAAGAGATTCGAAAAGAAGAAGAAGTGCGTAAAAATCACGAAAATGCATTGCAGCAAGCAGCCCAAGGCTATGTTGATGCAATGAAAGCGGCTGGAATTGAAGTATCGCTGAATGACGCATTGGAGAAACTAAGCTCTGTTAACACTGAAACGCCAGTCAAGAAAAAGAATCCACGTAATAAATACAAATTTTTAATCAATGGTGAAATTGTTACTCGTCCTTTTGCTCGTCCATCGAAAGAGATTGAAGCAGAAATGGCAGAGAAAGGCTACACTGATCAGTACATGCTTCTTGCTCCCGAATCTTTTGAGCAATTCTTGAAAGACGCTGAGACAAACCCTAAGTACAAATCACGTATCGATGAGATCGAGGCTTTTTTCGCAAAAAAGCGTAAAAGCTCGAAAGAGCATGATGTAGCCATCAACCCGAACATCGAAGTTGAATTAGCACTTGATATTGAAACAGCAAGAGAAAAGTTCAGCATCGAGATGACGGAAGATTTTATCTTTAATGGTGCAATTTCTGACCTAACACCTGAGCAAGAAAAGCTACTTATCGCTATCTCTGATGATCATACGGTAGAAGGTGGAATCGATGCTATTGAAGCATTAGATTCATAAACATCGATCTAAAGCCAAAGAAAGCCACTCTTTTTGAGTGGCTTTTTAATTTCTGGAAGTTCTTAAAACTTGCACGTTGCAATAGTCATTTTAATTGTTTTTCTAATTTCACTATCTAAGTGAATATATAAAATCAACTTTCTTATATTCTCAATTATTCCTTTCATTACCACAAAATCTAAACTCACTTCTCTCAACTAAACTAATCAAACTGAATATTTTAATACTGACATTCTTTGTGATTATCAAAGTCCTAATATAATGATACTAAGAAACAAAATTCAATTATCATCAAGGAGAGAGAATATGAGAACAGAAATACAAGCAATCATTACAGAAGCAGAACTTAAAGCAAAACACGGTTCACTTAAATCTTGGGTAGAATCACTAACAACTAATCACAGCTTTTCATTTGTCGCTGAATGTGCAGATAAAGAAGAAGCAACACGCACAGCGTATGAGTGTTTAACGGACATAGGGATATGTTCATACACAGAGTCTGAATATACAGTAAGCAATCGCATTAGCGAGCTTGAATCACAAGAAGACAGCGTTATGGAAGCGTTGAAAGCAGTCGATAAAAGGCGTTGGGCTGGTGAGAGCGGCATAGAGTTAGATGAGCTTGAAGATGAGCTTAATCAGCAAGCGGCAGCGATAGAGATCGCAATGAATCTCGAATGGCAAAAGCTTGAAACACAAACTAAGAGTTATGTTTTAATTGCAGATTATTAATATAAAGAAGATGGTATTTACCATCTTTTTTTTGTCGTTTGCTTTATTATTTTATGAAAAATTGCAAAAGTTGCAAAAAATATTAATATGTATTTTAAAACAATATTTGGTTGTTTTAAAAATCATTTTAAATAAATTAACTATTGTCTCTTGCAACTTTTGAGATTCATGGTATATATATTATGACAAACAAATATTCAACTTAAATTCAACTTAAAAAGGAAAATAAATTATGAATAAAATTAACTTCACAATCGTAAAGAAAAACAGAGCTAATTTCAGAATCGCAATTGTTCAAAATGAAACAAAAGAACTTGCTGATTTAGTAATTGATGCTTCAACTGAAAATTTTGAAGCAGGGCAAGAAATTGAAGGTTTCTTGATTAAACAAAAGGTAAACCCTAAGTTTGCGAGAAAAGGCGCGTTAGACAAGTACACGTACAGCAAAGAAGCGATAGAGATTACACCAGATGTTTTTGTTACTTTTAACGCAGAATCGTTCAGGTATGAAATCAAATGTGAAGCGAAGTATTCGAACATTTGTAAAAAGCACAAATTCACTTGGAATCCTGACCGTATGGTATGGCAAACTTACGCAGACCGTAGAATGTTTAAAGCTATTGAGTCTTTTGAAAGGCAAGGACTTGCAGTATCAAAGGCTGATGGTGTTAGAGGGATGGGTGTAATAAGAGTAGAAACGAGCAAAGCAGTTGAACGTGATGAGACTTACACAGAAGACTCTCAAATCAATTTAAGCGAATCAGAGATTGATAGAGTAGTTGAAATGCTACAAGGCAACAATAGAATTTGCGCAGGATTTTTTTGGAAATCAGATTATGCGGAATTTAAAAAATTCGAATATAAAAATGGTGGTTTGTTTGGTACACATAACAAAGTAACATTACAGAACTATAGACAGCAATTTAAAACAAGAGAGTATGTCAGAAGAGTTTGTCATGGTTTCGAATGTAAAACAGTTAATGAGCTACTAACAAGACTATAATTGTTTATTGAAGAAAATATCAAACGTGTTTTCTTCAATGAATAATCCAGATAAAGAAGATGGCAAATGCCATCTTTTTTTGTCGTGTGTTTTATATTTGTAAGAAAAATTGCAATCTTTGCAAAAAATACTAATCGTTCATTTTTAAACAATATTGAATCTACAAATAAAAACAATCAAAGATTTACTATTCTCTATTGCAAGTTTTGAGATTGATGATAAAACATAAATATAATACAAGGAGAATTATAATTATGAAAAGTATATTAGAAATAATCGAATCAGTTGCGCTTGAACACAGTGACTTGTTGAATCTCGACAAAAGCAGTGAAGTTGATATCAATGACTATGTTTTGATATCGAGAACTAAGTTGAAGCCACTCCGTAGGACACTTACGAAATTTGGATTCACAGTATCACTTATTGCTACACGACAAACCAACAAATTCATACACAAGAAGATAGTTGAGAGTTTGTGGAAGCAGCTTGAAGATCAGCCATTGTTTGTTGAAAGGTTCGATTCAGAGAGAAGAACAAAGAAAAACAATGGTCTTAGAGACTTAGAATATGAATATCTGAATGTTACTGTAAAGGGAAAGCTTCAAGAGTTGAATCTACCAATGCCTGATGCTGATAATCGTGTTTTCTTGTGCGATTACAGACAGTTTAACGACGGACTTACAAAATTTCTTAAACGACATGGCTTGGGTGAATCACAAACTTTTTTTCAAGAGTTTCACAAGAATCGAGTAGCAGTTCATGAAAAGTTACTTGAATTTATCAATAGCGAATTGATGTTTGATAGAGTGTTTAAGAAATATTTTGTCAATTGATTAGTAAAAATTGCAACTTTTGCAAAAAATCATAAAAGTTTTATTCTTTAAAAGTATGTAGAATTGCGCGATTTTTCTAATGCGTTGATTTTATTTGTTTTATTACGATTGACTTATACCAAATCTTTGATAAATAAATAGTAGGGCAAGAAGCCAAATATCAATTATCAAAAAGGAATTATTATGAGAAAGTCAGTCAGCAAAGCAACAAGAAACGCAGCATTATCTATTACATTAAGCATCTCAGCGATAGCAATTGCAGCAACGTGTTTTTACTCTGTTAAAACAATATCGGAAGGGAAGATTGAAGAAAGAGCAGCGATGGATCAGCTTGTGGCTAAACGAAAAGCGACAATGAATCTAATGGATGAATTTGTTATCAAACAAAAACAACAATACAGATTCATTATCAAATAATTAAAAAGAATTTTTTAAGGCACTCAGATGAGTGTCTTTTTTTTGTTTTCTGTATTCGATAATAAATTAATTTATATAATTCTCTTGAACATCAGTTTAAATATGATAATAAAATATTTGTAGTAATTTAATTAAATAAGGAGATATTTACTATGAATATTAAAACAAAGCTTTCTGCTGTAATTTTAACAGCAATAGCAACAACCATTAGCTTTGGGGCTGGTGTTGGAGAATTAGCCCAAGGTTGGGGTGAAACGGCTACTGCACTGCAAGTTCTGTTAGTTATAGGTGCTGCATTAGTTGGTTTAGCGATGATGGCTGCTGGCGGTATGCAACTAAAGAAACACGGTGAGAATCCACAACAAGTGCCACTAAACAAAGGTCTTATCTTTTTAGCGTCTGGTGCGTTGCTGTTTGGTTTAAGTGCAACATCTACCACAATGCTTGATACGATTTTTGGAACAGGTGCTGCGGAAGGTTCGACAGACGTTAGTTCAGAATTTTAATTAAAGTGATATTAAATAAATTTATTGTTTTAAGATTGACATAATTTTTATTTAATATAACTTAATAGTTATGAACACTTGTCATGTTCATATTTCATTTCTTAATAAGTTGAATTTCAAGGAAGCAAACGAAAGTTTGCTTTTCTTGTTTTTGTCGTTTGTGTTTATTTATTCTCTGTTTGTTGTTTTTTAATATTTATATGATATTAAATATAAAAGAGCATAATTTAAACAATGGAGATAAATTTATGACCGATAAAAAAAATGATTTAATTGTTAATGAGTCGAAAGACGAAACAACAAAAGATAAAGCTGTTCAAATTGCTGGACACGCGAAAGATGAACTTAAAGGGACTGTAGACGCTGTGAAGAGTGTTAAGACGGTTAATGACGTAAAGGCATTGCCTGTTAAGATTAAAGCTATTGTAGCTGGTTTGGCCGTTGTTCTGTGCTTGTTTGTCTACATGTTGTTTGGGGCAAGTGGATTTGAGTATCGTGGTGAGTATGTCATTGACCAATCAGCATATACCAAGCCACAAAACATCCCTGAAAGTAAGAATGTGTTTAAGATCACCGATGATGAAATCACTTTAATGGGTGATAAAGAATTTTATAGAGTGGTTGAAGAACGTGATGATTCGGTTCTGATCAAGATAGGCAAAAACGAGAATGACTTGTTAGACGCTGAGATTAAGAAGACAGAGAAAGGATTAGATGTGTTATTGAAAGGTCGTGCAACTATAGTCATGCACATCAAACCGAAAGAGTAACTTACCAGACATTGAAGAAGGCGAAAGCCTTCTTTTTTTGCGTCTATGACGCTATTGATTTACTTCTTATACTGTATTTGATACTTTGTGCTTGCCTCAAGCAACAAGGCATTTTTCTGCGTCACGGATGACGTTTAAGCTATGGATTATGGCTTGTAAGGTGAGTTAACCAATCGGAGTATCGATTATGAGTTCTCACGCTATCTTGCCTGTTAAATTTGTTGTAAATGGAGAAGAAGTCGTTTTGTTAATTGACTATGATGTAGCGTTACAGCTACGACAAGGTGCAGTAACAGATGCTGAACTTCAAGAAATGACAAAAGAAGCGGCATAAACACAACTCTTGCTGTTTTGGGGCATCTTTTCTCTACCTTTTTATCTACAATCGATCAATTGAACCATCCCAAACAATTGCACAAAATCAAAATGCTATGACTTTCAGCCATAGCCATCTCTGAAAGAGTGGCATTTTAACAACTGATACTGCAAAGCCTTTCAACAACAATTCCAATTCTCCAAATTCTAAATAAAAAAGAAAGAAGAATCTTTAATTTTTTTTAAAGCTTACCTGCATCTCGCTTGCGAAGTGCAGAGTTTATAAAAGATCTTTTAGTATATTAAAAAGAGTTTATAATTAGTGTGTTTCCCCTTGGTCGTATAAGTGTTTCACCTTAGACATATATCGCATATTTGTGTGTTTCACCTTAGACACGACGAACATATTTTTGATCAAAACTGTCATGTATTGACAATCAAAATCAGTTTGTTTTTAGTTTTGAAAACTTCCAAGAGTAATAAATATTATAATACGCATTTCTTTTATGAATAAAATCGATTGATATTTATATCTTCAATCTATTTTTTCGATGATAAGTTTTAGTAAAGATAAATTACAATTTAAAGCGAACGCTTAAAAACATTATGTTTGTGAGAATATTTTAGTATCTGAATTGTATAATTAACTTTTTAACTGCGCGAATAATTTGATTTTATGTAGAAAATAGCTGAATAGCTTGGTTTGACAAGAAATAAATAAATGGTATCACATATATTACAGAAATAAAAAAAGGCATCATAGAGATGCCGTTTCGAAAATAATAAGTGACGCTAACACTTTTAAAATCTTAATTACAATTTACCTTGTATATAAAAAATGTCAAGGGGTTAAGCTTCAAAAAGTGTTTTTTCGAAATAAACCAGTTTGGAGCTATTTTTATGAGTAAATTAAACAAAAACAAAAAAACTAATCTTGTTGCATTGCCGTTCAGCACTGCAATATTAAACCACAAAGCAAGCACTATCGATGTGCTATTTCAAGACTTATTACCAAAACATATCTTAACGCTGATCTGGATTATCGGGCGTTATCAGCTATTTCAAAACACACATTTCAACAAATCTGACCAAACATTTTTCATTACACAGGAAGCATTTATCAAGTTTAGAGACAGATACAGAAGAAGTTCTGAAATGGTGGATATGATGAACGCACTACGTACACATCCGTACATTTCAGATATTCAATGGGGCAAAAACGACACTATCAACATTGAAATTAGTGAGCGTTTTCATGAAGAAATGGCTAAATCAAGAAAACATTACTACGTAAATTTAGAGTTTCTTTCTATAAAGGAAGTATTGAAATCGAGAGACATGATGTTCTATGCAATTTTGATTGATTTTAACAAAACAATAGACCGTGGCGACATCATTGAACTGTCAAACAAAATTAAAAAAAGATAGTGATAAAGCTGTTTCTAAAAGACAGCGTTGTAATCGTATCCAAAAAATCAAAGCAGCTTTTCAGACATTAGCTGCATTAGGCTACTTAGAACAGTTTGCTTATCACGTTGTTAAAAAGTTCAAACTAACATTTAAATCATTGACTAAATCATTTGAATACAAGCCATTTTCACGCAAAAAAGAGCCGTGGGAAGATGTTGATTTCGATGAGATTTTCAAAGAACGTGGCATAACAGTTTAATTTAAGGAGATAATTATGAGCGAACAAAAAAAAGACTTAAGACCAGTAATCCTTTGGATTAAAAGTTTCCCTGTATTTAAGGAATCAAAACCAGTCGCAGGTTCACAGATATTGAAGCAGCTTTTCGAAGAGAACAGCAAGCGTTCTGAGCCATTCACTACGACTGAAATACGAAAGGGCAGTTTTATTGCATCTACGAAAGATCTGAGAGTGTTGAAAGCTACTGTCAGCGGTGAGTATGACGTATTTCATGATCTGTATGGAAACCGCATTGAGACATATCCTATACGTTCTGACTTGCTTGAAAAAGTTCAGCAAGGAATTGTATCTGTTACGGCAGAAATGAAAGCTCGTAAAGCTGAAAAAGCAGCGGCTCGTAAAGCGGCTAAACAAGCTAAGGCTAAGAAAGAGCAAGCGCAAAAGGCTGCACAGATTGAAGTTAAGAAGAAAAAAACTCTTGGTGCGCCAAAAGATAAAAAAACTGTTGATATTTTAGTGAAGAAGAAAAAGCGCAAAGTTTTGTCTCTAAAATAATCAGAACTTTGTTGTTGTATTTTTAATTTTTCGGAAAAATTGCAAGTTTTGCAAAAAATATTATTTATGTATTTAAAGCCAATATTTAATCGTTTGGAATAAATATTTTAAATTGATTTAACCATTGTCTCTTGCAAGTTTTAATATGCATGTTATAAAAATATATATATCATTAACTAAAGGAGATATATATAATGAGTTATGAATTAAAAAATACAGATATGTTAGTTGAAATATTAGATAGAATTAAAAGTGAGCATGAAACTTATCCAGAATCAGGTTTAATGGCTGATGATGCAACAAATGAGAGGGTTCAAGATATTCTTCGAGATTATGGAATAGATGAAGATTCAGACGACATTGTAGAAAAGTTTGGACAACATGGTTTAGATGTTATTCGTCAAGCGGAACAAGGTTCTTATGAATATGAAGAATTAAAACAAAAACCAGAAAACAAACCGAAATCGAGAAGAAGAAATAGACCATAAAAAATTCATCAACTATAAATCCACTTATTTCAGTGGATTTTTGTTTTGCGTTTACCCATCCAAATCTTTTTGTTTTTCGGAAAAATTGCAAGTTTTGCAAAAAATATTATTTGTTTATTTATAGGAAATATTTAATTGTTTGAAGTAAATGTTTTAAATTAATTTAACTATTGTCTCTTGCAAGTTTTAATATGCATGTTATAAAAATATATATATCATTAAGAAATAAGGAGAACTGATATGAAATTTCAATACGAAGATAAAGAATACACTTTTGAGATAATTGACGAAAATTATGTAGCAGGTGAAGAGTACGACAGAAGCTCTACATATGTTAACTACATAACGATAGAGCATGAAGTTAAAACGTTAAGAAACGACTTATATTGTGTATCGTATCAAGAAAAAGAAACGGGTTTAATCGTTCATGCAAACTACGGACTTCTTTTAGATATTACTGATCGTGAATTACGAGCTATTGGTGATGATCCATTTACTGGTTGTTTCGATCTAAATGAATATGAAGTTAATGCTGATTCAACATTTGAGTACAGAGAATGTACATATCCTGATGATGAAGATTTCGATGAAGATGACTTTGAAGATGCATTCAGAATAGCAGCAGAAAGACATTGTTATGAACAAATTGTACAGAAAATCGAAAACAAAGAAATAGAAGAAATTCAAATGGTTATTGAATCAGAAAGTATTTAAAAGAAAGGGAAGCAAATGCTTCTCTTTTTTTTTCTTTTTTTTCTAATTATTAAAAATAATTCAAAATATTTTTTGGCTTAACAAAGCTAATAATTGGTCTTAATGTCGTTTTGAATGTGTCTCGGATATTGACGGGTTTTATATAAATGGTAAAACATTTATATAAGTTAAATAAAGGAGAAATAACTATGAAAATGACAATCGAAAAATATATGAGAAGCTACGCAGTAAATGTTCCATTTGACATGAAAGACGCATTTAAAAATGAATTTTGGAGTGCTGAATGGATTCCACAATTGAAAAGATGGAAAGTCGGTCCTTCTAAACTTGAAAAATTAACTCAGTGGGTTGAAGAAAATAATGCAGAAGCTGAAAGAATGTTTGAAGCAGCAAGAATCTTGAAAGAGCAGCTTGCACATGAAAAGACATTGCCGATCAACACTTCTGCTGTTAAATCAGCAAAAGTTGGTAAAACAGATATTTATTCAAGAGAATTTGAACTTCATTACTTTTCTGATGAAGAATTGTATTCATACAAAGGCGAAGCATCATGCGTTGGTGGTATTGTATATATCGAGCTTGAAGATGGCACAAAAGCAGAGATGAAAGTAGAAGTTCCGCTTTCGTACGAACACTTTCGTAGCATGATAATTACGCCTGTCTTCGAACGTGGAGTTGTAAATCATGAGTTATACAAACTTGAAAAAGCAGCAAAAGAAGCGTTTGATGCTCGTGTTAAAAACTTATTAGCTTCATGCAACAGAAGAAGAAGATAATGGAGCTTTACGATATGAAACAGATTACAAAAGCAATTTTAAAAGCGGTAGATGGTGTTGAGCCATCATCTACACTGTTGAGAGTTAAAGACGGCAAATTGAGATACATTTCAGACTTATTGATTGATCATAACTTAGTTGAGAGAGTTGAAAACGAACGTTCTTTATACATTCCCTTGAACTACTATCACTTAATTTATGATTCAATTTCAGAACTATACGAATACAAACTAATCATCAATCAAGATCTGAACACCATGATGATCACAGCAATCGAAGATTGGATGCACGACAATGACGTTGACTACAATGAAAAGCTATTGGATTCAAAGCTTTCAAAAGCAGGGCATGTGCTGAACAAAGTGAAAGGAACGACAAAAATCAAACATGTTAAAGTTGATGGTAAAAAAGCGAAATTCAGATTTATCGATAAAAGATTGTCTCGATACATCTTTAAAATGTTCAAGAATAATCCTGAGTTTCAACAGAGATTTATGTAATTAGAAGAGAAGCATTTGCTTCTCTTTCTTGTGCATATTGTAAAAATTGCAAAAGTAACAATATTCGCTTTAAGACCTATTTTTCAATACCACAAAATGCTACGTTTTTTGGAACGATGTATGTGTCTGCACCGCCTTTCTTTGTTTGTTTTATCAAACCAATCTCTAAAAACTTTTCCCTGTATTCAAGCTCTTCAAGCATTACATATTGAATTCGTGCTTCTGGCTTCAATTGCATTAGCAAATTCATGGCTGGTACGAACAGTTCAGCTTTGAAGATTCGACTTTGCATGTCTTGATGAATCGCAATGTATTGATCTGACGAACAATTTTCAAACGCTTTACGTGCAAGTGTCGGTAGTTGTTCAGAAAGTTTCTTTTTAGCCATTTTTAGCACTCCTAAAAAGAAAGTATATTCCTGATTCCTCTGAAATTCGTCAATAGTTCAGCGATGAAATGTCTGCCAGCCCTTGTATAGCTTAAATCTTCTTTAAAAAACGATACACGAATCTTATCGATTTGGGTGTACATTGAACAAAAGAAAAGGCTACCGCAGTAGCCTTTAAAGTGATTCAGTTAAGCGGTTGCGTGTTCACGAATGATATCGAGTATCGCGTCATCCTTAAACTGAGTTCTAAACTCAACTTTTACGTCTTTTATCTTGTTGAACAGTGCTTGCGCGTGTTCAATCTTACGTTGTTCTTCAAGCCTTAGACTATCTTGACCATCAACATTCTTAGTCTCGATGATGAAGTTCAGATAATCACCTGAGTCTGTTTTTACAACATAAGCAAAGTCTGGTGAATATGAGTAACCGCCAGCAACAGGTATCTTGATTGAGTTTTTAGGTATTTTGGTAAACACTACGACACATTGAATTTCACCTTCTGTAATGTTCAATCGTTCCAATTCAGAATCGTAAAAAACTTCTTCGAACAAGTATGAATCTACTGGTGGTTTTTCATTGTCATGTAGAACACCAAGATCACTCGACAATACATCTTTCAGCGGTTCACCATCAGCATCAGTGAACTTAGTAGGGTGCATCGTGTTCGAGATAACGTTGTAACCCAAGGCAAACTTCGTAAATGAGTTATTAAGCAAGTATTTACTGAAACCCGACTTAATCTTACGAATAGTCTGAATGTTCATATACTCAGTAATGTCTATCGTTTCACGAACTTCACAGAATACTTGGTGTAGTGTCGATAGCTTGATGAACATTTCCTGAGAAAGTTTAGGCAAAAACTCTGAATAGCTCATCGTACTAAACTTAGAAAAGTCATCATCAGTCCCAAGGATGCTTTTCGACATAGCGATATCGTTGTGGATATAAACCTTTTCGATACGAGTTTGAACGCCAGTTTTCTTAAATTTACTTGCTTCATCGAGTAGGTAAGACTTGAAGAGAGATTTGAACTCACTCTCATCAGCAATTTGGTATTCTAACACGGCTTTTTGATTGATTAGATTCCACAGTTCTCTAAGCTCATCGAACTTACCCACGCGCATTTTTGTGCGTTTTTGACTGCCATTTGCTTTCTTAATTTTGTCTTTCTTAACGCCAGCAGGGAAGGCTTGCGGATACTCAGACTTCAATTTTGAGTAAGCATCAGAGCCAATAAAATTCTCGTTTTTGTCGATAATGTTCTTCCCAACAAGATCTACCATCAGATCAAAAGATGATATATCAGGGTATTTGGCAAATATCTTGTCTTTGATGTCCTGAGTCAGCTTGCTTGGAACTGTCTCTTTAAACGAGCTGTTATTCACTTCTTGAACAAGCTGATTAACAAAGTCTTTCTCTGTAAAGTCAACATAGTAGTTGAGAGTAAAAGGACCGCGCTTATCACGCGCCATAAACTCATTTACTGGCAAACGTAGACCACGACCAACTTCTTGCAGTTTTGATGTGACACTGCCGCTTGAACGGAGTTTACAGATCTGAAACACGTTAGGGTTATCCCAACCTTCACGTAGTGTCCACTTTGAGAAAATGAATCGTCTTGGATTGTCGAGCGAGAGCAGTTTTTCTTTGTCGTGTAAGATTTCGTTAATCTCTTGCTCGATCTTTTCATCTTTATCGCTGTTATCCTTTGAGAAATAACCACCGTGAACGACTGATACATCATCGATGGTTTGCTCTAAATACGCTTTATAAAAAGCGTCCTTCTCTGTTTTAAGCAGTTCTTTTGCTTCTGCAACAACCCACTCTTCAAACTTAGTTTTTAAACTACCAGAAATATCATTTCCATCACGATAGCCTTCGATATCGTCGATGAAGAATAGCGTTAGCGGTTTGATGCGTGGCGTGAGCGTTAAATAGTGCCTTTCCAACTTGAAGTGTTCTTTGATCGCTTTGCGCATCATATTGTCTTCAAGCGTTTGCGAGTATGAATATGGGTTAATTGAACCGCCAGTTTTCAGCTCAATACCATTACTCAAAGCAACTGTGGTTTTGTTCAATGCATCAATAACAAGATCATGGATTGCTGAGTGTGTTTTTGAAAGAGATTCGCCCTTTGCAAGTTTAAACACGCTCTTAGCACCATTCTCGTTTAGCTCAAATGTCGCTTCTTTACCATCAGACTTGATGAATTTTAGGCTTGCATTGTCATCACCAACAACATCTTCAATATACGCATCAATGCCTTTAACCAAGTCGTCGTTGAATGCATCAACGGCCGTTAAGCGATAGACCAGGTTTTTATAGTCATTGTTAAATGTTGCACCATAACGAATGATGTACTGAGCATTAAACTTCTCGATGTTTTCCCAAGTTTTACGGGCAGTTGGGAACTTGTGCGGCTCATCAATGATGATGAATGGTTTTACCGCACTGATTGCCGAAAAAGGCGTATCGAATTGATTGTCTAATAAGCCAACATCATAGGTTTCAGTTAATGACTTGGAGTTAATCATTCCTGAGTTGATGATGAGAACGTGTATGTAGCTCTTATTGAAGTTACTTGCTTCAACAAAATCATGTATGGCTTGCGGCATATAAGTTTTGGTGTTTTTGCCAGAACTCTTTTGACTTTCCACAACATACGTTTTGATCTCACGCTCGTAGTCATCTCTGAAATGCTCCTTTAACGCATCACTTTTCAAGAAGTTGACTGTGCCAGCTTTGATCGAAAGGGTAGGGACAACCACGATGAATTTGTTAATACCAAAAGATTTATTCAAATCGAACATCGTTTTGGTATACGTGTAAGTTTTACCAGTACCAGTTTCCATAGAAACATCGATGATGTTGCTCTTGGCATTATAATGCTCTGGTATATGGTCGATGCGGTTATACTCGTGAACCATTTTGATGTTTGAGTAGTATTGAGCATCTGAAAGCTCTAATTCAGGGTTGGCTAATATACGCATGGTTGCGTCATTTGATTGCTTAGGTTCAGCACCTAAGAAAACCGTTGTAACAGCATCAACGCCTGTTTGCTGGTGCGGCAAGTTTTTTTCGAAAGTAAAACCTTTTGACATATCAGTTTCTTACCACCAAATCAATTTCAAGAGACTTTTTATTCGCGTAGCCTTTCAGGGCTTCGTTTAGTTCCATTTGCTTTGCACTATCGAAATTGTTTCCGTAGAACACGACTTTGTTAGGTTCAAAATCTTTGTTGTTGTCGAGTTCGTGAAGCAAAGCTTTGATTGTCTCGCTGTTGAAGTTAGGTGCGATCAGATACAAGCGTTTGTCGCACAGATGCGCAGTGTAGCCATTCAAATCTACATCTTGGATTGGTGTTGTTAATAGGCTACCGTCATAAACACACCACGTTGTAAGTAGAGTGTTATATTGCTCATCAGTTAGAACAGCATCATCAAAGAATGAGTGGTTTTCAAGGGTTAGTTCACCTTCATCTCTTACTCGAAAGTCTTCAACTGTTTCGAAAATCTTGAAACCAAGATCACCTTTGTAATCAGGGTAGCGTTCAGATAACTGGTTAGCCGCTTTAATAAGTCGTTGCTTAGTTATGTCAAATACCGTCTTATAGCCAGCCAGATATGCATCGCTACTTTCTGTTGTCAATTCAGGTAACTGAATTGATATGGTTTTTCTTGATAAATTTTCAGTGCAATTCAGCTCCATTGCAGAGTGAGCGGTTGTGCCTGAACCAGAAAAGAAATCCATAATAATACAGTCAGCTTTATCACACGCTACTGATATTAGATATTTTACTAAAGAAAGTGGTTTAGGGTATGAAAATGGAATATCAAATTCTTTGCTAAGTTGTGATCCCATACTCTGTGTATTGCCCATGTTCATAAGAACACTAACAACATGACTTTGTATAGAACGCTCTTTTACGCTCTCAATAGCACCATTTTCTGTTAACCAGTAATCTGTAAATTGACCTTTTGTATCAAGTGTTGGTTTCAGATTATTACCGATGTACAACTCAAGGTTTCTTTTTGAACTCCACCCACTCTCTACTGTTACTTCATTAACCAGTTTTCCATTTTTTATAATTGCATCATTATGAAAATATGGATACGAGTCATTACGGGCTTTAATAACTCCATTATCAAAATTGGCTTTAAATCCAATAGGAAGTACCACTTTGCTAATTGGGTTTTTTGAACCATTTTTAACAATAGTATTTATTATTTTATTGTTAAATAATTTGCTGGATTCATCTACGTTTGGATCAACCAAATTTGGAAAACTAAACAAATCAGCACGTTTTGCATAGCATAAAATATATTCGTGGTTTACTTTGATTTTAGCTTGATTATCAAAGTTTCCATCCGTTCTCCAAGTAAACTGACTTAATAGGTTTTGTTCGCCGAAGATTTCATCACAAAGAATTTTTAATTGTGCAGATTCGTTATCATCAATAGAGATATAAATTAATCCATCATCACACAAAAATTCTCTGGCAATATATAAACGTGGATACATAAAGGTTAACCAAGCACTATGACTGCTTGAACCTTTTGCCGTGAAATCAAGAATGCGCTGTGCTTCATCAAGATCGATTCCAGCTAACTCACTAAGTTGTTGCGGTGTAAACTTGCGATCATCGTTATAAACAAAACCATCAGAACCCGTGTTATATGGTGGGTCGATGTAGATCATTTTCACCTTTTCAGAGTAGGCGTTAACCATGTGCTTCAAAACTTCAAGGTTATCGCCTTTGATCAGCAAGTTTTGACTGTCTTTGTTCGTATCAAGTTGGTTATGTTCTTTATCTTCGTTTAACAGCGTTTTAGGCGGTAAGTTGGTTAGTAAACGGGCGTAAGACTTGCCTAACCAATTTAGAGAATATGATTCTTTCGAAAGCTCAACATCAGACGACTTCACTACTTCAAGCAACTTTTCTTGAATAAAGTTCCCTTGCTTATCAAAGCATTGTGGGAAATGCTTCTGCAAGATCTCTAACTGCTTGCTGTTCGCAGTTTCTGTGTTTGAGAAAAGCGTTTCTTTGTTCATATAATAACCTGATATAAGTAGATGATTTATTAGTCAAAAATTTGCCATATGATACACTAAACAGTTAGAAAAATCTTGACGGAATGCATAATAATATCCGCTTCTACGACTATCAGATAAGATTCGTTCTTAATGATTTTCTACAATGATTATCGTCAGTAATACAATAGGTTAGGTAATAGACAATCAAATGAACTCAAAAGAACTGGACGAAAAACTTGTCAGGCTGGTAAACGACTTAGAAGAGCTTTCACAAGCCATCTCTCGCGCAAACAGAGACAATGACTCAGAAGAGTTGGCTAAGTTGCTCAAAAAACGGACTGAGCTTGAAGCTGAATGTAAGGAAATTGAGAGAAAACGATACGAGTTGAGTTGATAGAAAGGGAAGCATCGCTTCTCTTTTTTGTTTGTGCAATGACCGATCAGCTCACCGTCATATTGATCTATTGGCTTCTCCGAATCATACTACTGTATACCTATACAGTTATGTGATTTTATATGAAAGTAATCCCTTTATTCGCATCTGCTGGCATCACGGGCTTTGAGTCGCCAGCGGCAGAGTATAACCAGTTAGATCTATCTCTCGATGAGTTGTTGGTCGAACGTCCTTCAAGCACGTTTTTAGGATTTGCTCAAGGTGAATCGATGATTGAAGTTGGTATATTCGATGGTGATTTGCTGATAGTTGACCGTTTTCCAGTGGCGAAACACAATGATGTAATCGTTGCGAATTTGAATGGTGAATTTATCTGTAAAATCATCGATATGCACAACCGCCAACTTCTTTCAGCTAATCCAAAATATGGAACTGTAACGATCACTGAAAACGATACTTTCACAATTGAAGGTGTTGTTGTCAGTTCCGTCAGATTGTTCAAAAAAAGCTTTCTTTTGAGCGCATAAATCATGTTTGCCTTAGTCGATGCCAACTCTTTTTATTGCAGCGCGGAAACTGTCTTTCGTCCAGATCTGAGAGACAAGCCGATCATCGTTTTGTCTAATAACGATGGCTGCATTGTGGCAGCTAATCGAAGAGCAAAAGAACTTGGTGTGCCTAAGTTTTCGCCTTATTTCAAGATTAAATCAAAGTGTGAAGCAAAAGGTGTGATTGCGTTTAGCTCTAACTATGAGTTGTATAGCGATCTGAGTGCCAAGATGATGAGTGTTATTGGTCGGTTTGCACCTGAGCAGTTTGTTTATTCGATAGATGAGAGTTTTCTTTCATTTCAACGAACATTTCCAGCAATTCCATGTTTGAAAAAGCATGGTGAAGCTCTGAGAAAAGCTGTGTGGAAGGAAACACGACTTCCTGTATGCGTGGGCTTTGGCACAACGTTAACACTTGCAAAAATTGCAAATCATCTGGCTAAAAAAGTCAGAAGCTTCAATGGCGTTTGTGTATTAGATAATCAAGAAAAAACGTTAGAACTGTTGAAAAATATAGATGTTGGTGATGTTTGGGGGATCGGTCGAAAGTTGTCTAAACGTATGCAGTTCATGGGAATAAACACAGCTTATGACTTAGCGAAATACCCTGTGGGGTTATTAAGAAAAGATTTCAATGTAGAAGTAGAAAGAACGGCAAGAGAGCTTAACGGACAGATCTGCAAAGGATGGGATCTTGTTAAAGCCAACAAACAGCAAATTTATTCTACTCGTTCCGTAGGGGAACGCATAACTGATGTTGAAAGTTTACGGCAAGCATTGGTTAAACATGCTGGAATCGCTTCACGAAAATTGAGAGAACAAAATTCACTAACGAAAGTTATGTTGTGCTTTGCCGCTTCTTCACCTTTTGATGAAAAGCCAGCTTCTTTTAAGACTATCCACCGATTCAGCTTTCCAACGTCTGACGTTACTCATCTATCACAAGTCGCGTCGAATGCCGCTGATGAATTGTTTAAGGATGGTGTTCGTTTTTACAAAATTGGGGTAGGGCTGTTAGACCTGTCTGATGGGACAATGCAACAGTTAGACATGCTTAATGAAAATCCATCTAATGACAAGCTCAACGCTGTTTTTGACAGCTTAAACAAAAAATACGGCACTGATGCAGTCTTCATCGCGGGGCAAGGCATCAAGCAGGAATGGAGTATGAAAAGACAGTTGTTGTCGAAACAGTACACTACGAAATGGTCTGATTTACCAAAAATTAGTTGTCGATAGATTGTTCTTTTTGATTGGTCCTGATAATTTTAAAACATCAAATTAACTTTGTTGGTGAATCATGAAATACGATATTTTTAAAACTAAATATCAAACTGTTCTGTCTGATAAAAAAACTGTAAAAATGCTAAAACAAATGATTGGTCATGTTCCATCATTTGAAGAGTTTTTAGTTGAAGATTCATACTTAGCAAATCAGTTAGATGATGTTTTGGGAATCAATACAAACGCAGAAGAATTGTTTTATGAACAAAGTAGAAAACTTGTTTTTGTAAATAAATCGATTGTCGAAATGCTGAATCGCGCAAAGTTCACTTCAAATTTAAACGCTACGATTAGACCGCCAGAAGGTTTTGAAACGTTTGCACTTTGTTTTGAAAAAGACACGTATGTAAAGGTCAATGGTCAGAACATCAAGCTCTATCCTTGTCAGATCACAGTCCTTTCAGAAGAAGAAATGTATCAGAAGGTTCATGTGCCGTTTGGTGAACTAACGGGATTGAAGATTCAGAGAAATCCTGAGATTAACATTTCAATTACTGTCAGTTATAAGATCAAAGATGTGACTTACAGAAGTTGCGTTGATGTTTCTGAAATCATCTCAAAGTTAGATGATGGCGTGAAAGAATCATCTGAACTATCGACAATTGTAGATCAAAGATTAAACGATATAGAACAATTAACAACAAACACACTAATGAAGATCGCAGTGCAGCTTTTGATTTTTAATTCTGCAACTGACAATAAATATTTAGTTAATGGTTTTCCTCATCAAGCAAAGTTTAGAATGCCTGAAAAAACCACAAGAGATTATTGGAATGCTTCATATTTTGATTATGAACCTTCTAATAAAATGTCTGAACATATTCGCAGTGCGCATTTTCGTAATTTGCAACATGAGAAATTTTATCGTGGTGATTTTGAAAAAGTGCAGAAAGGGAGCCGTTGGATCTTGGTCAAAGAAAGTTTTGTTGGTAAATCTAAAACCTATGTTCAGTTAGATTCGTAGCATAGCTTAAAGATTGTTTTAACCAGAATAGGGGTGAATTTTATTCACCCTTTTCTTTTAATTTCTTTTCTTTTTCCTTTTTCTCGTTTGAACGTTTTTTCAATTTTTCTTCAAGATCGTCGTCATATATGTGATCCCAAATGTATTTAAGACCGCTCGAACTATTGATATAATTTTTCAACATTTGCATATTTAGCAGCTCATCAGTTACTAATGATGAAGGCCATACTTTCACAAAATCGCTTGAAGCATCAGCATATTTATAAGCTCTTTCTTTTCTGCAATAACCTAAATACACCATTTTAGAAACAGGTTTATCAAAACCTATAGTGCTAAGTACCTCTTCCCCAACCACGATTTTAAATCCCAATTTATGCATTTCGAGATTAAAAGTTTCTGGCGTAAAAAGTAAATCACGAGACTCTGCTGAAACTGCACGATTACTCTGTTTCAATGAAGCTTTTAAACTTTTTTCTTGTTCTTCTAACTCTTCAATTTTTTGATAAGTCTCATTCATAAGTTGCAAAATCATGGTTGTATTTTGCCCTTCGTTCGATGCTTTGTTGTAAAACTCTTTTTCGTCATTAAGTTTTTTTCGAGTTGTAGCTAATTTGCGCTCGACTTTACCTAACTCGATTTGCAAGCCTTTGTTTGATGATTTATCTGAGTGTAGGCGAATCGCATGTTGTAAAACGTGTGTCATCATGTACATGTGAACGATAAAGTAGGGGAATGTAGTTTTTCTATTGCAAGAGTGATCTCTTTGCTTAGAGCTGCAACGAACAACAGGATTTGATTTTCCTGATTTTTGTATCGACATTCCTCTGCCACAAACACCACATTGCATAAGTCCTGAAAGTGGCCATTGACGATCAGGTTTTACATTTTTGTATAATCTTGACTTATGAATTGCTTGAACATCGAAAAATAATTGATCATCAACAGCAGGTTCATAAACTCTGTTTCCTCTCCAATATCCTCTGACGATTTCAGATTGAATCCAGCGCATTACAGTAGATGGATTGATTTTTTGAATCGCTGTATCTGTATATTTTTCTCTCAATCTAACAACTATACGTTGTTGCCCCAAACCTTCTAAATACCAGTTGAACATATCTTTTACAGCTTGGTGTAAGTGATTGAGTGTGCCATCTGGATTTAACCAAAAAGGCTTTCGAATCCTTGGTGCTTTACCTTCTTCTTTCGCTAACTTCTCTCTACGAATGTAACTTGCTTTTACCTTTGCGGAACGCCATTCTGATTCTTTAAAAGCTTGTTCCATTTCAACGATCAATCTGATTCGAAGAGACATGTTATTTACTGCCTCTGGTGGATACTCTGTATTGTCTCGAAACTGTTACGAGAGTAATACCAGCTTTCCATATACGCTTTACAAGCTCTTCTGCATTGTCGATGTTTTGTCTTGTGAGACGCGAAAAGTGTTCAACCAGAATTAGAGTGCCGGGCTGAATAATGCCGTCTTCAATCGCTTTCATGAGCTGACCAAGCGAACCCTCTTTTAGATGCTTGCCGCTCCAACCCGACATTGCCTTGTCCACAAAATTATCAATCACAGTTACGTTAGGATTTTGTCTTAACCAAGCTTTTTGTGTGTCTGTTTGTCGATCTAAAGAACTGTTACCGACCTGTCTAACACTACTAAATCTTTGATATGTAACTGCAAATCGTTGTTTTTCCTCAGTCATCTCTCAGCTTCCTTAGTTACTTTGAGATAATTATACCCAAACTGCACACCTACGCCTATAGCTCACACAGTAAGTGATCGATCAAAATAGTGGCTAGATTTTCTGGCTTTTTGGCTTGCTCAACCCATTCATCCGGTGTTTCACAGTGCAAAAAAGCGTGGATAGGCGCGAGTAGCTCCTGATAGGCATCGAGACTGATCATAGTTCTGTTCTAACAAAGTAAAAAGGCCGCCAATGGCGACCTTGTTGATTGGAAACCTGTAAGCGGATTCTACCACTTTTTCTTGTCACCGAAGAGTGCATCCATATCGTTATTGCGCTCTTTATCTTCCATCTGCTGCAACTCTTCAGCGTGCTTGTCGGAACGACGTTTATCGAGCTCACTTAGCATCATATCAAGCTTCTCTTTGGCTTGGATGGAGTAGGCGTCGTTTTTAGTACTGAGGACGTCAATGCCTTTACGCAGCAGCTGTACCGCGGTACCCGCTTGCCCACGAGCAATCGAGTCATTGGCACGTTTAATCACGTTTTCAATGTTAATGCGGATCTGCATGGTTTCCAAACGAGCGTTTTCTTCTACGTAGGCTTGGGTTTCAAAACGGCCTTTGTTGTGTTCATTTCGAATGGTATCACGTAAACGCTTAACCAATTTGAGCATCACAATGGCTTGCTTGTCGCTGGTAGGCACTTTAAACGCGGTGCTTTCGCCGCCTTGATAGTTATTCTTCAGATGTTCAATTTGCTGCTTCATGCCTTCAACTCGCTGTGCGAGTTGTTTGCTCTTAGGATCTAACGCCGCCATGTTTTCCAGCGCATCCAAGATGCGATTGTTAAGGCAGACAAGCAATTCCTTGCTAAAAGGAATATGGTGCGCATGACCAATCAGCTCTTCTGTGGCATCAATGATAGCAACGTAGCGGGCGGATTCTTGTCGTTTCGCGGTTTCCACTTTGACCTTGTACTGGAGCATGATGTTGTAACCAAGAACCAAAACCAGTAATACGGCGACCAAAGCGATAATTAAACCAATATTCATATCTGTGTGTGTCTGCTTTTATTATTGACGGCTAACAAGTAAGGATACACGAACACAAGGCGTTCATGCACCTATTAATCATATTCTTAGTGATTATTGCTGTTCTGAAAAGGATTAGTAATCAAAACTTACGAATCGAAGTAAAGAATGAGGCGTGGATTACAAAATAGTCGTCTGGTCGCGTCCTGAGCTGTGAAGGGATAGAAACTTTGCAATTTCGCTGTTCTTTATACGTTATCCACGTTATAACTTATTATTATATTTGAGAACCTAAAATGTATGGTTTTTACTCATGTGGATGAAGTTTAGTTATGAGTAACGGACTACGAGGCGACTATGAAACTGCAACAACTGAAATACATCGTTGAGGTTGTCAATCACAATCTCAATGTGTCTGCGACAGCAGAAAGTCTGTATACCTCGCAGCCGGGTATCAGTAAGCAAGTACGATTGCTGGAAGATGAGCTGGGTATTCAAATCTTTGAGCGAAGTGGAAAACATCTTACGCAAGTGACCCGAGCGGGTGAGGACATCGTGCGGATTTCACAAGAAATTCTCGCGCGAGTAGAAAGCATCAAAGCTGTGGCTGGTGAGCACACCCATCCAGAAATGGGCACGCTGAACATTTCAACGACTCACACTCAGGCCCGTTATGCGTTACCGGATGTGATTAAAGGCTTCACTGCCCGTTATCCGAAAGTTTCTCTGCATATGCATCAAGGCACGCCAAGCCAAATGTCAGAAGCCATTGCCAAAGGCACGGCTAATTTCGCCATTGCGACTGAAGCATTACACCTCTATCAAGATGCCGTCATGTTACCTTGCTACCACTGGAATCGCTCAATTGTTGTGCCGAAAGATCACCCGCTGGCGCGCAAAGAGAAAGTGACTATTCAAGATTTAGCCACTTACCCATTGGTGACGTACGTATTTGGTTTCACAGGGCGCTCTGAGCTAGATACGGCGTTTAATCGGGTCGGCCTCACTCCGAAAGTCGTCTTTACCGCGACGGATGCCGATGTGATCAAAACCTACGTGCGTATGGGCATTGGCGTTGGTGTGATTGCCAGCATGGCAGTCGATAAAGAGCAGGATAAAGATTTGGTCTCGATTGATGCCAGCCATCTGTTTGGTGCTAGCACCACCAGTATCGGTTTTCGTCGTGGGACTTTCTTGCGCTCTTATATGTACGATTTTATGGAACGTTTTGCACCGCACCTGACTCGCCCAGTGGTTGAGCAGGCGATTTCGCTCAAATCGAACGCGGAAATTGAAGAGATGTTCAAAGATATCGTACTCCCAGTACGCTAAGCGCTTTCCAATCGTATCGACTTCCTCCAAAATATCTGCTTGTTTGGGGGAAGTATGCAGGCTCAATTTCAATTCATAAACGACTGGTTGCTGGAAAACGAAGATTTCTGGCGCTTCGAACCTTTTCATCGCAGTTTAGCCAACACACTGCCTTGGCAAGTTTCCCATCCTGAACTTTGCAGTTGGTTGTCTCTGTTGAGCCATCAGCAAATCGCACAACTTAAAACACAGCCAGAAATACTGGAGGAGCAGTTAAAGCCTTTCTTCCCCAGTTTATCTGTTGTCAAGGATATGGCGGATGTTGCTTCGCTCAACAAAAGGCAAATTAGCCTATCATCGATGATTAGCAACGGTATTCCAGGTCGAAAGTTGCAGCAAATTACCGCGATGGGAGCCGTTTGTCTGGATAACCACGCTGGTGATTCGTGGTTAGAATGGTGTGCGGGGAAAGGGTATCTTGGACGCGTGTTGGCGGGCGCAAGTCAACAACCGGTTATCAGTTTTGAATATCAGCATGCCTTGTGTGAAGAGGGCCAGAAGGCGGCAAACGAGCTCAATTTAGAGATGTCATTTGTCCAAGGCGACGCGTTTGATGAGCAATCTAAGCGGTTTTTTCATTCCAATCAACATGCGGTTGCACTTCATGCTTGTGGTGATCTTCATGTCCGCCTGATACAGCAAGGTACGAGCGCTAACGTTGCCGCGATGAGTATTGCCCCCTGTTGTTATCATTTAATTCAGGATGAAGCTTATCAAGCGTTATCGATACCCGCGCAGCAATCCAAACTGAAGCTGAGTAAAAAAGAGCTACGCATTCCTCTGCAACAAACCGTTACCGGTGGTGAGCGTGTCAAACGCCAACGTGAGCAGGAAATGATCTATCGACTGGCTTTTGATCTGTTATGCCGAGAAACAGATGCAGTTGCAAGAGTATGTACCTGTGCCCAGTATTAAAAAATCGCAGTTAAATGCCGGTTTTGAAGCATTTTGTCACTGGGCCGCGACGCAAAAGTCGTTACTTTTACCTAAGGTCGACTATGCCCGCTTTGAGACATTGGGTGAAGAGCGCTTCTGGCGTATGGAGCGGTTGAGCCTAGTGCAGCAAATTTTTCAGCGTCCGTTGGAAATGTGGCTAGTCTATGATCGAGCGCTTTTTTTGCAGCAGCACGGCTATCATGTCGATCTATTCACCTTTTGCGAACGCAGGGTTACACCAAGGAATCTGCTGATCCAAGCTCGAAAGTCGCTTTTGTGAAGTGACATTGCGCTGAAATTATTTTCCCAATAGATTATTTTGTCATAAGTTATATAGTTAAAAGAATAAAAAAAGCTCGCGTTAGTCGCGAGCTTTTTGTGTTTCTAGCTGAGTGTTCGACTAGCAGAGAAACTTTAGTTGAACATAGCAATAGCGTCAGCTGGTGCGATGTACTCAAGGTTGAAGTTGTCTGCGACTTCTTTGCAAGTCACTTTGCCGTGAATGACGTTTAAGCCTTTTAAGAAGCCTTTGTCGTCGGTCAGCGCGCGCTGGTAACCCAGATTAGCCAGTTTCACGATGTAAGGGAGAGTGGCATTGTTTAATGCGAAAGTGGACGTACGTGCAACTGCACCTGGCATGTTGGCTACGCAGTAGTGAACCACATCATCAACGATGTAAGTCGGCTCTGCGTGAGTGGTCGCGTGAGATGTTTCAAAGCAGCCGCCTTGGTCAATCGCCACGTCAACTACCGCCGAGCCTGGCTTCATTTTCGCAATGTGTTCTTTGGTTACCAGTTTTGGCGCTGCTGCACCCGGAATTAATACGGCACCGATAACAAGATCCGCTTCTAGAACGTGCTTCTCGATCGCATCTTCTGTAGAATAAACCACTTTAGCGCGGCCTTGGAATTCTTCGTCCAGTTTACGAAGCGTGTCTACGCTACGGTCAAGGATAGTGACATCCGCACGTAGACCAACCGCCATGCGCGCTGCGTTCGCGCCCACAACGCCGCCGCCGATAACAACGACTTTTGCTGGTTCAACGCCAGGTACACCGCCCAGAAGAAGACCACAACCGCCGTGAGACTTCTCAAGAGTCTGTGCGCCAGCCTGGATAGACATACGACCAGCAACTTCAGACATCGGTGCGAGTAGTGGCAAGCGACCCATATGATCTGTTACAGTCTCATAGGCTATACAGACAGCTTTGCTCTTGATTAGCTCTTCAGTTTGTGGAAAATCTGGGGCTAAGTGTAAATAGGTAAATAAAATTTGCCCTTCACGAAGCATTGCACGTTCGACAGCTTGAGGTTCTTTAACCTTTACAATCATTTCTGCTTTCGCAAATACGTCAGCAGCAGTAGGAAGAATGGATGCGCCTGCAGCAATATAGTCATCGTCTGAAAAACCGATGCCTGCGCCGGCATTAGTTTCAACAAACACTTGGTGACCATGAGAGATCACTTCTCTCACGCTGGCTGGGATCATGCCAACACGGTATTCATGGTTCTTGATTTCCTTTGGAACGCCAATAATCATCCTGACTCCTTAAGTTATTATGGTTGTATTGACTATGTGTAGGGTAGTATTGTCGAATTAACGCCTAGTATAGATGGGTTTAAATAAAATTTGATACTGAATATTAAAAAGTTGTAGTATATTTTTTTGCAAGGAAGTAATAAGGTGGAATAAAAAATGGCAGACAACTACAAAAAGCCGTCCAAGGATCTAGACCGAATCGATCGCAATATTTTGAATGAATTGCAGAAAGATGGTCGAATTTCAAACGTAGAACTCTCAAAACGCGTAGGCCTCTCACCAACGCCGTGTTTGGAGCGTGTGCGCCGTCTCGAACGTCAAGGATACATCACGGGTTATACCGCGTTGTTAAACCCCCAGTATCTTGACGCTTCTCTATTGGTATTTGTTGAGATTACGTTAAACCGTGGTGCACCGGATGTGTTTGAGCAATTCAACACCGCAGTGCAAAAGCTGGATGATATCCAAGAGTGTCATCTGGTTTCTGGTGACTTCGACTATTTGCTGAAAACTCGTGTATCTGACATGGGGGCCTACCGTAAATTGTTGGGTGACACGCTTTTGCGCCTACCAGGTGTGAACGACACGCGAACCTACGTTGTTATGGAAGAAGTGAAGCAAAGCAATCAGCTGGTGATTAAAACCCGTTAAATTCTTGTAAGGAAAGCAGGTTATATGCCTGCTTTCGCAGACGAGACGTTGGGTTTTTCCTTTCGATGTGGTTAAATCAACTTATTAATCCGAGCGGCTTTGGCCGCTCGGAGTGTTTCAGATTAATAATGATTCAAGTTGATTTATGTTCAAAGAGAACGCGAAGAAAGTCGAAACGATTATAAAAACAAGCGAAGAGCCTCAGTCTTCCCGTCTGAACGGTTTTCAACGTCTCAAAGAGTGCGGTCTGATCCTCGGCGTGCTCAGCTCTGTTTTGCTGGCGACAGCACTCATCACTTTCAGCCCTGCAGATCCTTCTTGGTCGCAAACGGCTTGGGGCGGGGGAATTAGCAATGCGGGCGGTATTTTAGGCGCTTGGATCGCCGATACCCTCTTTTTTGCTTTTGGCTTATTGGCCTATCCACTTCCTTTGTTACTCACCATCGCCGCGTGGGTGTTTTTCCGCAAACGAGACGAAGACGAACACATCGACCTGATGCTGTGGGGAACGCGTCTACTTGGTCTCGTGATTCTGATCCTGACTAGCTGTGGTTTGGCTGATATCAACTTCGATGATATCTGGTATTTCTCTTCTGGCGGCGTGATTGGCGATGTATTGACTAACTTAGCCTTGCCTGTGCTCAATGTATTAGGCACCACGTTAGTGCTGCTCTTTTTATGGGGAGCGGGCTTTACCTTGCTGACGGGGATTTCTTGGTTAGCCATTGTTGAGTCGCTCGGCAATTTGGCCATTGGGTTGTTTGTTTGGCTAGTCAACAAAGTGCGTGGTGACGCGGGTGAGGTATTAGAGCCTCAGTTACAAAACATTCGCTTAGAACGTGAGCTTTTGGATACGCCCAATGTGAACGAGAAGGCGCAAGACTTGCCGCAGCACCATGATGAAGAATACCTTGAAGAGCCCGCTGTGGCCGCTTCGTCGCAAACCGACTATCCGATTCATATGCCTTCTCAGGCAAATTACCACGCAGACATCGCAGCCGAAATTTCGCAAGAAACGCGCAGTCAAAAGCTGACGGCGACCATTGAGGAGTTGGAGCAAGAGGCGATGTTTGCCGATGACATGCCAACTGAATCGCCCGTCTATTCGCAGCCGACAGCGTCACCCGTAGAATCAGTGCCAGAGAACGCAGAGCCGCCATGGTCTCAAGATGAGCCATCGTTTGAGCCTGTCATTTCGGCCTCCGAGTTGGATAAAATCGGGGATGAAATGGTTGAGCCGCATCGACATGAACCAGTAATGTCGAACTTGGAAGACGATCTCGATTTACCGCCTTGGATGCAAGAGCCAGAAGAGTATCAAGCGCAAACTCCGCTTGAGCAGCAGTCGTGCTCTTCGTCAGAAACAGAGACATCTGCGTTTTATGAAAATGACGAGAGTGAAGAAGAGCCTCAAGCTGATCAAGCTGATGAAGATGTCACCGCTTTTCAGAATATGGTCAGCCAAGCTCAGCAAAACATGGCAGGGGCAAACAATCCGTTCTTGATGAAAAAAGAGCAGAACCTGCCTGTACCACAAGAGCCGTTGCCGACGTTAGAGCTGCTTTATCATCCAGAGAAGCGAGAAAATTTCATCGATAAAGAAGCGCTGGAGCACATTGCGCGTTTGGTGGAAGCAAAACTGGCCGATTACAAGATTAAAGCGCGCGTTGTGGGGATTTTTCCCGGCCCTGTGATTACGCGTTTTGAGTTGGATTTAGCGCCAGGGGTGAAGGTTAGCCGCATCTCCAGTCTGTCGATGGACTTGGCGCGCTCGCTGTCTGCTATGGCGGTGCGTGTTGTCGAGGTGATCCCTGGCAAGCCGTATGTCGGTCTCGAACTGCCGAACATGAGCCGCCAGACCGTCTATCTCTCTGATGTGATTGCGAGCCCTCAGTTTGAGCAAGCCACCTCGCCGACCACTGTGGTGCTGGGGCAAGATATTGCGGGCGAAGCGCTGGTTGCCGATTTGTCTAAGATGCCGCATGTGCTGGTGGCGGGTACCACAGGTTCTGGTAAATCTGTTGGGGTCAACGTGATGATCCTGAGCATGCTGTATAAAGCTAGCCCGGAAGAGGTGCGCTTTATCATGATCGACCCGAAAATGCTTGAGTTGTCTATTTATGAAGGCATTCCACATCTGTTGGCCGAAGTGGTGACCGACATGAAGGATGCTTCTAACGCGCTACGCTGGTGTGTGGGTGAGATGGAGCGTCGCTATAAACTGATGTCGGTGATGGGTGTCCGTAACATTAAAGGCTTTAATGAAAAGCTGAAAATGGCCGCAGAAGCGGGTCATCCGATACACGATCCGCTGTGGAAAGAAGGCGATAGTATGGACACGGAGCCGCCATTGCTGGAAAAACTGCCTTACATTGTGGTGGTGGTTGATGAGTTTGCCGACTTGATGATGGTGGTGGGTAAAAAAGTGGAAGAGCTGATTGCTCGCTTGGCGCAAAAAGCGCGTGCGGCAGGCATTCACTTGATCCTCGCGACCCAGCGTCCTTCGGTCGATGTGATCACGGGTCTAATCAAAGCCAACATTCCAACCCGTGTGGCGTTTACCGTGTCAACCAAAACGGATTCACGAACCATTTTGGACCAAGGTGGCGCGGAGTCGTTACTGGGAATGGGTGATATGCTCTATCTGCCTCCCGGTTCAAGTCACACGATTCGCGTTTCATGGTGCGTTTGCTTCCGATGACGATGTGCATGCCGTGGTAAATAACTGGAAAGCGCGTGGCAAACCCAATTATATCGAAGAGATTGTCAGCGGCGATCAAGGCCCTGATGCGCTGTTACCGGGAGAGCAGATGGAAAGCGATGATGAGTTGGACCCGCTGTTCGATCAGGTGGTTGAGCATGTGGTTCAATCGCGCCGTGGCTCTGTGTCTGGCGTTCAGCGTCGCTTTAAAATTGGTTATAACCGAGCCGCCCGGATCGTAGAGCAACTCGAAGCGCAGGGCATTGTCAGCGCACCGGGCCATAACGGCAATCGCGAAGTCCTAGCTCCCGCGCCACCCAGAGATTAGTGAACTTACGGATTGAATCGCCGTCCAATAACACGAGTTTTCTCGCCACAAGTTGTAGAAAGGTAGAAAAATGAAGAAATGGTTTACGTTGATGTTTCTAAGCGCGTCGGTAATGGCTTCCCCACAGGAGGAGCTCAGCAACCGCTTGGCGATCAACGATGGCTTTAGTGCCCAATTTTCCCAAACGGTCCTCAGCCCCGAAGGGGAAACCATTATGGAAGGGGAAGGAACCGTTGAAATTGCTCGTCCGAGTCTGTTTCGCTGGAACACCACTTTTCCGGATGAAAACCTGTTAGTTTCTGATGGCAAAACGCTTTGGTACTACAGCCCTTTTATTGAACAGGTCAGCATTTACTGGCAAGAGCAAGCGACGGAGCAAACCCCCTTTGTACTACTAACACGCAATCGAGCCAGTGATTGGCAGAATTATCGCGTTGAGCAACAAGGCAATGTCTTTACCTTAAGTCCGAAAGCAGTCGATTCGACTCAAGGCCAGTTTCAAATCGATATTGATGCCAAAGGCATAGTCAATGGCTTTAATGTGATTGAGCAAGACGGCCAAAAAGGGCTGTTCAAGTTCAGCCAAGTGAAGCTGGGCAAACCGAATGCCGACAGATTTACCTTCGCCATTCCAGAGGGAGTGGAAGTGGATGATCAAAGGAATTAATCGCTCGTGACCAATTACACGTTAGATTTTTCAGGGGACGAGGATTTTCGTCCCCTTGCTGCTCGTATGAGGCCAGAAACGGTTGAGCAGTATATCGGCCAGCAACATATTCTCGGGCCGGGAAAGCCGCTGCGCCGAGCATTGGAAGCCGGCCATTTGCACTCGATGATTCTTTGGGGACCACCCGGCACGGGTAAAACCACCTTGGCTGAAGTGGCGGCAAACTACGCCAATGCGGAAGTTGAGCGTGTTTCTGCGGTGACATCGGGGGTCAAAGAGATCCGTGCGGCGATTGAAAAAGCGCGTGAAAACAAACTTGCTGGGCGACGAACCATTTTGTTTGTCGATGAGGTGCACCGCTTTAATAAATCTCAGCAGGATGCCTTTTTGCCCCACATTGAAGATGGCACGGTGACGTTTATTGGTGCGACCACGGAAAACCCTTCTTTTGAACTCAACAACGCATTACTGTCGCGAGCGCGAGTGTACAAGCTCACGTCACTTAGTAGCGATGAAATCTTGCTTGCGCTGCGTCAAGCCATAGAAGATAAGTCGCGCGGATTGGGTAACATTTCTGCGCATTTTGCCGACAACGTCCTAAGTCGCCTTGCTGAATTGGTGAATGGTGACGCGAGAATGTCACTCAACTATCTGGAACTGCTCTACGACATGGCCGAAGAGAATGCGCAAGGCGAAAAACAGATCACCTTGGCGCTGTTGGCCGAAGTGGCGGGAGAGAAAGTCTCTCGCTTTGATAACAAAGGCGATATTTGGTACGACCTGATCTCCGCGGTGCATAAGTCGATTCGCGGATCGAATCCCGATGCGGCCTTGTATTGGGCTGCGCGAATGATTGCCGCAGGTTGTGATCCGCTCTACATTGCCCGCCGTCTGCTGGCGATCGCTTCTGAAGACGTTGGTAACGCGGATCCCAGAGCGATGCAAGTGGCACTCGCCGCGTGGGATTGTTTCACCCGTGTAGGTCCGGCAGAAGGTGAACGCGCTATTGCACAGGCGATCGTCTACTTAGCCTGCGCGCCGAAAAGTAATGCCGTGTATACCGCGTGGAAACAAGCGCTGGCCGATGCCCACAATTTGCCTGAATATGAGGTACCATTCCATTTGCGCAACGCGCCAACCGGACTGATGAAAGATCTCGGCTACGGTGAAGGCTATCGCTACGCGCACGATGAGCCCGGGGCTTACGCCGCGGGAGAAACGCTACCTTCCATTAGAAATGGCATCACGTAAGTACTATCAGCCAACAAACCGCGGTTTAGAGGGCAAAATCGCGGAAAAGTTAGATTACCTGGCTAATTTAGACGCAAATAGCCCACAAAAGCGCTATGAAAAGTAGGCGTTTTTGGATACATTTGTTCGGTTAATTTTTTCAACGTGCTCGACAGGATTGGGTGCGTACCTTCACAACAAAAAGCATAGGATTAACAATGCTGGATTCTAAATTACTTCGTACAGAGCTGCATGAAACAGCTGCTAAACTGGCACGTCGTGGCTTTAAGCTAGACGTAGAGACAATCGGTAAACTTGAAGAACAACGTAAGTCCATTCAAGTAGAAGTTGAAAATTTACAATCCACGCGTAACTCCATCTCCAAGCAAATCGGTCAACTGATGTCGGCTGGTGACAAAGAAGGTGCAGAAAAGATCAAGCAACAAATCGGATCATTAGGCTCTGATTTAGATGCGAAAAAACTCGAACTTGACGCACTGATGGCGCAGTTAGATGACATCATCCTTTCTGTTCCAAACATTCCTGCGGATGAAGTGCCAAATGGTAAAGACGAGAACGATAATCTTGAGATTTCGCGTTGGGGTGAGCCAAAGTCTTACGACTTCGAATTAAAAGATCACGTTGACCTAGGCGAAATGGGTGACGGTCTAGATTTCGCCAGCGCGGTTAAGATCACTGGTGCACGTTTCATCGTGATGAAAGGTCAGTTTGCCCGTCTGCACCGTGCAATCGCTCAGTTTATGCTGGATCTGCACACAGAAGAGCACGGCTATACAGAAATGTATGTGCCTTACCTTGTGAACGCAGACAGCCTATTCGGTACTGGTCAGTTGCCTAAATTTGGTAAGGATCTGTTCCATACTGAGCCGTTGACAGAAAAGGCCAGTGATGAAGAGCCGCGCAAACTTTCTCTTATTCCAACGGCTGAAGTTCCTGTGACTAACTTAGTGCGCGATACCATCACGGACGAAGCGGATCTGCCAATCAAGATGACGGCACATACGCCGTGTTTCCGCTCTGAAGCGGGTTCTTATGGCCGTGATACGCGCGGTTTGATCCGTATGCACCAATTCGACAAAGTGGAACTGGTTCAAATCACCAAACCTGAAGACTCAATGAACGCGTTGGAAGAGCTGACTGGTCATGCAGAAAAAGTACTGCAACTGCTCGAGCTACCTTACCGTAAAGTGCTACTTTGTACTGGCGACATGGGTTTCGGTTCTCACAAGACTTACGACTTAGAAGTGTGGGTGCCGGCGCAAAATACTTACCGTGAAATCTCTTCATGCTCAAACATGTGGGATTTCCAAGCTCGTCGCATGCAAGCACGCTTCCGTCGTAAAGCAGAGAAGAAACCAGAGCTGGTGCATACTCTAAACGGTTCTGGTTTGGCTGTTGGCCGTACCATGGTTGCCATTCTTGAAAACAACCAAGAAGCAGACGGCCGTATTGCCATTCCGACCGTACTTCAGAAGTACATGGGCGGCGCAACGCACATCGGTTAATCTCATCAAATCAATATCAAACCCAGCCTCTGCGCTGGGTTTTTGTTATCTCGTAGCTAAACAAAACACTCTGCACGCTGAAGCGCGGTTTCAATTGCGTTGACCAGTTGTTCAATATGCTCTGGCTTGCTGATAAAGGGCGGCATGATATAGATCAGTTTGCCAAATGGACGAATCCATACGCCGAGCTCGACAAACAGAGCTTGGATCACTTCCATATTGACTGGACGATGAGTTTCAACCACGCCAATCGCGCCTAGCCAGCGCGTCTCTTTGACGATTGGGTAGGCTTGCAGTGATGGCAGTAATTGAGAAAACAGCCGTTCAATCTCACTCGTTTGCTTGCGCCAATCTTCTTGTTCGATTAACTCTAAACTCGCCGTTGCGACCGCACAGGCCAGGGGGTTGCCCATGAATGTTGGTCCATGCATAAAGCAGCCTGCTTCCCCGCTGCACACGGTGTCGGCGACCTGCTTGCTGGTCAGGGTAGCGGACAGCGTCATATAACCGCCCGTCAGCGCTTTTCCGACGCACAAAATATCCGGTTGAACATCAGCATGTTCACAAGCAAAGAGCTTGCCTGTGCGACCAAAACCCGTGGCGATCTCATCGGCAATCAGCAGCAGGCCATATTGGTCACAAAGCGTTCGGACACCTTTTAAAAACTCAGGATGATAGATGCGCATGCCACCAGCGCCTTGGACGATAGGCTCTAAGATCACCGCCGCCAACTGAGTATGATGCTGGTCGATTTGCTCGGCGAAATGGGCTAAATCGTCTGGGTTCCACTCATCCCAAAAACCGACTGTGGGCGAGTTGGCGAAAATATGCTCCGGTAAGAAGCCTTTGTATAAAGAGTGCATGGAGTTGTCTGGGTCGGTGACCGACATAGCGGCGAACGTATCACCGTGATAGCCGTGGCGTAACGTGAGGAATTTAGGTCGAGACTCGCCTTTGGCGTGCCAATATTGCAACGCCATTTTCAAACTGACTTCTACAGCCACCGATCCCGAATCGGCTAAGAATACGTGCTCTAGGTTGCTCGGTGCGAGTGATAGCAGTTTCTTGCACAGATTAATGGCGGGTTGGTGTGTGATGCCACCAAACATGACATGAGAAACTCGATCAATCTGAGCGTGCGCCGCAGCGTTAAGGTGCGGATGGTTATAGCCATGAATGGCTGACCACCATGAGGACATACCGTCAACCAGCGTTCGACCGTCTTCCAACTGTAGTGTCACACCTTGCGCGGCACTGACCGGATAGCAGGTCAGAGGTGTTAAGGTTGAAGTGTAAGGATGCCAGATGTGGCGGCGGTCGAAGGCTAAATCCATGTGTTGTTCCAATAATTTGAATGATTAAAAAATAACCCAATGTAAACTTTGTTGCGTTTGATTTCGTTGACAGTTTATCGGGACTCAGTAGACTGTCAACAAAACGAAAACGACTTAACAAAAAGTTACGCAAGGAATACACGTGGAAGTACGTCACAACTGGACTCATGCGCAAGTGCGTGAGCTAATGGATAAGCCTTTTATGGATTTGCTTTTTTCAGCGCAGCAAGTTCACCGTCATTACCATCCCGCCAACCAAGTGCAAGTCAGCACTTTGCTGTCGATTAAGACTGGCGCTTGCCCTGAAGATTGCAAGTATTGTCCGCAGAGTGCCCGTTATCAAACTGACGTTGAGAAAGAGCGCTTAATGGAAGTCGAGCGGGTGCTGGATGCCGCGCAGAAAGCGAAAAACGCAGGTTTCTACGCGTTTTTGTATGGGTGCGGCGTGGAAAAATCCAAAAGAGCGTGATATGCCGCTGCTCAAAGAGATGATCCAAGGCGTTAAAGGGATGGGGCTAGAAACCTGTATGACGCTGGGCATGCTCACGCCTGAGCAAGCGAATCAGCTTGCCGAAGCGGGCCTTGACTATTACAACCATAACCTTGATACCTCGCCAGAGTTTTACGGCAACATCATCACCACTCGCACCTATCAAGATCGCCTAGATACACTTTCTCACGTGCGTGACGCGGGAATGAAAATCTGTTCTGGCGGGATCATTGGCATGGGTGAGAGTGCCAATGACCGCGCTGGACTTCTGGTGGAATTAGCCAACTTGCCGGTGCATCCGGAAAGTGTGCCGATCAATATGCTGGTCAAAGTCAAAGGGACGCCTCTGGAAAGCGCAGAAGATGTCGATCCTTTTGACTTTATTCGCTTAATTGCCATCGCCCGCATCATGATGCCGCAATCTGCGGTACGCCTCTCTGCTGGCCGCGAAAATATGAATGAGCAGATGCAAACCTTATGCTTTATGGCGGGTGCCAACTCTATTTTCTACGGTTGCAAACTTCTGACTACTCCCAATCCATCCGAAGACAAAGACATGTTGCTGTTTAACAAGCTGGGGATTAACCGCCAGCAAGTGTCGCAAAAACCGGATGAAATTGAAGAAAACGACTTGCTTGATCGCGTAGTAGAACGAGTGGCTGCTCGTCCGGCGAAAGACGACCTGTTTTATGACGCCAGCGTTTAAGTCCAGAATTGAAGGCGCGCTTTCGCAAAGAGCGCAGCAAGGTTTGAGCCGGCGCACTCAGGTGATTTTCTCTGGTAACCAAACCGAGCTCGAATGTGATGGCAAACGTTATATCAACTTCTCTGCCAATGATTATTTGGGTTTAGCAAACGACCAGTCTCTAGTGCGCGCATGGCAACAAGGACTGAGTTTATACGGCTGTGGCAGTGGTGCGTCGCCGATGGTGACGGGGTTTTCCCCTGCGCACAGCAACCTCGAAGCGGCCTTATGTGACTGGCTAAGCTTTGAACGGGCCATCTTGTTTGGCTCGGGCTTTGCGGCCAATCAAGCTATGCTGTTCAGTTTGTTAGAAAAAGGCGATTTTCTTTACCAAGATAAACTCAATCATGCCTCTTTGCAGGAAGCTGGCCACCTTTCGCCCGCGACGATGAAACGGTGGAAGCATAACGACACTCGTCATCTCGATACTTTACTGGATGCAAAAGGGCGCAGCCTCGTGGTTACTGAGGGCGTGTTCAGTATGGATGGTGATCTCGCTCTGTTGGCAAACATCACTCAGGTCGCCAAGCAAAAAAACGCTTGGCTGGCGGTCGATGATGCCCACGGCATTGGCGTGCTTGGTGAGGAAGGTCGGGGCAGCTGCGATCTGGCCGCGATTAAACCAGAGCTTTTGGTAGTCACTTTTGGCAAAGCGTTTGGCTTATCTGGTGCGGCGATCTTGTGCGACCAATCCACTGGCGACTATCTGGCCCAATTTGCCCGTCATCATGTCTATTCGACGGCGATTCCACCCGCTCAAGCGTATGCTTTAACCCACGCGATTGAGATGATACGTACGCAACGTTGGCGAAGAGAAAAGTTAGATGAGTTGCAACAAACGTATGCTCTGTTGCTGAAAAATGAGGCGGGCTACGTTGATACATCGACACCAATAAAACCTTGGATTATAGGTGATGCACAACGCGCGATGGCGGTCTCTGAGCACTGTCGCCAGAAAGGCTTATGGCTGACGGCGATTCGTCCGCCAACCGTTTTGCAAGGAACTTCGCGTTTGAGAATTACCCTCACTGCGAACCACAGTGTCGAGCACCTTAAAGTGCTGGGTCGCAGTTTGTTGCAGGCGATGGGAGAGAGCAAGTGAAGCAAGCATTATTAACCGACACAGCCAGTAGCGATAAACAGGCGATTGCCTTGGCGTTTGGTAAAGCAGCGAAAACTTACGATCAACACGCGGCGTTTCAGCGTGATGTTGGCCATCGGCTACTAGAGAAAATGCCTGAAGATCTCACAGGGCGGCGTGTTTTAGATCTTGGCTGCGGTACTGGCTATTTCTCAGAATTGCTGCGAGATAGGGGAGCTTCGGTGGTGTGCGCTGATCTCTCGTCACAGATGTTAGCAACGGCTCGTAAACGCTGTGGCGATTGGCGCGTCACCTATCAGGTTGCCGATGCCGAAGCTTTGCCTTTTCCTTCCGCTGAGTTCGATTACGTTTTTAGCAGCCTGGCTTTGCAGTGGTGTCAGGATTTGGCCTATCCGCTGAGAGAAATCAAACGCGTGCTCAAGCCAAAAGGCATGGCGTTTTTCTCCACATTGCTGGATGGTTCACTGTTGGAGCTGAAAACCGCGTGGCGAAAAATTGATGCATATCAACACGTCAACCATTTCATCTCCGCCAATCAGGTAAAAATTGCGTTAGCGCAATCTCATTGCCATAACCATCATCTAGACTTGACCGACATCACAGTTTGGTACCCATCAGCGTTTGCCGTGATGCGAGATCTCAAAGGTATTGGGGCGAATCACGTAAGTGGTCGTTCACATGGTTTAACCAGTCGTAAAGTATTGACGCAGGTTGAGCGCGAGTATCAAACATTTCAAAACCATCTGGGGCATGTACCGGCCAGTTATAAGGTTTGTTTAGGGGTTATAGAGATATGAGTAGGGCATTTTTTGTTGCAGGTACGGATACCGATGTTGGCAAAACCGTGGCTTCAAAAGCCATTCTTCATGCGTTGGCAGCGAGAGAGATAAAAACAATCGGTTACAAGCCCGTGGCTGCGGGCAGTGAAAAAACGGCCGAAGGTTGGCGAAATTCCGATGCACTGCACTTGCAAGCCGCTGCAACAGTTGACGTTGCTTACGAGGATGTGAACCCGTATGCGCTCGAACTGCCGGCGTCTCCTCACATTGCGGCGAAGCATGAACAGGTCGCAATAGACTACACCGTTCTAAGTAACAAATTGGCGCAGCACAAGCAAAATGCCGATGTGGTGTTAGTTGAAGGTGCTGGCGGTTGGCGTGTGCCCATCTCAGATGAAGAAAGTTTGTCTACTTGGGTACAACAAGAGCAACTCCCTGTTATTTTGGTGGTCGGTATCAAGTTAGGTTGCTTAAGTCACGCGCTGTTAACGGCAGAAGTGATCAAATCCGATGGCTTGAACCTGATTGGCTGGGTGGCCAATCGAGTGAACCCGGGGACTGAGCACTATGCTGACATCATTGAAATGTTAGAAATGCGTTTAGCGGTGCCTAAGCTCGGAGAAATTCCTTATATTCCTAAGGCCAAGCGCAAAGATCTGGCTAAGTACATTGATGTCACAGCATTGCTTGGGGCATAACCTAGCAAGACAATTGACCAAATAAAATGAAGAAGGGCTGCCGATTGGCAGCCCTTCTTGCGTATTCAAAATTTACTTGTCTTGCACCAGCCCCATAAGAGCTTGCTGAGTATCAGAGATTTGCTTGGCAACCTGCTGCTCTGTCGAAATGCCGAGTTGCTGCTTCGCCTCTTCTTCAGAGATTCCCAGATGGCAGCACAATAGATCAATCGCCATTTGATAGTTGTTTGACTCTACCATAATCATTCCCTTAGTTTGATGGATGACGTCAATCTCAATTCCCTACCTAGCCGTACTTCGAGAATTCATCGACGTTGTTTTGTCTGCTAGAGAATCTATCATGAACAACAAGAAGCACAATAAGACCAAAGTCTAACGATTTTGTTTAAATATCTATGCGTTATTTTTGCCTATTTTATACATCATTGCGCCCCATCTATTAGTAAACAAATGTTGCAATTTATCGCTTAACCTTGTTTTAAAAAAATTAGACTATATCTATCAGTCAAAGAAGTCAGATCACACTGACGTTAAAGTAAAAAGCTTCCCTGGAGAAAAGTCATGAAGCGAGTCATGTTGTTCTTAATCACCAACCTAGCTGTCGTATTGGTACTGAGCTTAGTGTTGAATATTGTTTACGCCGTTACCGGAATGAAACCGGGCAGCCTATCCGGGTTACTGGTTATGGCGGCGGTGTTTGGTTTTGGTGGTGCGTTCATCTCACTGATGATGTCAAAGAGCATGGCATTGCGCTCTGTTGGCGGCATGGTGATTGAAAGCCCACGTAACGAAACCGAACATTGGTTGCTGCAAACGGTTAGCCGTCAGGCGCAGCAAGCGGGCATTGGTATGCCAACGGTGGCTATCTACGATTCACCAGACATCAACGCGTTTGCCACTGGGGCGAAACGTGACGATTCACTGGTGGCCGTTTCAACCGGTCTGTTGCACAACATGACCCGTGATGAAGCTGAAGCGGTCTTGGCCCATGAAGTGAGCCATATTGCGAATGGCGATATGGTGACCATGACGTTAATGCAAGGCGTGGTGAACACCTTTGTTATCTTCCTATCGCGTTTTATTGCCAACATGGTGGCTTCAAACGACGATGAAGAGGGCGAAGGCAGCAATATGATGGTCTACTTTGGTGTCTCTATCGCTCTGGAGTTGGTCTTTGGTTTCCTCGCTAGCTTTATCACCATGTGGTACAGCCGCCATCGTGAGTTCCACGCTGATGCAGGCGCGGCTCGCTTAGTGGGTAAAGAGAAAATGATTGCGGCGCTGGAGCGCTTGAAGATCAGCCAAGAGTCGAAACTGGATGGCACCATGATGGCGTTTGGTATCAATGGTAAACAGTCGCTGACTGAACTACTGATGAGCCACCCGCCACTGGACAAACGAATCTCTGCTCTGCGTGGTGGACAGTTCTAACTCCAGCGCATCTTCTCTTACTCAAGGCTTGGTTGGAAAACCAAGCCTTTTTCATATGCAGTGATCGCTTCCTCTCTTTTTTGCGTATCAAATTGCACAAGATACTTATACAAAATAATTCTTGTACAACTTTGATGAGCTGTTCTATCTTGTACGTAGATAAAAGTTGTACAACTAATCTGGGAGGCGGTGTTAATGGATGTATCACGGGTGGCGCAATGTTATCAAACCTTGAGTAAAGACAATCTGTTTTTACTTGAGCAGGTCTACCACCAAAATGTGGTGTTTGAAGATGCCGCGCATCGTCTCGAAGGCTTTTCCAATCTCTTCGATTACTTTCAGGCTTTGTATCGCAATGTGATTCGCTGTGATTTTTCGATTCATGAGCGCTGCCAAGTGGAAGACAAAGGCTTCATTACTTGGACCATGACACTGCAGCATCCCAAGCTCAAACAAGGCTGTGCGATTGAAGTGCAGGGTGTTTCCCATCTGCGTTTTTCTGAGGGCAAGGTGATTTATCACCGCGACTACTTTGATCTTGGCGAAATGCTTTATGAACATCTGCCGCTGCTCGGTAGTGTGATTAAGGCGATTAAAAAGAGGCTAGGGCAATGAATACAGCGGTTTTAATCACTGGCGCGACCTCAGGCATCGGCAAAAAACTTGCCCAAGATTACGCGGCGAGTGGCGTTGACGTGATTGCGTGTGGGCGTAACCAAGCCGCATTGAATGAGTTAGCGGCACACAGCCCCCGTATTTCCTGCTTGCAATTTGATGTCACTGACTATGAGCAGACGAAAAAGGCTTTAGCGGCTCTGCCTGTTACCCCAAGCATGTGGATTTTCAACGCTGGCGACTGCGAATACCTCGACCATGGCGTGGTGGATGCCAAACTGGTGGCACGAGTGATGAATGTGAACGTGATGGGCGTGGTGAACTGCATTGAGGGTTGCCAGCATCATTTTCAAGCAGGGCATCGATTAGTGATTGTCGGCTCCATTGCCTCAGAGCTCGCGTTGCCAAGAGCGGAAGCTTATGGCGCGTCGAAAGCGGCAGTGAGCTACTTTGCCAGAAGTCTGGCTCTTGACTTGCAACCTAAAGGTATCACCGTCTCGGTGGTTTTCCCGGGTTTTGTACAAACGCCTTTGACCGATAAAAACACCTTTGCTATGCCGATGATGATATCGGCCGATGAAGCTTCACGAGCCATTCGAACTCAACTGAACGCGGGCAAAGAGTACCTCTATTTCCCCGCAGGCTTTACCACCACCCTACGTTTAATCGCTTGCTTGCCTTATCGCTGGCAAAGGTGGCTAACGTCTAAACTGCTATTTAATAAGAAGGATCAAGCATGAAGATTGCGATTATAGGCACTGGAATTTCAGGTCTTACCTGTGGTTACTACCTGCACAAAGAGCACGATGTCACTTTGTTCGAAGCCAACGATTATATCGGTGGTCACACCGCCACGGTGGAGATAGAAAAAGATGGCCAGAAACTACGCGATTGATACTGGGTTTATCGTTTATAACGACCGCACCTATCCCAACTTCATGAAAATGATGGACGAAATTGGTGTGCAAGGCTTGCCGACGCAGATGAGTTTCAGTGTGCGCAACGACAGCAATGGTCTAGAGTACAACGGACACACCGCCACCACGCTGTTTGCGCAAAAACGCAATTGGTTTAAGCCACAGTTTTATCGCTTTATCGGCGAGATCTTACGCTTCAACCGTCTGGCCAAGCAGGCGGCTAAGGATCCCGCAGCGCAAGTGCAGACACTCGGCGAATTCTTGCAGTTACATAGCTTCAGTGACTATTTTAGTGATAACTATATTCTGCCTATGGGGGCAGCAATCTGGTCTTCGACCTTGGCTGATATGCGCGCGTTTCCGCTGACTTTCTTTTTGCGTTTTTTCCTCAATCACGGCTTGTTGGACATCACCAACCGCCCACAGTGGTACGTGATTAAGGGGGGCTCCAAGGCGTATATTCCTCCACTGACACAAGGTTTCGCCGATAAGATTCGTTTAAATAGCCCGGTCAGCAAAGTGGTGCGTCAAGCGGATAAGGTGGTACTGCATGTCAATGGCCAAACCGAGTGGTTCGATCAAGTGATTTTCGCCTGCCACAGCGACCAAGCGTTACACATGTTGCACGATGCCAGCACAGCGGAAACCGAGATTTTGTCGGATATGGCCTACCAAGCCAATGAAGTGGTTCTGCATACTGACACCTCGTTATTACCCAAACGCAAAGCCGCTTGGGCCTCATGGAACTATTTTTTAGATGGTCATGCCGAAGAAGCGCAGCGCCTGCCTTCACTGACTTACAACATGAACATCTTGCAGCATATCCAATCTGAGCACACGTTTTGCGTCACGCTAAATCGCAGCGAAGCGATTCAACCAGACAAAATCCTGCGCCGTTTTGTCTACCACCATCCGGTCTTTACTACTCAGTCGATTGCCGCTCAGGCACGTCGTGAAGAGATCCAAGGGCAACATCAAGCTTGGTTTTGCGGCGCCTATTGGTACAACGGTTTTCATGAAGATGGCGTGCGCAGTGCGCTCGACGTGGTGAAAGCAATCTCTGCTGCAGCGCAATCTGAGGCGCAGCACAAAGGAGCGGCATGATATGGCAAGCCCAGCCCAAAGTCAGCTGTACGTCGGCACTGTGCGTCATAGGCGCTTTACGCCGGTACAACACGCGTTGAATTACCCACTGTTTATGCCGGCGATTGATCTCGATGAGCTGGAAACATTGCAGCAGTCCGTTTGGGGTTTCGGCCAGCGCTGGTGGCATTGGGCGAGATGGAAACGCAGTGACTACCTAGGCAGCGGCGATCTGAAAACGGCGGTGCAAGAGAAAGTGCGCCAACTGACTGGGGTGGATTGCCAAGGGAAAGTGATCGCAGTCTGTCATCTACGTTATCTCGGGCTCTACTTCAGTCCGGTCAATTTTTATTACTTGCATGACGCGAACGGGAACTGGCGCTATATGTTGGCGGAAGTGAGTAACACACCGTGGAATGAGCGCCACTACTATGCGGTGTCTGCCAATCAAGACGATGAAACATATGGTTGGACGCAACAAAAAGCGTTCCATGTGTCGCCGTTTAACCCGCTCGATCAACAATATCAATGGCGACTGAAACCGCTTGGTGACCACTTGAGTGTTCATCTTGAGTGCCACAAAGGCGAAAAACACTTCGATGCGACTATGGCGATGAAAGCGTTGCCATTTAACAGCAAAAACTTGGTGAAGCAGTTGATCAAAATGCCGAGCCAAACAGTAAAAGTGGTGTTCGGTATTTATTGGCATGCGTTAAAGCTGTGGCTAAAAGGGGCTCCCTTTTATTCCCATCCTAAATACCAGTCTGATTCGCACCCAGATAAGCAAACGTCAGCAACAGAGACAAAAAATAAAAAGCACAAGGAGAATTCTGCATGCTAAATACGTCATCCATGGTTATGCCTCGTCAGCTCTCTACCACGCAAAAGGCGGCGCGCAGAATCATTTTCCAATGTCTGCAGAAGATGGAAACGGGCACTCTGACCGTGATTGAAAGCTTTCATACTGAGAGTCGTGAACGCAGTGAGCGCTTTGGTACCACGGGCAACGATCTCTCTGGGACAAATGTCGTTGCGACGATCGAAGTCAAACATCCCGGCTTTTACTCGCGTGTGATACGCGGTGGCAGTATCGCTGCTGGAGAAGCCTACATGGACGGCTGGTGGGACAGCCCGGATCTGACGGCTCTGATGAAGCTGATGGCCCTCAACTTAGCGGCCCTAGACGGTTTGGAAGAGCAAAGCAGCTGGCTGAGCAAGCTGGTGTATAAAATGGCCCACTGGGCAAACCGCAATACCCAGCAAAACTCGAAAAAGAACATTCATGCACACTACGATCTTGGCAACGATCTCTATCGTGCTTTTCTTGATGAAAATATGCTCTACTCGTCGGCGATTTTTCAGCAGGAAACCGACACCTTAGAGCAAGCGCAAATCCAAAAGATGGATCGTTTGTGCCAACAGTTGAAACTCAAGCCCGGTGACCACGTGCTCGAAATCGGCACAGGCTGGGGAGCGATGGCGGTCTACATGGCTAAGCACTACGGATGTAAGGTGACCACCACCACCATCTCTGAGCAGCAATACGAATACACCCAGCAGTTGGTCGACAAGCTTGGCTTGTCTGAGCAGATCACCCTGCTCAAGCAAGATTATCGCGATCTGCGCGGTCAATTTGACAAGCTGGTTTCGATTGAAATGATTGAAGCGGTGGGTAAGCAGTACTTGCCATCTTACATCAAGACCTGCCAATCGCTACTGAAACCTGGTGGTCTGATGGCGATTCAGGCCATTACCATCGCCGATCAGCGCTATGAGTACTACAGCGATAACGTCGATTTCATCCAGAAATACATTTTCCCCGGTGGCTTTTTGCCTTCCGTGACCTCGTTGACTCAGGCAACCACACAACACAGCGACTTGCTGTTGAGGGATCTTTACGATATCGGTCTCGACTATGCCAAAACTTTGGCTCACTGGCACCGCCGCTTTAACCAAGCCGAAACTGAAGTGCGTGCTTTGGGTTATGACGAAACGCTTCATTCGCATGTGGCGCTACTACCTGAGCTACTGTGAAGGTGGCTTTTTAGCACGCACTATCAGCACAGTGCACATGACTTTTCAGCGGCCAGCATGATGCGATTGTTGCTTGTCTCGACTTGGTTCCAACTTGGCTGGTTTCTGTGCGTGCTCGGCAAAGAGACTTGGCAGTGGGCGGCGCTCGGTTATGTGATTGCCACTTTGCTGTGGAGTTGGAAAACCCAGCCTCGGCAGCTGAAAAGCATCGCTATAGTTGCCATCAGTGGCACGGTGTTGGACAGCATAAACCAGCAAGTTGAGCTGCTCAATTTTGTCTCCGATGCGTTACCGCTGTGGATGGTCTGCTTGTGGTGGCTGTTTGCTTGGTATGCCAGTCAGCTCATTTTGGTTATCAGGCGCTTTCGCCGCGCGCAAGTCTGCGCGATTGGCGGCATCGCAGGCGCGTTGAGTTACATCGCGGGTGAGCAGTTGGGCGCGGTGCAGTTTGGTTACGGCTTTTTGCTGACCGCCCTCATTTTGTTGATGCAGTGGATATTGATAACGTTTTGCATACTCAAGGTATACGACCATGGAAATTTCGTTCGTGAAAGCGCATGTTAAGCAAACTCTGGTTGCAACGATGTTTATTGTGGCGAGTGCTGCGTTGCCGGTGAAAGCGCAACTGAGCGGTGCGGATACCCAGAATTGGAGACAATGGCGCACCGTTGGCGAGGCGCAGCTAAGCTGGCTGTTTTTTGATATCTACCAGTCCCGCCTTTTGACCTCAACCGGGCGTTTTGAACAGGGGACGGATGTCAGTCCTCATCCATTAGCACTGGAGATCAATTATCTGCGTGATATCAGCCAAAAAGATCTGCTCAAAGCAACGCAGCAGCAGTGGCAGAAACTTGGCTTTGCGAAAGCGGCGCAACAACGTTGGATAGCGGTGCTCAGTGAGCTTTTTCCGGATGTTCAAGCGGGTGATAGCCTTACCTATCTGACCGACGGGCAAACCGGGCAACTGATGTTTAAACGCTTGGCGCAAAGTGACTACGAAGTGATTGGCTATGTGGCCGATGAAGAGCTCAATGACGCTTTTTTATCCATTTGGCTATCGCCGCAGAGTAATTATCCGCAGCTTCGTCAACAACTTATAGGGCAGGTAAGCCGATGAAATGGACATTGAAATTCCCAGCGAATGGGATGAAAAGCTGGCTGATCACCTGCTTGTGTTTTTTGTTGAGTGCGTGTTCAACGGATCTCACCCAGTACAAAGCAACCTCGCCGACTTTTGACCTTTTTGGCTATTTTGTAGGAAAGACACACGCATGGGGTATGGTGCAAGACTACAGTGGCCTACAGACGCGGCGATTTGAGGTCGCTATTGTCGGCCAAGTCAGTGGTAACCAACTTACACTGGTGGAAGACTTCGTGTTTGATGATGGCGAAGTCGATCAGCGCATCTGGACAATTACCCGCCTAGATAATGGCCAGTATCAAGGAGAGGCTGACGATATTATTGGCGTGGCTCACGGCGCCGAGCAGGGCAATGCGCTGCAATGGCAGTACGACTTTGAACTGAAAATGGATGACAGCACTGTGACGGTTACTTTTGACGATTGGCTGTATCGTCAAGATGACAAGCATGTGTTCAACCTGACCAAAATCAAGAAGTTTGGTATCGAGGTAGGCACGATTACTCTCTTTTTCCAAAAGCAATAATAAAGTTTGGTGAACAAAAAAAGGTTGATGCAAAAACATCAACCTTTTTTAACGCTGAGCGACTTACAGTTTATCAGTCAGCTCAATCGCTTGACCGATGTAGTTTGCTGGCGTCATCTCTTTCAAACGCGCTTTTTCGTGCTCAGGAAGCTCAAGGCCGTCGATGAATTGACGCATCGCTTCACCGTCTACGCGCTTACCACGAGTGAGCTCTTTCAGCTTCTCGTATGGTTTTTCAATGCCGTAACGGCGCATCACCGTTTGTACTGGCTCAGCCAGCACTTCCCAGTTTTTGTCCAGTTCAGCAAGTAGTGCTTCACGGTTGACTTCCAGCTTGCTAATGCCTTTAAGCGTCGATGTGTAGGCGATGATGGCGTAACCAACACCAACGCCTAGGTTACGTAGAACCGTTGAGTCAGTTAGGTCACGTTGCCAACGAGAAATAGGCAGTTTTTGCGCTAGGTGACCGAACACCGCATTGGCAAGACCAAGGTTACCTTCCGAGTTTTCAAAGTCGATTGGGTTCACTTTGTGTGGCATGGTTGAAGAACCGATTTCGCCAGCAATGGTTTTTTGTTTGAAGTGACCAAGGGCAATGTAACCCCAAACATCACGATCGAAGTCGATCAGAATGGTGTTGAAACGGGCCACGGCATCAAACAGCTCAGCGATGTAATCGTGTGGTTCGATCTGGGTTGTGTATGGGTTCCAAGTTACGCCAAGCGACTCAGTGATGAACTCTTCAGAGAACTTGTGCCAATCAAGCTCTGGATAAGCTGAAAGATGAGCGTTGTAGTTACCAACTGCGCCGTTGATTTTCGCTAGGATCTCAACATTCTCGATCTGCTTGTATTGACGCTCCATACGGTACGCCACGTTTGCCATCTCTTTACCCATGGTGGATGGAGAAGCTGGCTGACCGTGTGTACGAGATAGAAGAGGGATGTCGCGATATTCCACTGCCAATGCTTTGATGGCGTCAATCAGGTTACGGATTTCCGGTAGAATCACGGTCTCACGTGCTTCTTTAAGCATCAGAGCGTGAGAGGTGTTATTGATGTCTTCTGAGGTGCAAGCGAAGTGGATAAATTCGTTTACTGCGTGCAGTTCAGGCTCGCCTGCCACTTTTTCTTTTAAGAAATATTCAACCGCTTTAACGTCGTGGTTGGTGGTACGCTCGATCTCTTTAATGCGAAGCGCATCTTGCTCAGAAAAGTTTGCCGCGATGTCATCAAGGAATTGGTTAGCTTGGGCACTGAACGCTGGGACTTCTTTGATTGCATCGGTTGCTGCAAGCTTTTGTAACCAACGGATTTCAACGATAGTACGGTACTTAAGTAAACCGTATTCGCTGAAGATTTCGCGCAATGCAATCGTCTTACTTCCGTAACGGCCGTCTACTGGTGAAACAGCTGTCAATGCTGACAGTTCCATGATGTTCTCCTGAATTGGGTTTCTAAATTTTGTGAGCGTTATACCAATAACTGTGGCAATTGTCACGAATATTGCGCAAACGTTTGCGCGGAGTTTATTTTAGCCCGAAAAAGTTAGCTCGCGTTTTATCGCGAGCTAAACAGTTACATTCTGGCCAAGAGAATTTGGGCTTGTTCGATCATCTTCTTACGACCGAAAATCAAGTGGCGACGTTTGCCGCCAACCTGACGCCACAATACGGCGCAGCGAATACCAGAGAGCAGTAGTGCCCGAACCTTATGCTGATTGGCAGTTTGACGCAGCACAGAAGGGGTGCCGTTTACCTGAATGCGTGGGCCAATCGGACTCACTACGTCAAGATAAACGCTTGCCAAATTGCTGATCATCTGCTCTTCAAGGAGATCATAGTGCTCTGTTTGACGCTGCAACATCTGGATTCTGTCGCCGAGCTGAGCCATCGCATCGTTACGACGTACCAGCTTTCTTTCCAAGGCCATCAGACTGATCAGATAGCGAGTAATTTCGTTGCCAGAAGGGGTACTGTCGATGCCTTTGACCAGACATTCCAACCCCAATTTGAGGCTTTGCTCATGGCCGAATACATCCAGTGTGTTGGCTGGATTGGTATTCACGATGGCTTTCATCGACGTTTCAAAGGCATCTTGATCACAATGTCCGTTTTTCGCCACTTCTTGAACCAGTGCTACAGCTTGGCACATGCCAGCAAATGCGATAGTGCGGTCATAAAGTGTATTCGCCACGTAACGTCTCCTAAGCTTGAGTGTATGGAATGCGTTTTTCGATGATACCGCCACCAAGGCAAACGTCGCCCTGATAGAAAACCGCCGACTGCCCTGGTGTCACGGCAATTTGCGCCTCATCAAAGATCACTTTAATGTTGTCATCATCAATAGGAATGATTGTACAAGCAATATCTTGCTGGCGATAACGAGTTTTTACACTGCATTTCATCACTTCGCGAATTGGCTCACGATCCACCCAGTGCAGTTGAGAGGCGACCAAGCCTTCAGATTTCAGTAGCGGATGCTCTTGTCCCTGTACTGCGATGAGCACATTGCGTTTGAGATCTTTTTCGGCCACAAACCAAGGCTCTTCATTACCACCACCGCCTTTGCGGCCACCAATGTGCAGGCCTTTACGTTGACCTAAGGTGTGATACATCAGACCTTGGTGCTGACCAACAATTTCACCCTCTGGGGTTTCAATGTTGCCCGGTTGAGCAGGCAAATAGCGGCTGAGAAAATCGGTGAATTTGCGTTCGCCGATAAAACAGATACCGGTCGAGTCTTTTTTCTTCGCGGTGATCAAACCTTGTTCTTCAGCGATACGGCGTACTTCGGGTTTTTCCAGCTCACCGACAGGGAAAAGGCTACGCGCCACTTGGTCGTGGCTCAAAGTATACAGAAAGTAGCTTTGGTCTTTATTGCCGTCTAAACCACGCAGCATTTGTGGCTTTTCACCGTTAACAGGGAAAGTTCGGCGCACGTAGTGACCCATCGCAATGTAGTCTGCCTCAAGAACTTCATCGGCAAACTCAAGGAAGGCTTTGAACTTAATTTCTTTGTTACAAAGAATGTCTGGGTTTGGCGTTCGACCTGCTTTGTACTCGGCAAGGAAATATTCGAACACATTGTCCCAATATTCTGCGGCAAAATTAATCGTATGCAGGTGAATGCCAAGTTTATCGCAAACAGCTTGAGCGTCCGCTAAATCTTCGGCTGCGGTACAATACTCAGAGTTATCATCTTCTTCCCAGTTCTTCATAAACAGGCCTTCGACTTGATAGCCTTGTTGCTTGAGGAGATAGGCAGAAACCGATGAATCTACACCGCCGGACATGCCAACGATGACCTTCTTTTGGCTGTTATCAGACATTACTTAACACCACTTCAATTAACTGGACGCAGATTCTAACAGAAAGCATACAGCGGCAACAGATCCGCGACGGCAATCACAAATCGTTTTGCCGAATTTTTCCGCAAAATAGTTGTGCCATCGATAATAGAGTGCGTAGAGAAAAGCGAACTGTGGCATAGTGGGCCAAATTTCAAATCGGAACAAAGTTTATGAGTAACGAAAACCAGTTTATAGAAGAAGCAGAATTGATTGAAGTCATCGAAAATCAACTTGAAGATGGCAATCCAATTAAAGTGAAAGAAACTTTGATGCGTTTAATGATGACTGGTCATTCGCGTGAGGAAGCCATTGCGATGATGGCATGTGCTGTTTCAATAGAGATTTTTGATGTGATGCGAAATGAAGGAAAATTCAATCTCAAACGTTACGCCGAGCACCTTGATCAGCTACCTGACCTCGGCTTTATGGAAGGAGAATAATCGCACGCAAAAGAAAAAGAGCGGGGCAAACGTTTGCTATAATTGCCTTTATTGCCGCTGGTTAGGCAGCAGGTTAGAATCCGCTCTCTTTTTTAACCCCTTACTCAGACGAACACTATGAAATTTCCCGGACAACGCAAATCAAAGCATTATTTTCCTGTACATGCCCGCGATCCGCTGGTGAGCCAAGCGCAGGAAAGCAAACGAATGACGCGTACACATGTTATCGGTATTGACCAAACTTTGGTGGATATTGAAGCGAAAGTGACGTCAGAGGTGATTGAGAAATACGGTCTGAGTAAAGGTCACTCACTAGTTATTGATGACCAAACAGCAGAAACACTTTACCAGCAATTAAAACAAGAGAATTTGATTACCAACGAATATGCGGGTGGGACGATAGGAAATACATTGCACAACTACTCTGTATTGGCAGATGATCGCTCAACGCTACTCGGTGTCATGAGCCAAGATATTAAAATTGGCAGCTACGGTTATCGTTATTTATGTAATACATCCAGCCGTATGGATCTCAATTACTTGCAAGGTGTTGATGGAGCAATAGGCCGCTGTTTTGCGCTAATTACCGAAGATGGTGAACGAACATTCGCGATCAGCGAAGGCCAAATGAACCAATTGAAGCCGCAAAGTATCCCTGAAAAGATTTTTAAAAAAGCCTCTGCTTTGGTTTTGACGGCTTATTTGATTCGTTGTAAAGAAGGCGATCCCATGCCGCAAGCCACAATGAAAGCGATCGAGTACGCGAAAAAATATAATGTGCCTGTTGTACTAACCCTTGGTACTAAGTTTGTTATTCAGGACGATCCGCAGTTTTGGCAAGCATTTATTCATGATCATGTTACGGTCGTTGCGATGAATGAAGATGAAGCTGAGGCATTAACCGGTGAAAGCGATCCGCTTGCTGCTTCAGATAAAACTCTCGATTGGGCTGACTTGGTATTGTGTACTGCTGGACCACTTGGATTATTTATGGCGGGTTACACCGAAGAGAGCGCTAAGCGTGAAACATCATTGCCTCTTTTGCCAGGCTGCATTGCAGAATTTAATCGCTATGAATTTAGTCGCCCGACTCGAAAAGCCTCATGTGAAAATCCCATTAAAGTTTATTCACATATTTCACCATATATGGGTGGCCCTGAGAAAATTAAAAATACCAATGGTGCGGGCGATGCGGCGCTTTCTGCGGTGTTGCACGATATGTCGGCGAATAAATATCATAAAGAGAATGTGCCCAACTCAAGCAAGCATGTGCACGAATTTCTCACTTATTCATCTTTTTCTCAAGTGTGTAAGTATGCAAATCGCGCCAGTTACGAAGTTCTTGCTCAGCACTCACCGCGTTTGTCCCGTGGCTTACCAGAACGGGAAGATAGCTTAGAAGAAGCGTATTGGGAACGTTAAATAGAAAATAAAAAGGCTCCGTAAGGAGCCTTTTTTATATAATGCAAAGACTAGATTTCGAAGTCTTCTAGAGATTTACCTGCATCTAGCTGCGCTTGAATTGCTGATGGAGTACGACCTTGGCCTGTCCAAGTCTTTTCTTCGCCGTTTACATCAACATATTTGTATTTGGCAGGACGTGGAGCACGTTTACTTTTACCTTTGCTCTTGCTTTTGGTTTCGCCAGAAAGCGCGCTGATTAGCGCATCAACGTCAATGCCGTCTTTTGCAATCTGCTCTGCAATTGCAGCCAGTCTTGCTTCTTGTTCAGCTTTTGCCGCACGCTCTTCCGCTTCTGCTTCTTGACGCTCAGCAACGACGGTTGACAGTTTGTCCAATGCTTCTTCTAGTTGCTCTAGAGTGAGTTCTCTTGCGTAAGCACGTAGGCTGCGAATATTAAGTAGAGTCTTTGTTAGTTCCGACATAACCTTTCCTATGTTAAGTAAGTCGACATCGCAATAATAATATCGAGGTTCAGATAAAACGAATAAGATTAAATTCTTTACGATGCTAATATTAACGCTAAACACGATATAAGCAATATTTATAGCGTTTTTTTTATTGTTTAATCGTTACTAACTTTATATTCGATGCCTTATCTATAGACTCGTGCTAGCTGCGCAAGTTTTTTGTGACAAATGTTATGCATTAAGTGTAATTCACATCTATCATTCATATCTGAGCGTGATAAAAATGACACCTCCGTTTATACATGCTGACGCAACTGGATACATATCGTGCCCATTTTTCTTTGTTTTATTCGGTGATGTTTTTAGACAGATGTATTGCAAAGCCTATGAGGATGAGTACAATGACGCCTACCTGATGCGATAACTTGGTGGGTTTGTTGTTTTTATAAACAATAAATGGTCAAAAATAAGTTATCGCCGTAGAGGCGCAACGACAAAGAGTAACTATTATTGGGGTGATGCCAATGAATAATAGTGAAAGGTGTAAGTTGCCGAAGTAAGTTGCATATCAAAGCGGCTTGCTGGTGTTGTATTCGAATAGGAACAACACTGCCATAGTCTTTTATCTATAAACTATGGAGCGCTACTGTAGGGTTGGGTGAAGTGTTCACTTCCCTGTCGCTTAGTTCAACAAAAACATCAGAAATATTTCTGACGGTTTGTTCTGCAGTAGATCTCTAACCAAAAACTGGTTTTTGAAGATCATGAATTTAATAGATTTTTCTACATCTCCGATTTCTCTACTACCGCCAATAGTGGCGCTTACCCTAGCGATATTGACCCGTAAGGTGCTGGTTTCTCTGGGTGTTGGTATCATTCTCGGAGCTATTTTGCTCAACAGTTACTCTGTAATCAACGCAGCCACTTATGTTGGTGAAAAAGTATCCGCTGTTTTCGTTGAAGATGGCGGCCTCAATACTTGGAATATGAGTATTGTGGGTTTTCTTTTGCTACTCGGTATGACTACCGCGTTACTTACTCTTTCCGGCGGTACTCGTGCGTTTGCCGAATGGGCACAATCGCGAGTAAAAAGTAAGCGCGGTTCTAAACTGCTTGCGGCATTTTTAGGCGTATTCATTTTTGTTGATGACTATTTTAACAGCCTAGCTGTAGGTGCAATTTCTCGCCCTGTTACCGATCGATTCTACGTTTCTCGCGCCAAGCTGGCTTACATTCTCGACTCTACTGCTGCGCCGATGTGTGTTGTGATGCCAGCGTCAAGCTGGGGTGCGTACATCATGACCATCATCGGCGGCATTTTGGTTTCACATGGCATCACTGAATATTCAGCGTTAGGGGCATACCTGCGTTTGGTTCCAATGAATTTTTACGCAATCTTTGCCCTGCTGATGGTATTTGCTGTGGCTTGGTTTGGCCTTGATATTGGCAAAATGCGCGAGCATGAAATTGCCGCTTCGCAAGGACGTGGATTCGACAATGACTCGGAAACCGATCTTAAAGAAGCCCATGAAATCGACGAAGAGCTGGATATCCGAGAAAGCGAAAAAGGAAAAGTATCCGATCTCGTTTTGCCAATCGTTGCTCTGATTATTGCCACTGTTGCTTCGATGCTTTACACCGGAGCACAAGCGCTGGCTGCCGATGGAAAAGCGTTTAATCTTCTGGGAGCATTTGAAAATACGAATGTTGGCACTTCGCTGATTTACGGTGGTTTAGTCGGTCTAGCCGTTGCGCTGTTCACCGTGCTAAAACAGGGCCTTGCATTAGTCGAAATTGCTCGCACCTTGTGGATTGGTGCGAAATCAATGTTTGGCGCGATTTTGATTCTTGTATTTGCCTGGACGATCGGTTCCGTGATTGGCGACATGAAGACAGGATCGTACTTGTCGACGATGGCGCAAGGCAATATTGATTCCCATTGGTTACCTGTGATTCTGTTCCTACTATCCGGTTTGATGGCGTTTTCAACGGGCACCTCTTGGGGCACGTTTGGCATTATGTTGCCAATCGCAGGTGATATGGCTGGTGCGACCGACATCGCGTTGATGCTGCCAATGTTGAGTGCAGTCTTGGCTGGTTCGGTCTTTGGTGATCACTGTTCGCCGATTTCAGATACCACGATTTTGTCATCGACCGGGGCGCGTTGTAATCACATTGACCATGTCGCGACTCAGTTGCCTTATGCACTTGCTGTTGCACTTGTCTCTTGTATCGGCTTTGTGGCTCTTGGCATGACGGCGTCAGTAACGCTCTCTCTGGCCGCTGCGAGTGTCGCTTTCATCGTCGTGTGCGCGGTGTTTTCTTGGATGTCTAAATGCAAAAGAGTGACTTTGCAGAAAGCTTAACTCAATGATTTATAAAAAGTAAAATGGGAGGCGTCGACCTCCCATTTTATTTGTCATATACAATTTGGTCATTTTTGAAAATAAACTATTGCAAAATTTCCACAGCTTGGTTAGTGTGGTTAGCAACAAAGTCAACGACGTTAAGAGCAAATAAGTATGCGCAGTTTTGTAATGAACATTCATCACCATCATCACCCAGCCTAGTCTTTCGGGAGATGAGCGCATACCCGGGAGACAGGAATCTTCCGGAGGTGAAAATCGTCGAATTCAGATTTTAAACCCTCGGGAGACCAACATCTTCCGAGGGTTTTTTAATTTCAACGGTTTAACTATTTCAAATTGAAGCACAGGGATTATGTCATGCCAACACAACGTTTAAGAATCGCTATTCAGAAAAAAGGCCGTTTGAGCCAAGAATGCCAACTGCTGCTGAAAAAATGCGGTGTTAAGTTCAACATCATGGGTGAGCGCCTCGTGGTTCACTCTGAAAATATGCCTATCGATTTACTCTTAGTCCGTGATGACGACATCCCAGGTTTAATCATGGATGGCGTGGTGGATCTCGGTTTTATCGGTGAAAACGTCTTGGAAGAGGTGCGCTTGGAGCGCAAAGCGACCGGGACTGCGTGTCAGTTCGAAACACTAAGACGTTTAGATTTCGGCGGCTGTCGTCTATCGATTGCCTTAGATAAAGACGCGGTGTACAACGGGCCTAAAGATTTAGCTGGTAAACGCATAGCGACCACCTATCCGCAGCTACTAAAAGCTTACATGGATGAGCAGGGTGTACCATTTTCGACCTGTATGCTGACTGGCTCGGTTGAAGTAGCTCCGCGTGCCGGCTTGGCGGACGCGATTGCCGATTTGGTCTCCACTGGAGCCACTTTAGAGGCGAACGGTTTGAAAGAGGTTGAGGTCATCTTTCAATCGAAAGCGACGCTGATCCAACGTGCAGGGCAGTTTGACGCAGACAAACAAAATCTGATTGAAAAACTGCTGACTCGTATGCAAGGAGTTCAGCAAGCAAAAGAGTCTAAATACATCATGTTGCACGCACCTGTGGATAAGCTGGAACAGGTAAAAGCACTTCTTCCTGGTGCGGAAGATCCAACGGTACTGCCGCTGTCTGCGGAAAAGCAAAGAGTGGCGGTACATCTGGTGAGTACAGAAAACCTATTCTGGGAAACGATGGAACAGCTGAAAGAACTCGGTGCGAGTTCTATCCTAGTACTGCCAATTGAGAAGATGATGGAGTAAGCAGCATGAGAACGGTTGTATGGCAGTCACTCAGTGAAGCGCAGCAAGATTCACTGCTCGAAAGACCAGCAATGGCAGAAGGCGCGAACATCACCGCTGCAGTAACTGCGGTGATTGAGAAAGTGCGCCAAGAAGATGATGCGGCCCTGTTGGAACTGACCGAAAAATTTGACCGAGTCAAACCTGCATCGATTCGTGTCAGTACCGCAGAGATTGATGCAGCAGCAGAGCGCCTTTCGGAAAAGATGAAGCAAGCGCTGCAGCAAGCGTATGACAATATTTCTAAGTTCCACAAAGCACAGAAACCCACACCAATTAAAGTAGAAACTCAGCCTGGTGTGGTGTGCGAGCAAGTGACTCGTCCTATTCAAAAAGTGGGCTTGTACATTCCTGGCGGCAGCGCACCACTGCCTTCCACCGTTTTGATGCTGGGTGTGCCGGCGCAAATAGCCGGTTGTCGCAAAGTGGTGCTCTGTTTCTCCGCCGCCAATTGCTGACGAAATACTCTATGTCGCCAAACTGTGTAATATCGACGAGGTTTATAATCTCGGTGGTGGACAAGCGATCGCAGCGATGGCTTACGGAACGGAAACGGTTAGCAAAGTCGATAAAATATTTGGTCCCGGTAATGCCTACGTCACCGAAGCGAAACGTCAGGTCAGCAAAGATTTTCGCGGTGCTGCGATTGATATGCCAGCAGGCCCATCAGAAGTGTTGGTGATTGCAGACGATACCGCAGATGCGGAGTTTATTGCGGCCGACTTGCTTAGCCAAGCAGAGCATGGTCCTGATTCTCAGGTGGTGCTCGTGACTCCTTCGGTGGTGATTGCTGATAAAGTGACCGATGCGGTTCAGCGTCAGCTCAAACAGCTCAGCCGAGCCGAGATTGCGCAAAAAGCGTTGGCATCGAGCCTCATCATCATTGCTGATTCGCTCACTCAAGCGGTCTCTATCTCCAACTATTACGGGCCAGAGCACCTGATTGTGCAGACCAAAGCGCCACGTGAACTTTTGCCACTACTGGATAATGCGGGTTCCATCTTCCTTGGCGATTGGTCGCCAGAATCGGCTGGTGATTACGCATCTGGCACTAACCATGTGCTGCCAACCTATGGTTACACTCGAACCTACTCAAGCTTAGGGTTGGCCGATTTCTCCAAACGCATGACGGTTCAGGAGCTCTCTGCGGATGGGCTGAAAAACTTAGCGCCAACGGTCATCACTATGGCCGAAGCCGAAGGGTTGGATGCGCACAAACGTGCCGTGACCATCCGTGTTGAAAAATTACAGTCGCGTCGATAAGGAAGAAAAAATGGAAAAATTAGCGCGTAAAAGTGTGCAACAACTGACCCCTTATCTCTCGGCGCGTCGCATCGGTGGCTGCGGTGACGTGTGGCTTAACGCCAATGAATCGCCCTTTGACAATGAATATCGTACCGATTTCACCCGCTTGAATCGTTATAGTGAGTGCCAACCGAAAGGGCTAATCGCCGCTTATGCGGCGTATGCTGGGGTAGCGCCAGAGCAAACCTTGACTTCTCGCGGCGCTGATGAAGGCATCGAATTGCTTATCCGGGCCTTCTGCGAGCCGGGACAAGATGCGATTCTTTATTGTCCGCCGACTTACGGCATGTACTCGGTCAGCGCAGAAACGATTGGTGTAGAGCGCAAAACGGTGCCGCTGACGGCAGATTGGCAACTCAATCTCAACGAGATTGAAGCTAATTTGGATAAGGTCAAACTGGTGTTTGTCTGTAGTCCAAATAACCCGACTGGCAATCTCGTCAAACGCGAAGACATTATTACTCTGCTTGAGATGACCAAAGATCGTGCGATTGTGGTGATGGACGAAGCCTACATCGATTTTTGTCCAGAAGCTTCGACGGTGAGTTTGTTGAGTGAGTATTCGAACTTAGCGATTTTGCGTACCCTTTCCAAAGCCTTTGCTTTGGCAGGATTGCGCTGTGGGTTTACCTTGGCCAACGAAGAGCTAATCAACGTATTGCTCAAAGTGATTGCTCCCTATCCGGTGCCCGTGCCAGTGGCAGAAATCGCCATGCAAGCGCTATCTGAGGCGGGCTTAGCGCGCGCGAAATACCAAGTCCTCGATTTGAACGCCAACCGCGCCTACTTACAAGTTGGTCTTTCTATGATCCCAGGATTGCAAGTCTTTGAAGGCTGGGGTAACTACTTGTTAGTTAAGTTCCCTGATGGTGATGCGCTATTTAAAGCCGCGTGGGAGACGGGAATTATTCTGCGCAATTCACCGATTGAGGATTGTGTGCGCATCAGTGTTGGTAATCGTGAAGAGTGTGAGAAGACACTCGGTTTTATGCGCAATTACTACTCGTAAAGCAGAATGCATCGCCCTGAGCCAGCATTGACGTAGGGTAAAAAAATAAGGAAGTGAGCGTGAGCAAGCAACAAAAAATTCTTTTCATCGACCGAGATGGCACCTTGATTGTCGAGCCACCGGTGGATTTTCAGGTAGACCGTCTAGATAAGCTGAAACTGGAGCCATTTGTTATTCCAAGTCTGTTATCGCTGCAAGCGGCAGGTTACCGCTTGGTGATGGTGACCAACCAAGACGGTTTGGGGACCGACAGTTATCCGCAGGAAGATTTCGACGCACCGCACAATATGATGATGGAGATTTTCGAATCACAGGGTGTGAAATTCGACGATGTATTGATCTGCCCCCATTTTGAGCGTGAGAAACTGTTCGTGTCGTAAACCTAAGCTTGGTTTAGTCAAAGCGTACTTACAGGCCGGAAAAGTGGATTTCCAGAATTCTTACGTGATTGGCGATCGTCAAACGGATCTCCAACTGGCGGAGAACATGGCCATTCGCGGTATTCAATACCACCCAGAAAACATGGGCTGGAAACAGATCCTAAAAGATCTCACCTTGAAAGCGCGTGTTGCTGAGGTAGTTCGCACCACCAAAGAAACTGACATCAAAGTGGTGGTTAATCTTGATGAGCAAGGTGGTAATGAGATCTCTACTGGTCTTGGTTTTTTCGACCATATGCTCGATCAAATTGCCACGCACGGCGGATTCAAAATGGTGTGTCAAGTGCAGGGCGATCTGCATATCGATGATCATCACACTATCGAAGATACCGCACTGGCGCTTGGTCAGGCACTGAAAGAAGCGCTAGGTGATAAGCGTGGTATTGGCCGTTTTGGTTTCAGCTTGCCAATGGACGAATGTTTGGCGCAGTGCGCCTTGGATCTCTCTGGCCGACCATACCTGAAATTTGACGCGAAATTTAGCCGCGAGCAGGTCGGCGATCTCTCCACCGAGATGGTGGTGCATTTCTTCCGTTCGCTCACTGATACCTTAGCTTGCACACTGCATCTTTCTTCTTCGGGTGACAATGATCACCACATCATCGAAAGTTTATTTAAAGCGTTTGGTCGCACTTTACGCCAAGCGATTAAAGTGGAAGGAACCGAATTGCCAAGCAGCAAAGGCGTGCTTTAAAGGAGAGAAAACCGTGACACAACAGAAAGTGGTCATTATTGATACAGGCTGTGCCAACGTCTCTTCGGTAAAATTTGCCATTGAACGTCTCGGCTACGATGTGGTGATTTCCAGAGATCCGCAAGTGGTTCTCTCTGCCGACAAGTTGTTCCTTCCGGGCGTAGGCACCGCGAGTGAAGCGATGAAAAACCTCGCAGAGCGCGATCTGATTGATCTTGTTAAGAAGGTAGAAAAACCGCTGCTCGGTATCTGCTTGGGCATGCAACTCTTGGGTAAGGTTTCTCAAGAAAAAGGGCAGAAAGCCGACGAGTTAGTTGAGTGTCTTGGACTTTGTGATGGCGAAGTGAAGCTGCTTGAAACGGGCGATTTACCGCTACCTCACATGGGGTGGAATACCGTATCGGCAAAAAAAGGGCATCCTCTGTTTAAAGGCATCGAGGAAGGGGAGTATTTTTACTTCGTTCACAGCTTTGCGATGCCAGTCGGTAGCTACACCATTGCTGAATGTGAGTACGGCAACCCGTTCACCGCCGCAGTGCAAAGTGGTAACCACTACGGCGTGCAGTTCCACCCAGAGCGTTCTTCAAAAGCGGGCGCCAAGCTGATACAAAACTTCTTAGAATTATAAAAGGGATTTAGTGTGATTATTCCAGCTCTTGATTTAATTGAAGGACAGGTCGTTCGCCTCTATCAGGGTGATTACGGCCAAGTCACCGAATACAAAGTCGACCCCGCAGAGCAGTTTAACTTGTACCACCAAGCTGGCGCCAACTGGCTGCACTTGGTGGATCTCACGGGGGCGAAAGACACCTCGGCACGCCAACTTGATTTGATTGCCAAACTGCTGGCGAGTACACCAGCGCATATTCAAATCGGCGGTGGTGTGCGCACAGAACAAGACGTAGTGGATCTGCTGGAAGCAGGCGCACAGCGCGTTGTGGTCGGTTCGACCGCAGTAAAACAGCCTGAGTTAGTAAAAGGTTGGATGGAAAAATATGGCGCGGAGAAAATCGTTCTGGCGCTAGACATCAACATCGACCAAGACGGCACGCGCAAAGTGGCGATTTCCGGTTGGCAGGAAGACTCGGGCGTGACCATCGAAGCGCTGATTGATGATTACCTTACCGTCGGCTTAAAGCACGTACTTTGTACCGATATTTCTCGCGATGGCACCTTGGCGGGCTCCAATGTTGAACTGTATGTGGATTTGTGCAAACAGTACCCACAAGTGCAGTTTCAATCGTCCGGCGGCATCGGCTCACTGGCGGATATTGAGGCATTGAAAGGCAGTGGTGTGGCGGGCGTGATTGTGGGCCGCGCACTCCTTGATGGCAAGTTCAGCGCAGAGGAGGCATTCGCATGTTGGCAAAGCGAATAATTCCGTGTTTAGACGTCCGTGATGGGCAAGTGGTGAAAGGCGTTCAGTTCCGTAACCATGAAATCATCGGTGACATCGTTCCTCTGGCCAAACGTTACGCAGAAGAAGGTGCTGACGAACTGGTGTTTTACGATATTACCGCCTCCAGCGATGGCCGTGTTGTCGATAAAAGCTGGGTGGCCCGAGTGGCCGAAGTGATCGACATTCCTTTTTGCGTCGCTGGTGGAATTAAATCCGCCGAGGACGCAGCGCGCATTTTGGAATTTGGCGCTGACAAAGTGTCGATCAACTCGCCGGCCTTGGCCAATCCACAACTCATTACTGATCTTGCCGATAAATTTGGCGTTCAATGCATTGTGGTTGGTATCGACTCTTACTACGACAAAGAGACGGGCAAATATCAGGTTTATCAGTTTACGGGTGATGAAGCGCGCACTAAGGCGACTCAGTGGGAAACGCGTGACTGGGTGCAAGAGGTGCAAAAGCGTGGCGCTGGAGAAATCGTCTTGAACATGATGAACCAAGACGGCGTGCGCAATGGCTATGATATTGAGCAACTCAACATGGTGCGTGAAGTGTGTAAGGTGCCGTTGATCGCTTCTGGTGGTGCGGGCGCGATGGAGCACTTCGCACAGGCGTACCAAAAAGCTAATGTGGACGGCGCGCTGGCGGCATCGGTATTTCACAAGCAGATCATTAATATCGGTGAGCTGAAACAGTATTTAAAACAACAGGGTATTGAGGTACGAGTATGAGTTTTAGTACAGCAGACGTGAACGCCCTGCAGGGACGGATTGATTGGCAGAAAGTCGACGGTTTGGTGCCAGCCATCGTACAAGATTTTCAATCGAGCCAAGTGCTGATGATGGGTTACATGAATCAAGAAGCATTGGAAAAAACAGGTGAAACAGGGCAAGTGACGTTTTTCTCTCGCAGCAAAGAGCGTCTTTGGACCAAAGGGGAAACCTCAGGCAACGTTTTGCAGTTGGTGAACATTGCGTTGGATTGTGACAGTGATACCTTGCTGGTCAAAGTGAACCCGATTGGACCGACGTGCCACACTGGTACGACAACCTGTTGGGATGGCGATGCGCAAGCGGAGTCACAAATGGTGTGGCTTCATCAACTTGAGCAGCTATTGGCTGCCCGCAAGAGTGCCGATCCTGACTCTTCCTATACCGCCAGTTTATACGCTCGCGGTACCAAGCGTATTTCGCAGAAAGTGGGCGAAGAAGGCGTTGAAGTCGCGCTTGCGGCGACGTCGGGCGATAAGGCGGAATTAGTGTGTGAATCCGCCGACTTGATTTATCACTTGTTGGTGCTTTTGCAAGATCAAGGCCTGTCGCTGAGTGATGTAATCAACAAGCTCAAAGAGCGTCATAAGTAAGGGAAATTAAAGGTCCTAGGTTACAGGATCTAGATCCTAGGTGGGGTGCGCGGGGAGTCTTGCGCACTTTATTAAAATGAGTGACTGCTGTCGGATATCAAATACTTAGTGTGCTGAATATGGGAATGCTTCACGCTTCAGTTCTGCAGCCTAATGGGATTCGTACACTCGGGCTTTAGAACCTAGAACCGCATCATAATATGACATGGTGACGCTGTAATAATAGATTGTCTACGCTTATTCTGAGCAGCGATTTGACGTTATACCCAAGATAGGAGCCGTACGCGTAATAGCGCACGTACGGATCGATGATGGGCAGTCGGTGACGGCAATGTCTAATACGAACTTTCTTACTGGAATACGAGACACAATTCACTCTTAGTGGTTCGAACGGGTTAAATTTTAACAGTGACAACTCTCCTGCCAGACTGAGGCTCTAGGGGAATTTGCAGTTGTATGGCATATATGGGCTGAAATTTAGTTGTTTTTTGGGTCTGCTATCTAAATATTTCTTGGGTGAATTTTGCACTTAGAAAGACATAGCTCACACTTATGGTATAAATACACTAATAATAAAAGCCTCATTAATTCAATTTTTTGAATATATTTTTTCCGAGTTACCTATAACACGTTGCAACAATTTTGAGAATTAACTAGCCAGATTAGTCCACTCTATTGAGCGCATTTTTGTCTCCTTCTTTATCCGATCCCAAAAGCTATTCCATGCAAAACACACTTTCGACGTGATATCGTCGTAATAGATTCATTTAGATTATATTCATTCTCAGATTGGTATTGGATTGTAAGAATCATGTGTGTTTTTGCAATTATGGAACCAGGGTCACTTATTTTATTTTTGAATAAATATTCACTCAATACTCTAATCGTTGGATATGTGTCCAATTGTGCTTGTTGCAGTTATTCAGTATTGTTGCTGGTGTTGTCAATTAGTCCTTTTGGGTTACTTTCTTGTCTCGTTCTTTTCTTCTGATTTTTACTAGTTTATTGATTAGTAATGATGTTTTTGCTTCGGGTGACGAACAGTATTTGTATGCATCTGCCTATGGTGATTCAGAATCTGCAGCATTACTGGATGCAAAAAAGCAAGTTGCTCTTAACTTGCTTAGTATCATTGAAGTGAATGAAAAAACATCAATTACTAAGGGGGAGCATGGCATTAGCTCTTCTTTTTCTCAAAACTCTTCTATCCAATCGCTTCCGGTACAAATTCCTCAGATGGAAGTTTTGAGCCATGAATGTGATGAAAAGGGGTGTGAGTATCGCTATAGACTAAGCAAGAAAACTTGGCAGAAACAGATAGAGCATGATCTGGCTGTTTCATTCCAAACAGCTGAAACTAAGCTTAAAAATATTAACAATAACTGGCGCGGTTTGAAGGACTATTTTCATGCTGAAGAGCTAGTGGAGAGAAGTGCTGTACAGCTGGATGTATTGGGTGTTTTAGATACTGCGACTGCAGACTTATTCCGTTCACAGCACCTACAAATTAGTCAAGCGATGAACGTGCAAAGAGACAAGATTTCAATCTCGTTTGTTGCATCGAATGATGCATTTTCTCATCAAATTCATGAGTTGCTGTCACGTGACGCATTGGCGTCGAACCATGGTGGCATCTCAGTCTATATCAAGACCAAATTCGAGCAGGGACGACAAGGGAAAGATTTTTTCGTCAAGCAGAGCGTTCAACTTAAAGTCTTCGATTCAAATTCATCTCATATGGTGACTCAAAAGATAATCACCGTGTTAGGTAAATCCCAAGCAAGCTTTGCGGCTGCTAAGCACGCTGCGGAGCAAACAATAATTAAACAGCTTACTAACAAATCTATCTATTCAGTATTGATCTAAAGGATACAGAAATGTTTAAAAAAACAGTCATGGCTACTCTATTCGCTACAGCACTTGCTGGTTGTTCTTCAATGTCAGGTATGGAGTCTGCGACCGTAGACCGCAATGAAAAGAGTGCGGCTCTTGTAAAGTCTTGCTCTGAGTTAGGCAGTGAGTATACGCCGGTGTCTTACGCTGTAGACAAGGTGTCTAAAGTAATGGTGTCGATTCAAGAGCGTCAATGCTCGGTATTCCAAGACTATCGTACACTCGCTGAAAAACACGCAGATGTAGCGGGATTCCTAAAGATTAACGCCGATAAAAGCGATGAAGAGCTTCTTGTCGCTATGAATGAGTTCGATGAAGGCAAAGCTGAAAACAAGAAAATTCGCCCTCAAGTTGAAGCGTACAAAGCGGCATCTGATTCTATTTTCGACAAGAACCTTGAGCTAGCCAAAGAGATTGCAGTGGAAGCAGCTGAAATTGCTCTGATTGCTTCAGACAACGCGGCTTTGATCGCTCAAGAATCGGCTATGGCTGGACTAGGGAACGCAATTTCATATTTCTCTAATGAGTCGAAGGAAGATGAAGAATCAAAAGAAAAAGTGCCAGTTGTTGAAGCTTACAACGAGATGAAAGCACGCTCGATCCTAGTTTACGATGCAAACGACATGATTTCTCTAGATCAAAACACAATCGAGCAACTAGAAAACCTAGACAAAGTTTTAGCAGAGAAAGTTAAGTCATGATGAAATATTCAAAGATTGCAACACTTGTTGCTGCAGGTCTTGTTTTAGCTGGGTGTAATAGCACACCCAGTCAACAGACTTACACAGTTGAGAGTAACGCAGGCAACTCGTCTTTAATCATTGGTAAGTCTGCGTTTGAATTCACGAACAGTGATATTGAAGTCCCTGCCTACTTCAACACTCAAGGTCTTCAATTCTGTACTTATGAAGCAAACGAGAAAGACAGCCGTTGTCCTTTAGCCAAAAAAACCATCCGTCTTTACTTTGGTGACGTTCAAACTGACGTTAGCAAGAGCCTTAAAGGCAAATCTGCAGATGTATTCAATGCAATGCATTCAAGTATTGGCAAGTTCGAGACCAAAGCGCTTGAAAACACGCTAGAAAACCAATTTGCGGGCGTGAACCGTTTCCGTATCTTGACGCGTGACACTCAGTCAGTAAATGCGGCAATGGAAGAGATTCTTGCAGACGAAGGTGCCGCAAAAGTTGCAAAAAAAATGAGTGGCAGTGACAAGCTATCGACGGACTATATCATGAAGATCGATGTGCTTAAAACCGGCGATATGCTCTTTGGTTCTACGCAGTCTTTATTCCAAACATCAATGGAAATGACGACAGGAGTCATAGACCCGTACACTCGTGAAAAACTGAGCTACCCAAACATCGGTAAGATCCGTGTCTCTAACTTTGATGTTCGTGATAAAGAAAGTTTCACAACCGTAATCGCAAATGGTGACTACTACCGTGGTTTTAACTATACCAGTAGCAAAGACGTTGATTCTGTGATGAATGAAATGGCGTCACGCGGTTTCGATATCATGTTAACTCGTCTACTAAAAGAGATGCCAGCAACAGCACAAGTTATGGGCATCAAAGGCGACCGAATCTCGCTAGACCGTGGTCAAAATGCGGGTGTACTACCAAATGAAACCATGGTCGTGTTTGAGTACAGCGCAGGTTTTGTTGAACCAATCGGAGTGGCGACGGTTAACCCTAGCCAGCAGAGTGCTCAAGGTAAAATCGTACGCTGGAAAGAGAGCAAGCTTGCTTCTCAAGTGAAAGACGAAGCTGAACAGGGTATTTACCGTCCAGATCGTCAGCGTCGAATCTTCGCAGTTAGCGTTGGTGTACCGATGGAATTCATGAAGGAACGCAGCACATGGGCGCAAAAGGGGTAAGTGTTAGTCTGACCCTTGGCATATTGCTTTCGGCTGCACCGCTTGCGGCGCTTGAGCTTGATAAGAGTCAGTTAACACTGGCTCTTGTTGAGCAAGGCTGTGCTTATGGTCGTGGCTCATTAGCGATAGAAGGGGCAAAAGCAGATGCGCTCAATAATCTGCGACTCTTTTTGAATGGACAGGTTTCACTTTCTCTATCTTCTGAAGATTCCAAACTACTGAACGAACAGTTCAACCAAGCCGCTCGAGAAATGTTAGTTACGGGGATCGAGCGAGGCCTGATAGCGGCAGATTTCGGCCAGCCTGAAATTTACGGCGATGATACCTGTGTGGAAGCCCGTCTTTCGCCACCGACACAAACAGTAGAAGGCACGGAAGATGGCATCGTCTGGGGTTCTGATTCGACAGTTTCTGTTGTGGTCATTGGCGAGGGGACTCGCGACGCCAAGCGAGGTTTAAGCGCACGTCAAGCTGCGGAGCAAGATGCGTTTCGTCGCGCTGTAAGCCAAGTTTTAGGTGTGATGGTCAAATCTGGCTACCTTCAGCAAACTTATTCAAGTATGTCTGCTAATGCAGTTAGCGATGACTTTGACTTACACGATGTGGCGGTTCAGTCCTTATCAATGCAATCTCAAGGTATGGTGGCAGGTTGGAGTGAAATATCTAGCCAGACTAAGCCAAATGGTGTGATTGTGGTGACACTTGATGTGTCCGTTGAACGTGAAAAAGTTGAAGCTAAGATCGCTCGACTAATCAAAAGTCTGGGTCAACCCGCAGTGTACGTAGATGCAAATCTGCCAATCGTTCAAAGCACGTTTAGTAGCGCTCTCGCTGAGATGGGCTTCGATCTGTCTGATGTCCCTGAGCAGGCAAGCATTGTTCTTCAAGTTCAAGAAAATGAAAAAGTCACCCCTTCCGGCTTACAGCTAGAACTAGCCGCTAGATTATTAGACCGAGCAGGCAATGAGTATGGCAATTGGCACAACGATCCAACATTGATGACCCTTCCAAACAAAGAAGGGATGCTCAATGAACTAGCATCAGTGCATTTGGCCGTCGAGCAAAACCAGAAAATGCTGACCCAAGCACTTCACAGTGCTGTACAAAAAATAGCGATGCGGGGTGGTCCGGTGCGAGAGTTAATTTTTACGCCAAAAGCAGCGGGTAAACAGGGGCAGCTTTATACCTTGCTTAGTGCGATCAACGGCGTATCGGATGTCAAGATCGAAAGCCGATCAGGCAAAGTTATTGTACGACTTCGCTCGCTCAGTGACGCCAATGAGCTCGCTCAGTTTATCCAGCCTACGCTGCGTATTCATCAGCCAAATTATCAGTCTAAGCTACGTGTTTTGAACGATTATCAAATCAACGTGCTTTGAGACCTTTATAGGATATTTATGTTTAAAAAAACAATTCTTTCACTGGTATTAGCAAGTGCCTTTGGTTTCTGCACATGCAAATGTCGATTTTGACCTCAATGATTTGGTCCCTGCAACTGATGCATCTTCTGAAACACAGGCTGTAAATACTGATGGTGTGAAAGAAGTCGGAAATCTCGTTGTTGCTGCGGATCCAAAAGCAGCGGTGCTTGTTGCTCACCAAAGTCTAATCGAAGACGAAGGTGATGGCGTTAAGATGATCGCAGTGGGGTCAGGCATCGGGATTCTATCTACGGGGTCCGGCAGCTACGAAACTTATGAAAACCGTAACGCGACTTTGCTATCTAAGCGTGGCGCATACATGAAGGCCTTCCAAATTGCGAAAAAACAGTTAGTGGAAAACATGGAAGGCATGAGCAACATGTGCGCGACCGCGATCAACGAAACTATGGACGTGATTGATACTGCGACAGAGGGTGCGGCAAACACCACAAGTATGATGAGCGATAACTGTGCTGAGTCAGTAAAAGGCGCATTAGCAGGTTACGTAACGTTCGATGTGTATGATGACCCAAGTGAAAACCTGGTTCGTGTTAGTTTAATTTCAACGCCGAAAACTCGTGAGCAAACGAAGCGCAGAGTAGGTGCTTTGACGCAAACAACCGAGCCTAACGTAATTTTCAAACAAATCATTGCCGACCTGCAAGCTGGTGTGATGCCTCCTGTTGGCGCGAAAGTGATTACTAATGCTGAAACGGGGGAGTCATTTGTACTTGGTTTCGGTTCTTCGATCATTCGTGACAACAAGAATAAGAGCGTGAAACGTAAGCTGCTTGGTATGTCAAAGTCTCAAGCCCAAGCTAAAGCGAGAAATGGTCTGATCGCAGTAATGCAAGGTGAGCAAGTTTATTGGGAAGGTGGTTTCACTGAGAACCAGTTAGAGAAGAATGAGCAGTTCGAGTACCCAGCTGAGAGCGTTGACCCATCAGATGCGAAAGTATTGGCGGAAGACAAACACACTTTCATTAATAACATCAAAAGCTTTGATTCGTATAAATCATTTGCAGCGGGTCAAGTCCCTCCTGGCGTTTCGGTGAAAACGTTTGAGAGTAGCGATGGCGACTGGATGTTAGCCGTTGCGGTTTACGCCCCTTCTCTTGAAGCGACCGCGAAACAGGCAGCTGCTGAAAATAAGAAACGTGTCCGTGAAGGTCAAGCAGGCTCAGACCACAAAATTTCGACAACCGGTGGTTTGACTGATGGAAGCAACAATACTCAAGGGCCATCTGGTCAAGTGAGTAATGCAAATGATCTGTAACCGCAGATACTTGGTTGTTCTGGTAGGCTTTTTAGGCCTACCAGCTTTTGCCTCAGACATCCACTCTTGGTCGTTCAATGGCACGCTCTACGAGCTCAAAACCAACGAGTCAGAAGTTGTGGTTGAAGTGAAAAGAACGCACGATTTGAGCCAAAAGCAGATGAAGTCCTTGTGTCGTAAGGGGCTTGGTTTAGATCTACGCAGAAAGTACGAAAATAAGCTGCTTGAAGGTGGTTTCATAAGCGATACTTTGGATACGTGGCCTTTTGCGAGCCTAACTTATGAACTTACCAATGTTCAGTTCTCTTCAGTGAATAAGAACCAAGCTAAGTGCAGCGCGAATGTCAATGATACTGGCTACAAAACCAATCTCCAAACCACAGCTCTGAACTACGCCGTTGCCTATTACTCAACAAAGCAATACCAGCACATCAAGCCGATATTACCGTTAATCATCAAAGAGCCTAGCGTTGCGATGGATGCAGCAGGTTTAGTTACCTTGCTCTTATCCCAATCAGACGTCACCAAAGCTGAAAACTACTATCAACAGTATGTTGATGTCGCCTCTATTTCTAATAGTGACATCAAGCATTGGCTAGCTCGATGGCAGTTTGATGAAGGTGAGCTTGAAGAAAGTTTATTCATTGCAAAGCAGTGCCCAAGTAAAGAGTGCGAGCGCTTGGTGATAGATATTGAAGATCAAATGTTTGAGCAACAAGCGGAGAGTGTCGGAGAAACTGTCCTCTTATTTCTGATTTAACAAGTTACGGTAACTTAAGGTATGAAATTGAAATATTGCGCACTGGCTGCGTTGTTAAACCTCTTTGTGGTGCAACCAAGTATTGCAAATGATCCTTTTGCTGAACTAGACAAAGAAATCGAACAACTCACTGCTGATGACACGGAAGAGTTTGACCAATGGTATATCGCTCAAATTCAAGAGTTCAATCTTTGGCAACAAGCATACTTAGCCGATTGGGACAAAAAGCAGAAAGCTTCAATCAAAAAATGGGGTGATACCAAAATTCCCTCTCCTAATGTGGTCGTGGTTTATGATGAGAAACACAACGCTCGCACCGTCGTCGATTTAGCAAATGGAGAGATAACCGTTAGTTACTTACCCTCACCTCAAGCTGAGCAAGTACCAGTTTTAGAAACGAAGGTGGTTAACGACGTAATCGAAAAAAACGCCAAGCTATTTGAGGAAGTTGGGGTAACTCAACCTAAAAAAGCAGTGCCGACGATGGTGTTCGTTGATGAGATCAAAGTACAGTCTAAGACTTTCGAAGAGGTAAAGAGAGAGATAGAAGCACAAACTGAGCGCCAAATGAGTCAACTTGACATTTTTGCTGCTGAGAAAAGTACGGTGCTGAGCGAACAAAAGCAAGAGCAAGTGATCGCTGTGCAAAAGCAGCAAATGATCGAGCAGGAAGAAAAACGCATTGCTGCTGTGAAGCAAGAATTGGTGCAGCAAGAGCAGAAGCTTAAGCAACAGCCTCAAAAAGTGGTTGAATACAAAGTGAAGATTCCAAAATCATCACTGACGAATCGTGTCAATAAGTATCTTCCTGTAATTCAAAAAGAAAGTGCGAAGAGAGAACTGCCTCCTGAGCTTGTATTAGCAATCATGCATGAAGAATCGTATTTCAACCCTAAGGCCAAATCCCATGTGCCCGCATATGGGTTGATGCAAATTGTGCCGACAACCGCAGGGCGTGATGTAAACAAGCTTTATCGTGGTAAAGATATGCCGATGAAGGCCAATGAGTTATACGATCCTAACCTAAATATCGAAACGGGCACTGCGTATCTAAAAATTCTTCACAGTCGATATCTAAAAGGCATCAAGGATCCAGAAAGTGCCATTTACAGTGTGATAGCGGCATACAACACGGGTTCAGGTAACGTGGCCAAAGCGTTTGGTGAACGACGCGTGTCTAGTGCGATTAAGAAAATCAATGCCATGAGTTCTGATGAGGTCTATGAACACCTTATTAAGAACTTACCTTACAACGAGACTCGCAACTATCTCAAAAAGGTCAACGATAGACTAAAAACCTATCATGCGCAGTCCAACTCAATTATCTAAAAGGAATTGAAGATGAAATATCAAATTCTTACAGCAGCTATTAGCGCAGCGGTCTTATCTGGTTGTGCGAGTCAAAGTGGTTCAGAAAACACAGCGAAAGTGGAGACCAGTAAAGGTAGCAATGTACCTAATTGGGTACTCAATCCAACGTCAGCGAATGGTTTCGCCGCGTCAAACTGTGTTTCGGCGTCGGGTAATTTTTCTATCGATCGTAACCATGCTATTTCACTTGCACGCAACACACTTGCTCAAAACATTGATATTAAAGTTAGTGTGTTAGAAAAGAACTATCAAAAAATAGACAGCTCAGTTGATGGCCATACATCGGGTACGTCTTTTGAGCAAATCGCCAAGCAAATCACCAATACTTCGATTCAAAAGAGCCAAGTTGAGCAAGTAGCACTGGTTGAAATTGGTGGTGAGGAGCAAGTTTGCGCGCTGGTTGTAATGCCAAAGATTGAATCTGAAAAGATGTTTAATTCCGCGGTAGTTGCGAGTGAAGATCTTGATCCAACTGATAAAGCTGCTTTGTACAAAGAGTTTGTTAGTCAAAAGACAAGTAAACAACTAGAAGAACAAGCGAAAAAGCTATGATGTAGATGATAGCCGCTATTTCTTGTGTGAGATGCAAAAATGCTTGGGTAAAAATGTAAAGCCAAACGCCAGTGAAATGCTAAATGTGTATGGTTCCGCTAAGTGAATCAATGGTAGCGTTTAGAGAGAAATACAGTTTAGATTTACTTGTACTTTACCTCGTTGAAATGTCACTTCAACCGCTCGCAATATGGCAGATGGATGCTGAAACCGTTTGTCAAATTGTCTGCGGATGTTGTGAAACTACGCCGCTTGAGGGATTGGTGAAGCTATTGTGGTGCCTTGGGTCAACAAGCAGATCATGATAAATCATCTCGTTCAAATATCTAAAGCGACGATAAAAGGATGCCACGTCACGCATGGCATCCTTTTTTGCAAAGCACCGATAGGGTGAGAACCATGTGGAAAAGAGATTGGGCTGTGCTGACCCGTCAATTTCCCAAATTAGTGTCAGTGCAAAGGGGATGAGCAGAGCAATCTACTCTCACCCACAACACTTCTTAAACTTTTTGCCACTGCCACAAATACATGGATCATTGCGCCCGACTTTCAAGCTGCTAATGGATTGACTAAGACGTGGGTCTGGCTCGGCTTCTTCTGGGAACGTGCCATCAATGTAATACCAAAGCCCGCCTTCTTTAACGAAACGCGAGCGTTCACTTAAGCAATATTGCTCTCCGTCTTCCTTAAAGTAGGCCTTGAACTCGACAAAACCTTCGTTCCCGTTACTGCCCGCTTCAGCTTTGACCACTTCAAGCTTGCACCAATCACTGTTAACCGACGCTGCGATCGCTTCGCGCTGTTCTTCGGCATGGCAGCTTGGGTGGTAGGTATTCACAACATAATCGACCAAACCCAACACATGAGCAGTGTAGCGCGAGCGCATCAACTGTTCCGGCGTTGTGGCATGATTATGGTTAAGGTGCGCTTTTTCACAGCAGTGTTGATAAGTGAGTTGAGAACCACAAGGGCATAAAGACATAACGGCATCCGGCTAAAGTAGAAACACAAAGCCCCCACGTCGAGGGCTTGCGGCAGTATACTCGATCACGATGTTTGCGAAAGCAGTTCTTGTGTCCAACTGGTCGCTTGGCTGTAAGCTTTACACAACTGATTTTCACTGATATTTAGCTGTTGTTGATATTTACTGGCCAACTCCCAGTCCGCTTGTTCATAAGCGATGATCATCGAGAGCAAATAACCAAGCAATCCTTCTCGTTCGATAAGGGCTGCTTTGACTTCTTCGTCGACCGGAATGTCGTTAATGATATCGTTGAGCGGTTGGTCAAGCAGGGAATCTAAAAGTGAGAATAGACCAGTGAGAAATGCTTGCCCGGGGTCATATTGTGCTTTGGTGTATTCAAGCAATAGCTCGCAAGCACGAGCGCGCTGAACTGCGAGTGCGTAGAGCGAATCCGGCTTATCTTCCTGTACCGATGCCACTGCAACCAAAGAGATAAAACGTCGTAATCTATCTTCGCCAAGGTAAATCAGAGCCTGACGAAACGACTTAATTTTCGCTGCTAAGGTGTAACCTGAGTTGACATAAGTCATCAGCTTGTAAGAGAGCGTGACGTCGATGGAAAACAGCCGCTCAACTTCATTAAAATCTATCGGCTCGTCGGCGATCTCTTTACAAAGTTGCACCACGGTGAGAAACGAAGGATTGAGTTTCTTTTTCTGAATCATTTCTGGCTTACTGAAAAAGTAGCCTTGGAAATAATGAAAACCTGCCTCGATCGCTTGTTGGTACTCTTGATAGGTTTCGACCTTCTCTGCCAAGAATTCAATATTTAATCGAGTGAGTGAGCCGATGTAGACCGCTGCTTTGTCGATCGGGACGATACGAATATCAAATTTAATTATGTGGATAAAAGGCAGAAAACGCTTCCAAGCACGGTTCGGTACAAAGTCGTCCAAAGCGATACGATAGCCTGCGCGGTGCAGCGTTTTAATCGCCTCAAGTAGTTCATCCGTCGGCGGGCAATCTTCTAAAATCTCCACCACTAAGCTTTCTTTGGGGAATAGGGTGGGAACGAGATTGAGCAAGCTTTGATAGGGAAAATTAACAAAACCCAGTTTGTCGCCAAGAGTGCTGTAATGGGTAGACAAAAAATGATCGGACAGCAGACGACTGGTTGCTAGCTCCGGCTCAACTTCAGGAAAGGTATTTTTCGGCCCATCCCTGAACAGAAGCTCGTAGCCAATCGTCTTTTTATTCCGATTTAGAATGGGCTGTCGTGCAACGTATGAATACTTCAAGTGGTTTACTTAATCTGATCAACGCATGTGAGTTTGTCTTGATGATAGCGACTTTTAACAAAATATCTATGTCCAATATAACAGTTTGCCAACCCGGTCATCTCTTTGCTTTTGGTTGTCTATTAAGAGGCAAATGGTCGAGTTTGCAGCTCACACTGTTCTGCCGTGACACGTAAAACCGAGCCTTGCTGATACCAGTCGCCAAGCACAATACGTGTCATCTGACCTTGTGCATTTTCGAAGTGATGGACGTTAGGTCTGTGGGTATGGCCATGAATCATCAGTGTCACCTGATATTGCGCCATCACCTTTTCGACTTCTTCCTGATTGACGTCCATAATCTCAAGTGACTTATTGCTCTTGTCGTCGCGAACACCAGACTGGACTTTGGCAACAATACGCTTTTTGATCATCCAAGGAATGCGTTTAAACAGCCATTGCAACCAAGGTTGATGCACGGTACGGCGAAATTTTTGATAGCTGACATCATCGGTGCAAAGAGTATCACCGTGTAAAATCACCGCCTTTCGTCCATATAGCTCTATGGTAGTGACGTCTGCCAGCAACGTTATGCCCGTTTGTTTGCAAAAGCGCTTACCCAACAGAAAGTCACGGTTCCCTTGTACGAAATAAACCGCAACGCCGCTTTCGGTTAACCTTTTGAACTCCATGCGAATTTGATTGGCAAACGGCGTTTGGTCATCATCGCCAATCCAAAATTCAAACAGATCGCCCAAGACATAAAGGGCATCCGCGTGAGGCGCTTCATCACGCATAAAACGGACAAAACACTCGGTAATGTCGCTGCGTGCGGGGCTAAGGTGCAGGTCTGAAATAAATAGTGTCGTCATAGAAATAAGGGGAGGCATTGCCTCCCCATCAACTCTTCGTGTTGAAAATACCGCGAGCGATTACGCGTGAATAGTGGTACCAGTGATAACCACTTCTTCTAGTGGTACATCTTGATGCATGCCACGAGAAACCCGTACTCACACCTTTAATTTTGTTCACCACATCCATGCCTTCAACCACTTCACCAAACACGCAGTAGCCCCAACCATCTAGGCTTTCAGCGCGGAAATCCAGGAAGGTATTGTTGTTTACGTTGATGAAGAACTGTGAGCTAGCTGAGTGCGGCTCCATGGTACGCGCCATTGCGATAGTACCGACTTTGTTGCTCAAACCGTTATTTGCTTCATTTTTGATCGGTGAACGGGTTTGTTTTTCACGCAGGCCTGATTCCATGCCGCCGCCTTGGATCATAAAACCATCGATAACACGGTGGAACAGAGTGTTGTCGTAGAAACCGTCACGGCAGTACTGTAGGAAGTTCGCACTGGTTTCCGGTGCTTTTTCTTCGTTCAATTGAATCTTAATGTCACCAAAATTTGTGTGCAGGGTGATCATGCGCTGTTCCTTTACTGTTTTTGTCAAAATGAGAATTCTAGCCTAAGTTCAGTCGCATGCAAACGCAGTACGAACAATTCGAGTTTTTGTGTCTGAAGTTTAGCCGTTTATCGTTTTATCGGTTAATTGCTATTACCTATTAGAGATTGAGTTGATATACTCGCCCTCCTGTAATTCATTCACAAGCTTAGATAGAGATCATGTTGAAGATATATAACACACTCACCAGACAGAAAGAGGAATTCAAACCAATTACGGCCGGTAAAGTTGGCATGTATGTCTGTGGGGTGACCATCTATGATCTTTGTCACATCGGGCATGGCCGCACGTTTGTGTCGTTTGATGTGGTTTCTCGTTACCTTCGCTACTTAGGCTATGACCTGACATTTGTGCGTAACATCACGGATATCGACGACAAGATCATCAAACGTGCAGCCGAAAACGGTGAATCGTGTGACTCACTGACCGAGCGTCTGATTGGCGAAATGCACGCCGATTTCGATGCCTTGAATATGAAGCGTCCGGATGTCGAGCCGCGTGCCACTCAATACATCCAAGAGATTATTGAGCTGGTCGAGAAGTTGATTGAGCGCGGTTTTGCCTATGTGGCCGACAATGGCGACGTGATGTTTGAAGTCAATAAATTTGACGAATATGGCAAGCTGTCGAAGCAAGATCTGGATCAGCTGCAAGCGGGTGCGCGAGTTGATGTGGAAACGGCCAAACGCTGCCCACTGGATTTTGTTCTGTGGAAAATGTCTAAACCGGGTGAACCAACGTGGGAATCGCCATGGGGCCCAGGTCGTCCGGGTTGGCACATCGAATGTTCTGCGATGAACTCGTCAATTCTTGGCAATCATTTTGATATTCACGGTGGTGGCTCGGACTTGCAATTCCCGCACCACGAAAACGAAATCGCGCAATCTTGTTGCGCGCATGACACCAAGTACGTTAACACTTGGATGCACAGCGGCATGGTGATGGTCGACAAAGAGAAAATGTCGAAATCACTCGGTAACTTCTTCACCATTCGCGACGTGCTGTCTCACTACGATGCAGAAACGGTACGCTATTTCTTAATGTCAGGTCATTACCGCAGCCAGCTAAACTACAGCGAAGAGAACTTAAACCAAGCACGTGCATCGCTTGAGCGCTTGTACACTGCCCTTCGTGGTTTGGATCTCAGCGCCGCGCCAGCCGGTGGTGAAGAGTATGTAACGCGCTTTACCACCGCAATGAACGACGATTTCAATACCCCAGAAGCGTATTCAGTGCTGTTTGATATGGCTCGCGAAGTTAACCGCTTAAAAACCGAAAGCCTTGAGAAAGCGAGCGCGCTTGGTGCGCTGATGCGTGAACTGGCGGATGTGATTGGTATTTTGCATCAAGATCCAGAAGCGTTTCTCAAAGGCGATGCCGGTAATGACGATGAAGTGGCTGAAATCGAAGCACTGATCAAGCTGCGTAATGACTCGCGCGCAGCGAAAGATTGGGCTAACGCTGATTTGGCCCGCGATAGACTCAACGAGATGGGCATTGTTCTGGAAGATGGTCCGGAAGGGACGAGCTGGCGTCGCAAATAATTATATCTTTTTAAAAAGGGCTGATTATTCAGCCCTTTTCTTTGAATCTTTCACTTTTTCATTTAGGTAGCAATCTGTGGCTCAGATGTATTTTTACTACTCAGCAATGAATGCGGGTAAATCAACAACGCTTCTTCAATCGGCATTTAACTATCAAGAGCGGGGCATGACGCCGGTTATTTTTACCGCCGCCTTGGACGATCGTTATGGTGTCGGCAAGGTGAGCTCTCGCATCGGTTTGCAAGCAGAAGCGCATTTGTTCACTGGCGAAAGCGATCTTTATCATGAGATTGCCAGATTAGACCAAGCAGAAAAACGGCACTGTGTACTGGTGGATGAAAGCCAGTTTTTGTCGAAAGAAACAGGTCTATCAGTTGACTGAAGTAGTCGATAAGCTTGGTATCCCAGTGCTGTGTTATGGCCTGCGCACGGATTTTCTCGGTGAGTTGTTTGAAGGTAGCAAGTATCTGCTTTCTTGGGCCGATAAATTAGTCGAGCTAAAAACCATTTGTCACTGTGGCCGTAAAGCCAACATGGTCATTCGTACCGATGAGCATGGTAATGCCATTGCAGAAGGGGATCAGGTCGCTATTGGTGGCAATGATCGCTATGTGTCGGTTTGTCGTCAGCACTACAAAGAAGCGCTTGGTAAGTAACGTATTTTAGGGCTGCCTTAGCTTTTTATGACAGCCCGTTGTCTCACCTTTTTACTGCCCCTTTGCCTCGCTAGGCAGTGACAAGGCATCCAAAGTGGATTGATAGTGAAACTCAAACCCCAGTGAGAGCAGCTTTTCGGCGCTGATCTCTTTATCTGCCACATCGACTCTCTCAGGTAACCCCCCGGGCATCCCAGCCGCTTCTAAAGCGCTTTGATAAAACGTCGCCTTATCGACGGTGCGCGGCGTTGTCACGTTGAGGATCTGATCATCAGCATGAGTGACGGCAAAAAACGCGGCGCTCACTGCGTCTTGCTGATGTAACATATTGGCAGGTGCAAGACGGCTCACTTGCTTTAAGTGTGCGACAAAGCGTGCCGGATGACGTTGTGGTCCAATCAAGCCACTCAAGCGCAAAATGGTGAAAGGGTGGTCAGATTGGATCAGTGCGTCCTCTGCTTGCAGCATGATGCGCGCTTTGTCGCTAAATTGGTGATTATTTTGCGCTATCGCCAAATTGGCCGCATCTTCGACCATTTTCTCAGCACGATTTGGATAAACCGTGGTTGAGCTTATCATTATCACCTTAGTTGCATGTGAGCTGCGAAGCGCATCGACAATCAGTTGCCAGTGCTGGGCATACTCAGCGCCTTGGCCCTTGCGAAAGCCGGGAGGAAAACAGCCAATGACCACGTCAAATTTTCTTGTATTGAGATAGTGGCTGAGCTGTTGGTGTGCATCAGAATGATTGAGATCCAGCGGCCATTTTCTGCTTTGGGGAAAATCGAGGCTTTCGAGCGCCTCTTGTGAGCGACGGGTAATAAACACCGTATGGCCAAGCGTTGTGAGTGTTTGTGCTAGAGGGAAACCGAGCCAACCCGCTCCAATGATAAGAATGTTTTTCATCGCTAAACCTTAAATCAATTTCTCAAAACAGTACCCATTACAATATTAAGCGCATCTAACCAGTGTTCTGCTAAAAATACCAGCCGAATTAAGCTAACGCTTGCAAGCGAGCTCAAATAGTGGGTCTGCCTAGAAATTAAGTGAGTTACGCGGATGTAGGCAATAAAGTGAAAAGCAACATCTGGCTCACTCTCATCCTACGAGGTGCAGCGATGTAAGTCGCGAGTTAAAGTCGCATCTTAAACCATCTGGCATTATCTTTACTAAGTACTCCATCAGTAGTGAGAGAGCAGCCGTGATGAAGTGGTTGGTGGTTTTAATACTTTGTTACAGTGTGGTGTGCCGAGCTGAAATGCCCAAGGTGTACCTCACCTCATTGGAATGGCCGCCATATTCTGGAGCCAACTTACCCGAAAATGGTTACTCGGTAGCGATTGCTCGCGAAGCATTTTTAGCGATGGGATATGCACTAGAAGTGGAGTTTCATCCTTGGCCAAGAGCAATTGCCAAAGTAGCGAAAAGTGAGCAATTCGTCGGCTACTTTCCTGAATATGAGTTTGCCACCCAAGAGTATGTGTTTTCGACTTCTCTTGGTAGCGGCCCGCTCGGGTTTGTAGAAAATATCAATAAGCCTATAGGTTGGAAGAGCTTGAGAGACATCATACCTTTTCGGGTCGGCGTCGTGCAGGACTATATCAATACACCGGAGTTGGATGCGATGATCGCTGCGCAGCAACTCTACGTTGAGCAAAGCGCCAACGATTTATTGAACATTTATCTGGTTGCTAAGGGTCGGCTGGATATTGCGGTGATTGATGCCAATGTTTTAGCTTACTTGGTGGAAGCGGATCCTAAAGCGGATTTTCTCCGTCAGCGAGTGAAAATGAATGAGAAGTTGTTGGTCGAAAAACAGCTTCATATTGCCTTTAAAAACACGCCACTGGGAATTCAGTGGCGTGATACTTTTAATCAAGGATTGGCTCAAGTTGATAGGCAGGCCATTATTGAGCGCGTAAAGCGTCTATCCAATAAGACTAAGAACTGAGTACTCTGAGCGTACGCTCCGCATGCTCTGCGACTTCAATTCCTTCGTCGGTTAAATAACCGCCATCAATTTGCGTGCATAAACCTTTGTCAAATAGACGTTTTACCGCTTCTTGCGTCGATTGAGCGGCATCTTTGTGAACTTTAATACCTGTGGCTGCGCTACTTAAATCGAACTGAAGCAATAGGTTCAGTTCTGCGATGTGCTCTTCGGTAAATTTCATGGACATACTCCGATTATCATTGTGGTTTCAACTTAGTACGACTGAGCGCGTCTGACAATGAATAAGGTCAATAAATGTTAAGTGTCTGAAAGATTGTGCTTCATTTTGTGCACTGAAAAAGCCTTTGCACAAGAAACGCTGTTTTATTATTCACCCAATCAATGCAACGTATTATTTGCACATCAGTTGTATTATATTTAGGAAAGTTTATGAAATGAGCGGTGTGTTGGTTGCAACGTCAACGCGTATTTGTCTTGGTTGTAGACCCCATTTTTGTGGTAACTCTTTTTCGCCAGAAGACAAAAAAGCAGCCGATGAGCCGTAGAAAAGGAAAAAGCAATGAAAAAGATGAAGTTGGCATTGGCAGTGTCGATGCTGTTGACGATTGTTGGCTGCCAATCCACCCCAGAAGAGAACGCAACGGCGAGTGAAACCAACCAAGCAAGCCAAGATACCAGTGCGCCATTTAAGGGTGTGCAAAAGTCTCACAAGTACTGGGTTGAGACTTTGGCAGAGGTGAGTGCTCTTAACGTTTATGCGCCAGAAAACTACCGTGATCTGCTCAATGCTTGGAAAGAAGCTGGCAAGATCTATGCGGAAATAGAGAAAGAGCCGTCACTTGCGGGTAAAAGCTACTCGCTCTTTTCGAGCGACACTTATGCGCAAGCGTACGATGAACAGATTAAGCTTGTTGAGCAAAACTATCGTGCTCTAGAAACCTTAAAACAAAAAGCAGACGTTATTCTGGCCGATTCGATTGCTCAAATGGAATATCTCGATGAGATCGACGCGGTGAGCTACTACAAAGCGGATTATGATCGCTTGGCGGTTCAGTACAAAAAACTCTTCACTTATGTGGTGGTCGATGAGCTCGAAGACGCTCAAGCGAAGCAAGTGGAGTTCCTCAACAACGCTAAACAGCTTGAAATCAAAGTCGTTAAGAAAATCTACATTCTTCCGCTACAGCAAGAACTGAAAACGTTGAAGAAAGAGGATTTTAACGAAGTTGCGCCAGTGAGTTTTGCGACAGCGGAAAACGTGGTGAATATTGCGGCCAATATTGCGCAGACCAACCCACGTGACAAAACGGCGATCGAACAAGCGGTATTCAATGCGAAGTTTGAAATCGAGCACGTTAAGCAAGTGACTCACCAAGTGAAGCTACTGGCTTCAGTGGAAGATGAGAAGTTTGAAAACTCGGTTCTAGAGATCGAAAACAAACTGCTGGCCATTTCAAAAGCCGTTGATGGCTCTGATTATCGCAATGTCATGCTGCGTGAACAGACAGAGAAAATCTTAGCAAGCGTAGAAAAGTTGCACGCAGCAGATAAAACCTCTGATTTGGCGGATGAAGTGACCGCGCTAAAACGCAAAGTGTCTGAACTGAATGCGAAAAACAGCGAGCAACAAAAAGCGGCAGAAAAAGCCAGCAAGCGTGAAGCTTCTCTGCAAGCGCAAATTGATCGCGAAGCATCGCACATCAAGAGCCTTGAAGAGCTGATTGCGAATCTGAAACAGCAGTTGGTGCTCAGCCAGCCTATCGCACCTCAACCAGTAAAAGGCGAAAGCGCAGTTTCAGACACTCCGGTGGAAAGCGAAGCGGTAGATGCTGCACCAGTTGAATCAGTACCCACAGTCGAAGCGGAAGTCGTGGAAACCGAAGTGGCGCCTGCTACCGCTACTGAGTAATACTGACCCCTGTTTTTCGCCCTGATATTGGCAACAATATCAGGGCGTTTTTGTATTTGGTATTCCTGAAGCTTGTTTTTTAACAACAAAAGGGATCTACAGAGTGTGATGGACGATGGTTTTTGTCGTCACGAAAGCAACAAATTTTGTAAACATTCCAAATGCCCCTTGAAAAAGTCTGGAAAAGGAGAGATTATCCGCGCCATTCGGAATTGTTTCTAATTGTAACCACCAATGAACTTCAATCAGTTTGACTCGCTACTGCCACCCCAGGCTGCTGAAAGAGCGGCAGAGATCGGTGAAGGCAAAGCAACTAAAGACCCAGTGAAATCTTTTTTACTCGCTATTTCTGCGGGGATTCACATTGGCATCGCGTTTGTTTTCTATACCACAGTCACAACCGGCGCTGGCGATCTTCCTTGGGGGATGACGCGTTTGGTCGGGGGCTTGGCTTTTAGTTTAGGCCTGATTTTAGTTGTGGTGACGGGCGGGGAACTCTTTACTAGCTCGGTACTCACTTTGGTTGCAAGAGCAAGTGGAAAGATTTCATGGCGAGTGCTGTTTAAGAAACTGGATGGTTGTGTACGTGGGCAACTTGGTTGGGGCCATTTTGCTGGTGGCCTGTATGCTGACCACCAAACAGTACATGTTTGACCACGGGCAAGTCGGTCTAAATGCCATGGCAATTTCCCAACACAAGCTGCATCACGGTTTCTTTCAGGCTGTTGCGCTTGGCATCATGTGTAATGTGCTGGTTTGTATCGCCGTTTGGATGACCTTTAGTGGTCGTACGCTAACGGATAAAATCACGGTGATGATTCTGCCAGTAGCGATGTTTGTTTCGGCGGGTTTTGAGCACTGTATTGCGAATATGTTTCAGGTTCCGATGGCGGTTGGCATCAAACTGTTTGCGCCTGCAGAATTCTGGCAAGTAACGGGTGTCAATATCGCTGATTACGCCGATTTGACCATGAGTAATTTCTTAATCAATAACTTACTACCAGTGACGTTGGGGAACATCATTGGTGGCGGTGTGTTTGTCGGCATGTGGTATTGGTTAATTTACCTAAGAGACTGACAAACAATAGGGCAGACGCGAGTCTGCCCTTCTTTTATGTGTCGCTTAATTCATTCATCGACTATTGGTGAAATTCAATCCATTCTTTGAACTCCACGAGCTCTTCGGGTTCATGTTTGAGCCAGTCTAAAACCCCTTCTTCTAACTCATTTTCGTGTCTGTGCAAGCTTGCCAAGCCAAAATTTTCCATTGCCAACGGTCCCTATCTAAGCCATTGGTGACACTATAGTGATTGGATATTGCAAACGTGTGATACGTAAATCGGCAATGAGCCTCTTTCAGCGCCGCTACGTTGGACAAATAGTTCAGGTTATCCACATTTTCTGTGGATAACTCATCGTAAAGGGCGTGTGTATCTTTTCCCTCGCTAAGCTATCTAAAATTAAAGAGTTATTTTTAGTGTACTTTGGAATTTCACTGACGCGTTTATCTTGTAGAAAGGCTTGAAATCCGTCATTTCAGTTCTCTTATCGAAGATACAGTGATTGAAGTAAATAATCGTTGACGGGGGGACTTACCAGCAGAGATAGGATAAACATCTGTGGTGCAAAACAGGTCTATTCCCGACGTATATTTCGCAGCGAGAGCGCTTTTTGGAGGCATGGAAATTTAGCATTCACACTACAAATTTTTTACATTCTCACTTTGCTTAACGGTAAATTTTCCTACTTTTTCCATAAAATTCTCTTTCGTTCTGCATGTTAATGTTGCGCACATGTTTTGGGTTTAACGGATTTGCAAACTCAGTAAATTGTCACATTTTTTCATAAGTTTATACATGAAATATCAATCAGACACATCTCTGGATGAGCTCAAAAAAGTGTTGAATAACAGGCGCTGCAAGCCGAGATTTGATTGAACCCTACAAATGGTATGGTCTAACATTTTGCTAAAGATGACGTTAAATACCTCGTCGCATTCGATTGAGGTAAACAAAACAAACCAATACAAAGTAGGCAAATGTATGAGTGATGTTAACAAAATTGAGAGTGGTGAAAAACGCTCCCTAGAGTGGCAATCCTTTCTCTTCATTACGGTCGTTTCTCTTTCCTGCGTTAAGTATCGCTTTTGTCGGCGGGTATGGATTTATTGTCTGGATGCTGCAAGTGTTCTTTTTCGGTCCTCCTGGCGGTCACGGCTAATTCTTAACCTCAGTCCATATCTTCGACACGTTTTTAGAGAACAAACCATGAAATCTATGATCATTAAAATTTGGCGTACTATGTCGCGCCCGGCGATGCATATCAGCTTGGGTGTGTTGACCATGGGCGGCTTTCTCGCTGGGGTAATCTTCTGGGGCGGTTTTAATACGGCCTTGGAAGCCACCAACACAGAAGAGTTTTGCATCAGTTGCCATACGATGCGCGACAACGTTTATCAAGAACTGCAAGAGACGGTGCACTGGAAAAATCACTCAGGCGTTCGTGCCACTTGCCCAGACTGCCATGTTCCGCACAACTGGACAGATAAAATTGCACGCAAAATGCAAGCGTCTAAAGAGGTGTTTGCACAGGTTTTTGGTAACTACGATGAACCCGGTGTATTTGAAGCTCGCCGTATCGAACTGGCTAAGCATGAGTGGGAGCGTTTCTCGGCCAACAAATCGCTTGAGTGCAAAAATTGTCACGATTATGACTCGATGGATTTCTCGCTGATGTCGCCGACTGCGCGCATTCAAATGAAGCAAGCGGCAGAGAAAGATCAGAGCTGCGTCGATTGTCACAAAGGCATTGCGCACAAGCTACCTGCGGGTATGGACAGCATTGGTGGGATCGTTGGCGACTTAGAACAGATGGCCTCCAATACAGATTACTCGGTCGGAAAAGCGCTGGTGAGCGTGCGCCATCTGCCAATCTATTTTGATGCGCAGGGCACCAACGAGGCGGGCCTGCTGAACCCCGCCTCTACGGTTAAAGTTTTGCAGGCGAAAGGCGAATATGTCGAGGTTGAGATCGACGGCTGGCGTAAAGCCAAAGGGTTTGGCCGTGTTATCCAAGAGGATTTCGGCAAAAACATCGCAGTGGCCTCGCTATTAAAAGAAGCGGCTCTGGATGACAAAGTGGTGACCACGGGCGAAGAAAAAGTTGATGAGCTCACGGGTCTGCCATGGGAAAAAGTGGCGGCGAAAGTGTGGCTCAAAAAAGAGTCAATGCTCAATGACATCAACCCTGTGTGGGAAAAATCGAGTGAAGCGTACAAAACCAACTGCTCGGTCTGTCATACCCAGCCGGATGAAGCGCATTTTGATGCCAACACTTGGCCTGGGATGTTCGATGGGATGTTGGCGTTTGTCAACCTCGATACCGACAGCGAAGCGTTGATCCTCAAATATCTACAGAAGCACTCTTCAGATTATGCTGAAGGTCACCACTAATAAGCCTTGGATGGAGTAATTTACATGGCGATTACGCGAAGAAGTTTCCTTAAAGGGGTTGCAACGACAAGCGCAGCCTCAGTTATTGGTCCTAGCTTATTAGCATCGGCTTCGGCACACGCGGTAGAAACCACTGGAACTTGGAAGGTCTCTGGCTCTCACTGGGGCGCATTTCGCGCCCACATCTATGCGGGTAAAGTGCAAGAGATCAAACCGCTCGAGTTGGACAAAAATCCGACCGAAATGCTCAACGGTATTAAAGGCATTATCTACAGTCCATCGCGCGTTTCGCTATCCTATGGTGCGCTTAGATTGGCTGAAAAAACATAAGTACAGTGCGGATACCCGCGGCAACAACCGTTTTGTACGTGTGACTTGGGATGAAGCGTTAGATCTGTTCTACCGTGAGCTAGAGCGGGTGCAAAAAGAGTACGGCCCTTGGGCGCTACACGCAGGCCAAACAGGTTGGAACCAAACGGGGTCATTCAACAACTGTACGGCGCACATGCAGCGCGCTGTTGGCATGCACGGTAACTACATTACCAAAGTGGGCGACTACTCGACTGGTGCGGGTCAAACGATTTTGCCATATGTACTCGGTTCCACCGAAGTGTACGCGCAAGGCACCTCTTGGTCTGAGATTCTAGAAAATGCCGACAACATCATTTTGTGGGCGAACGACCCAGTGAAAAATCTGCAAGTGGGTTGGAACTGTGAAACCCACGAGTCGTTCGCTTACCTTGAGCAGCTAAGAGACAAAGTCGCGAAAGGTGAGATCAACGTCATTTCGGTTGACCCAGTTAAGAACAAGACCCAGCGTTATCTGCAAAACGAACATTTGTACGTGAACCCGATGACCGACGTCCCATTCATGTTGGCGATTGCGCACGTGTTGTACAACGAGAATCTCTATGACAAGAAATTCATCGAAACCTACTGTCTCGGCTTTGCTGAGTTTATCGATTACGTTCAGGGAAAAACCAAAGACAAAGTGGCGAAAACACCGGAATGGGCTGAAGCGATCTGTGGCGTGCAAGCAGACAAAATTCGCGAGTTCGCGCGCATGTTGGTTGGTGGGCGTACGCAGATCCTGATGGGCTGGTGTATTCAGCGTCAGGAACACGGTGAGCAGCCCTATTGGGCGGCAGCCGTTTTGGCGGCGATGATTGGTCAAATTGGTCTGCCGGGCGGGGGCATCTCTTATGGTCACCACTATTCAAGCATCGGTGTGCCGTCGACGGGTTTTGCCGGCCCCGGCGGTTTCCCGCGTAACCTCGATACTGGCATGAAGCCAAAATGGGACAACAATGACTTCAATGGTTATAGCCGTACTATCCCTGTTGCGCGTTGGATCGACTGTCTGCTAGAGCCAGGTAAAGAGATCAACTACAACGGTGGTAAAGTCAAGCTGCCAGACTTCAAGATGATGGTGATTTCCGGCTGCAACCCATGGCACCACCACCAAGATCGCAACCGTATGAAGCAAGCGTTCCAGAAGCTACAAACCGTCGTGACGATTGACTTTGCTTGGACGGCAACGTGTCGCTTCTCCGACATCGTGTTGCCCGCGTGTACCCAGTGGGAGCGCAACGACATCGACGTATACGGCTCTTACTCAAGCCGCGGCTTGATTGCGATGCACCGTTTGGTTGATCCTCTGTTCCAATCTAAGCCCGACTTCCAAATCATGAAGGAGCTGACGGAACGTTTTGGTCGCAGTGAAGAGTATTCACGCGGTATGAGTGAGATGGATTGGATTCGCAGCCTCTACAACGACTGTAAGAAAGCCAATCAAGGCAAGTTTGAGATGCCAGAGTTCGATGAATTCTGGGAAAAAAGTGTGCTGGACTTTGGTCAAGGCCAACCTTGGGTGCGTCATGCCGACTTCCGTCAAGATCCGGAAATTAACCCGCTTGGCACACCATCAGGCTTTATCGAAATCACCTCGCGTAAGATTGGTCGTTACGGCTATGATCATTGCCAAGAGCACCCAATGTGGTTTGAAAAATCGGAGCGTTTCGCACGGTGGCCCGGGCTCGGACAAACATCCGTTCTGGTTGCAGTCGTGCCACCCAGACAAGCGTCTGCACTCGCAAATGTGTGAATCCGAGGCGTTTCGTGCCACTTATGCTGTGCAAGGTCGAGAGCCTGTCTACATCAACCCGTTGGATGCCAAAGCCAAAGGCATTAAACAGGGCGATTTAGTGCGCGTGTTTAACGATCGTGGTCAACTGCTGGCTGGGGCTGTTTTGAGCGACAGTTATCCGCGCGGTGTGATTCGTATTGAAGAAGGGGCATGGTACGGTCCGCTGAGTGAAAAATTGGGGGCGATGGATACCTATGGCGACCCAAATACGCTCACTCAAGACATTGGCTCGTCTGAGCTCGCTCAGGCGACCTCGGCCAACACCTGTATTGTTGATTTCGAGAAATTCACGGGTAAAGTCCCTCCTGTGACCTCATTTGGTGGGCCAATAGAAGTGGCTTAACCATTGACGTCTTATCTACCAGCCTTCGGGCTGGTATTTTTTTAGCGCTTTCTCATGGTTGAAATATGTCCAGTCAGTACAAAGCGTGAGACAGCTAACACAGTGTGGCAGGCGTGTTGTTTGATAATAAAACTATCAACCTAAGAAGAAAAATAAGAAGAAAGTTATGACGCACCTATTCGCCAACCATATTGAGTTCGAACTTATCGACGACGACCTCGCCGTTTGTATCGAGCAAAACCAAGCCCATTTTCGCTATCAAGGCATTCACGCCCGCAGGGTAGATTCGCGTTTGGTGCTGTTACAAACGCCGTTTAACTTTCCGGCTGAAGCACAATTGCATGGCGATGGGTTTCAAATGTTGGCGCAAACGGGCGGCACACGGCAGCATGTTGTTGAGATCGGTCGCTGTGCCGACAACAGCGAGCAGTATCGCCTCTATCCTGCCCACGCAAACAAACGTTACTACAATACTCTCGTGGTCGAAGAGCCGAACGGTTACACCTTGTTTGGCTTTACCTCTTGTCACCGTTTTGCAGGCTATTTTGAATTGGTCGAAAACGACCACGCGTGGCAGTTGTTGGCGTGTCTTGACGGAGAAGAGACTCAAGTCACCGATTGGGCCAGTAATGTGCTTGAGTCGCTGACCATTCTCACTGGTGAGTCACTGTCGTCTCTCTATGCCGAATACGCGGCGATGATTGGTAAACATCACCCAGCGCGCCGTGGAGTGACACAAACCGCGCCCATCGGCTGGTGTTCGTGGTACGCCTATTATGCTGACGTTACGGAGCACGACATTCACGCTAATTTGCAGCAGATGGAGGACTATTTGCCGGATCTCGAGTGGGTGCTGCTGGATGATGGTTATCAGGCGTTTATGGGCGACTGGCTGACGCCTTCGGAAAAATTCCCCTCAGGCATCAAACAAGTGATTACCGATATCCGAGCCACAGGTAAAAAGCCCGCCATCTGGCTTGCCCCTTTTATTGCGCAGCCCGAATCGCAGCTGTTTCGTCAGCATCCCGACTGGTTTGTACGTCATGCCGATGGGCATCTTCTTAAGGCGGAAGAGATCACCTATGGTGGCTGGCGCTGTACGCCATGGTATCTGCTCGATACCTCACATCCTGAGGTGCAAGACCACCTAACCCAAGTGGTGAAAACCATGCGCGAAGAGTGGGGTGTGGAGCTGTTTAAGCTGGATGCAAATTATTGGGGAGCGCTCAAAGGTCATCGCTATATTCAAGGGATAACCTCGGTCGAAGCGTATCGACTTGGTATGCAGGCCATCGCCAAAGGCGCTGGGGAGGCGTGGCTGTTAGGCTGCAATGCGCCAATGTGGCCGTCGCTTGGTCTGGTGGATGCGATGCGTGTGTCCGATGATGTTGAACGGCATGCGGCGCGTTTTGAACAAATCGCCAAAGAGACATTCTATCGCAGTTGGCAGCATCGTAAGTTGTGGCAAATCGATCCAGATTGCGCCACGTTTACTTCGCTCGCCAATCAGGGCGCAAGTCGCGCAGACTATGAGTTTCATCGCACCGTGCTACTTGCCAGTGGTGGTTTGCTACTGAGTGGCGATCCACTGCCGGAGATCTCCGCTTTTGCCAAGTCCAGCCTGAGCAAATTGATGGTGCGGCAGAAACACAATCAGGAAGCGGCGAAATTCACCGCGCTTAGTCTCAATCACGCTTTTTTGAAACTCACAGAGCACAACGATCTGCACTGCTTGTTCAATTATCATGGGCAAGAGGAAAAAACCATCACCTTGATCGCCGACACTCCCGTGTATTGGTATGACTATTGGACACAAGAGCGGTTAAGTGAAGAACCCTGTCAGATGTTTATTTTGTCGCTGGGCAAAGGGCTAAACGCCAAAGCGATTTTCACGCGCGGAAAATAGCGGATAGCCCTCCTTGCGAAAAGGGGGGGTACGGCCGATAAAGTGGGTTACTCAAATAAGAGCAAATAGCCATAGCCGACCAAAAACGCTGGGATAGACGAGTAAATCGTCGCAATCAAGGCCGCTTTGGGCGCCATCGCTATCGCAGGGAAGAGCGCATCACCGTCATTAGAGATGGCATTTGCCAATTGTGCAGACAAAGGAACCGCCCCAGAGAGGTATAAGCCCGTGACTAAAATCTGCGGGCCGCATCCGGGCAGCATACCAACCGCTAAGCCAACCAGCGGCATCCATAGTCCCCAACCTGCCAGCGATTCGGTGAGATTGATGCCGGAAAAATGGTTGAACAGCTCAAAGGCGAGAAAAGCCATGATCACCCAAGCGCTGACGAAATTGGTGTCTTGCGCTGCTTTTTGCATTGGGTGTGAGCTTGCCTTTTTGTCATCTTCAGCCACCGTCGACTGGTAATCCTGTAGCTCTTTGGTGAGCGCCCAAAGCAACATACAAACTATGGCTAACAGAGCCCCCAGCCATTCAATGCGCTCTTCACCAAGGCCCAACCACTGATTGATATCGACTTGAAATGAGCCAAGCAGGGCAACAACAGCACCTGGTACGATCATCCATTGCCAGAACGTGCCTTGCAGATTAATCGCATGCTGCTGCACCAGAGTAAGACCTTCAGACGTTTTTTGGCACGAGATATCACACACCGCTTTTTCAGGCTGGTTTGGACGCAGAAAAGCATCGGCATGAAAGTAGTTCACCGTCAGGCCCGAAAGCGTACCTACTACCACCCCAAGAGCAACCACACCCAACCCAGTGATGGGCTCGCTGGCCAGCAAAAGAAACGCCGCATCGCCCATAGTGGCGGTCAATACGGCAACAATAGCGCCAAAGCCAATTCGCCCGCTGACAAACTGAGTGGTGACGACAATCGCACCGCCACAGCCGGGTAGCGCGCCTAACAGGGCGGCAAACAATACCTGATAGTTCCGAGAATAATGGTACAAACGGGTTAGGGCGTTATCTTTTTTCAACACACGCGCCAAGTAATGATAAATCACTAAGGTGAGCGCGACATAACAAGAGACAGCCCAAAATGAGTCAGACAAGGCGGTAACAGTCAGGGCTTGAGTGTTTGGCGTCACCAGTAAAGCGACTAGGAATACAGGTAACACCAGACGTTTGTACGCAAAGTGAAACTGTGAGAGATAAAATGGATTTGTCCATTGTTGTACAGATTTCGTCATCTCCATAGGCACCTCACAACATACAAATAGGAATTATTCTCATTATATGTAAATGACAATTATTCTCAAATGATTTCATGCCCTTTGTTTGAAACAGAGCTTTTCTTGTTTTCGGCCAATGACATTCTAAAAAAATCAGGTAAAGTATGCGGCTTTGTGAGTATATCCGCTGAGCGGCAGCGTGGCGGGAATAACAATATTGAGATAGGAAAGACAATGATTCTAGTTGTAGGTCATAAAAACCCGGACAGTGACAGCATTTGTGGCGCTTTGGTGGCAACTGAGCTTTTGAAAGCTCGCGGCCTTGAAGCGAAAGCGATTCGCCAAGGCGAAATCAACCGCGAAACTCAACACATTCTTGAAACCGCTGGCGTTGACCAGCCAGAAACTGCGCACCAGTGTCGCAGGCGAGAAAGTGTGGCTGGTTGACTACACGGACTTGGCTCAAGCGCCAGATGACATCAACGAAGCAGAAATCTTGGGTATTGTTGACCACCACCGTTTAGGTGACGTGATGACTGTCAATCCACTTGAAGCATGGATCTGGCCTGTGGGCTGTACCTGTACCATTTTGTTCAACCTGTTCAAAATGGAAAATGCGCCAATTACACGTGAGCTGGCGACATTGATGATGTCTGCCATTCTTTCCGATACCGTTGGTTTTGCATCTCCAACTTGCACGGAAAAAGACAAAGCGGCAGTGATGGAGTTGGCAGAATTGGCTGGCGTGGCGGATCTTGATAAGTTCATCAAAGATCTACTGATTGCTAAAACAGACATTGAAGGCTTGTCTGCGGCGCAGTTGGTGGAAAAAGATCTTAAAGCTTACCCATTTAATGGCCGTGATGTGGTGGTTGGTCAGGTTGAATTGGCGACGCTTGAGCAGGTTGATGGCATGATTGATGCGCTTGAAGCGGATCTGCAACGTCGTTGTGACGAGCAAGCGCTGGCGTTTGCTGCCGTGATGCTCACCGACATCACAACTGCGCAGACACGTCTGATTTACAAAGGTGAATGGGCTGAGAAATTGGCAAAACACGAAAAAGACGGTTTGCTGATGATGGAAAACACCCTAAGCCGTAAAAAGCAAGGCTGGCCTTGGCTGCAAGTTGAGCTGGCTTAAGCGGCAGATGAGCGCCGAGTGTTTGCACTCGCGCTGGTAGAACCATGGGGATTACCCCATAATGGAAACGCCCATTTGCGACCGCAGGTGGGCGTTTTTACTGGTCAATTTTGGCCCATAACGGCACGAGCGGAGATTCGCCATGACGACCCCTTTATCTCAAGATCAAATCCGAACCATCAACAGCTACGACCAAGAGCAGCGTCTACGTTACTGCATTAAAGAGATTGTTGCCCAGCGCCAAGTGTGGATCCTCACCGATGAGCATGGTTGTGTAATGCTCAATAGTGACGAAGACGAGTGCGTGCCAGTCTGGCCAAACAAAGAATTTGCCGAAGAGTGGGCGACGGGCGATTGGCAAGAGTGTCAGGCGGAGTCTATTTCGCTCAATAAATGGCATAGCCGCTGGACGCAAGGTTTAGAAGAAGACCAACTGTCGGTCGCAGTTTTTCCAAGTATCAACGAAGAAGGGGTGATTCTGTTCCCTGACGAGTTCGATTTTGAGCTGAAAAAGCAGGCCGCTCGCAAATAAGTTGGCTGACAGAAAAGTGACAAGTATAGAAACGGCGCAGGTGAGCGCCGTTTTTATTTCAAGTAATATTTGTCGCCCAATCAGTAACCTACTAGCGCAAAAAGTTCCGCACTCTTGGCCGTTTTAACCGCGTTCTTCAAGGTGCCATCTTGCTCGAACTGGCGTAAAACCCGCTCAATGACGGGCTTGACTTCGCTTTCTGACATGCCTGCTTTAATTTCTGGATGATAGAGCAGGGCAATCAATACTACATCCAGCGGTGACAGCAGCTCTTCCGGTGAGTGGTCATTAAATATCGAAGGATAGGCCTCATCAGAATCATTCGGTAAGCCAAGCACTTGGGTAATCTCTTCCACCACGCAGGCAACCAGTTTGCCGTATTCTCGCGCCTTGTCGACCGGGATCACCACAGATCCAGAATAGATTGTGCCATTTTTTTGCTTGAAGCCTGCTTTACAAATGGCGCTGGCGAGCTCTTCGTCAGAGGCTTTGCCTATCCATTGACTCACCACTTGTTGATAGTTTGCTTCTTGAGTGAACACCCAGACCACGTTGGCTTTTTGTCGGCTACTGGTGACTTCAATCGTCAATCCTGTGAGTTGTGCTAAATGGGTGATGTGCATTTGCAGCAGTTGATTGTGCAGCGCTTGATCACCAACCTGATGCTCAACAAAAATAGAGATGGGCTCTTGCCACTTGCGAATGGGCTTTTCGCCCGGGCTGTATTCGTCACGCAACGCCACTTGAATAAAGGCATTTTCGATAAACGCGGGGTCAAGCCAAGTTTCGATATTTGAGGCAGAGTGCAGGGCGGGAGAGAAAAGCAGCATAAGAAATCCTGTCCACAGCGACTTCATCTTGAGATTCATTCGTGACTCCAATGCGTGATCTTCTCAATCGCCCAATGTTATTTCTGCCGAGATCAATAATGAACGGGCGCTTTGTAGAAATGGTTTTCAACCAAGCGTTGTGTGATCGGGTGTTGAGGATCGCCAAGGACCAGTTGTGTCTCACCAGACTCGACCACATCGCCATCATGCATCACCATCACTTTGTCCGTAATGTGTTTGATGATACCGATGTGTTGCGACACATAGACAAACGACACGCCCATTTCCTCTTGAAGCTCAAGAAACAGGTTGATGATCTGTGAACGCATGGCCATATCCAAACCGTTGAGGGCTTCATCGGCGACAATAATTGAGGGTTGCAGAATAAGCGCTCTGGCCAAACAAACACGCTGCTTTTGCCCGGTAGCCAGCATCTGCGGGTAAAAGTAGGCGTGTTCAGGTAGCAAGCCAACACGCAGTAAAGTGTCTTTGACACGTTTGAGACGCGCTTCTGGTGGCATGTTGGTATTTCGCTTCAGCGGCCCTTCCAAAATTCGCCCAATCTGAATGCGCGGGTTGAGTGAGGTGTTAGGGTCTTGGAATATCATCCGGATAAGCTTACAGCGCGTGGCGTAATCTTTATGTTCCAGCCTTTCACCATTGACGCGGATCTCGCCTGACGTGGGTTCAACCATGCCTGCCAGCATGCGAGCCAGAGTCGATTTTCCTGAGCCGTTTTGACCGATAAAACCGATGGTTTGCCCTGCTTCTAGGGTAAAACTCACTGGTTTGACCGCATGTTGAACTTTGCGTCTAAACAAGCCTGAACGAGTGACAAAATCTTTGCACAGATTGTCCACTTCCAGCAGAGCACTCATGAATCTTTCTCCGTATTAAGAGGGAAATGACAACTGAACTTGTGATTTTTAATTCGTCTTGCGTAAGGGATTTCCACACATTGGCGCTGTGCGTATGGACAACGAGGGCCCAGTCGACAGCCTATAGGCAAATGTTGCAAAGGTGGAATCGATCCGGGCAAGGATTGCAATTTCTGCTTGTGCGGGATCCAATGGTTAAAATCGGGCATAGCCTTAAGCAGTGCGTCTGTGTATGGATGCTTAGGTCCTTCCAATATTTTATCGGTATCTGCCGATTCGACCGATTGGCCACAATACATCACAGTGATGCGGCTAGCCCACTGAGTAATATTGGTTAAATCGTGGCCGATCAATAAAATAGTGGTGTTGTTAAGCTGATTCATGCGGCTGAGCAGACGCAAGATCTGATTTTGTGTGATCGGATCTAAGTCATTAGTCGGCTCGTCAGCGATAAGCAGTTTTGGCGCGGTGGCGATGGCCATCGCTATCATCACTTTCTGACATTCCCCATCGGTGAGTTCATAGGGGTAGCTTTTCATCAAGCGCTCGTGATCTTTGATCCCTACTTTGTGCAGCAAGGCTATCGCGCGTTTTTTACGCCATTTAAAGCGCTCCCACCATTTTCCATCGAAAGTGCGCGATGGAATCGATTCAATCAGCTGATGGCCAACCTCTTCGGAAGGATCCAAACAGGTCGAAGGTTCTTGAAAGATCATCGCGATATCGCGAGCAATAACACGCCGCCGCTCGCTCGGTGTGAGCTGGAGCAAGTCGATGTTGCCGAGTCGCATACGGTCTGCGGTTATTTTCCAGTTGTCTTTGCAAACCCCGACAATCGCTTTCGCGACTAAGCTTTTACCCGAGCCTGATTCGCCCACTAAGCCACGAATTTCCCCTTCATTTAAGGTTAAACTCATTCGGTCAACCGCTTTGACCAAGCCTTGTGGCGTTTCGATTTCTATCGTCAAATGACGAATGTCTAACAGCGGCATTATTCAATCCCCGCATTGAGCGCGCGGCGCACACCTTCGCCGACTAAGTTGATTACCACCACGGTAAACATGATCGATAAACCCGGCAGGGTGACCGTCCAAGGTGCTAAATAAATCAGTTCAACCGAATCACCTATGATTGCGCCCCATTCGGTGCTAGGCGCTTGTGCGCCAAGGCCCAGGAAGCCGAGTGCAGTGATATCGAGAATTGCCACCGAGAGCGCCAAAGTCAACTCGGCAGCGACAACCGTCAACACATTCGGCAAAATTGAGTTCCACAGCAAGTAGAAGTCATTTGCTCCATCCAGTCGCGCGGCCAGAATGTAGTCTTTCTCTACTTCCGTGTGCACTGCAATATAAACCGAGCGAATAAAACGTGGGATAAGTGCTAAACACACTGCGAGCAATACCGTCATCTCGCCAACGCCGAAAAACGCCACAAAGATGATCGCCAAAAGGAGCGAAGGGATGGACATAATGGTGTCGAGCAAATGGTTTAAGGTACTCGACAATAGGCCTTTGGTCATGCCAGCCAAAATGCCGATGGCGCAGCCAATCAAAGCGGCGATAGCAGTGACGATGACGGCAGCGCCGAAGGTCGGTTGAGTGCCCATGATCAAACGCGACAAAATATCGCGGCCAAGGTCATCGGTGCCGAGAAAATAATCCACTGTGCCTGCCGGGTTTCCATGACGGCGGATGCAAAAGCTGGCTGGTTTGCGCTTGTGGATCGTAAGGCGCGAGCAGCGGCGCAAACAGCGTGACGAGCATGATCAGCGCCAAACACCATAAACCAAACATCGCAAGATTATTACTGCGGAAACTACGCCAGAAACGCTCGAATTGCGTTGGAATATGCTCTTCCTGGTAGACGCTATCGGTTAGCATACCATTCCTTCCTTACCAGAGGGTTTATCATCGCGCCAAGCAAGTCTGACAGAATGTTCGCCGTCAGAACCAGCGTCGCCACTACCATAACGCCTGCCTGAATGGAGACATAATCTCGGTTGGAGAGGGCATCAAGCAGCCATCTTCCTACTCCAGGCCAGTTAAAAATCGACTCGGTAATGATAACCAGCGTGAGCATACTGGAAAGCTGTACGCCCACTTTGGGGATAATTGGCGGTATGGCATTGCGCATTACGTGTTGGGTGACAATCTGTCTGGTGGTCAAACCCTTGATTCGCGCCGCACGAATGTAATTCTGGCTCATGACATCGGCCACAGAAGCACGCATCAGGCCAATCACCTGTGTGGTTGGCGCGAGTGCCAGTACCAAGCAAGGAAGCACTAAATGCTCAAGCACACTTTGCAGTGCATGCGCTTTGTAAGGTCCTTGAGCCAAAAACGCATCAACAATAGCGAAACCGGTGACATGTGGAATTTCGTAGAGCAAGTCATAGCGCCCCGACACGGGGAAGAGTTCAAAGTGCAACGAAAAAACCATCAACATTAGCAGTGCGACCCAGAAAAGCGGCGCAGAGTATCCTGACATGGAGATGAATGAGATGGTGGTGTCGACCCATTTTCCTTGCTTCATACCCGCAATCGTGCCAAACGGAATACCGATAAATAGCGCTAGTAGAAAGGCTAGAATACACAACTCCAGTGTCGCGGGAAACACCACTGCCAGCTCATCAAAGATTTGGTTGCCATTCTTGCTCACGCCAAAATTAAGCTGAGTGAGTTCGCTGAGATAAAGCTGCCAACCTTGCCAAAAATCCGCTCTTGCCCAGACGGAATCAGGCTCTAGGCGCAGAATGGAAAAGCCAGCGATGGTCAGAATCGTCAGCGTAATGACAAACAGATTCAGTCGTCGAACCGTGTACCAAAACATTAATAGGTTCTCTCCACACTGTCGAAAGGTTGTGAGTTAAACGGGCTGGATTTAAAACCAACCAGAGATTTGTCATGGGCGCGAAATTGCACGCCGTGTGCCAATGGAATGACAGGAAACTCTTCATTGAGGATGTTCTGTGCTTGGCGATATAAGTTTAAACGATAACGATTTTTTTCGGTTTCAAGCGCCAGATCGAGCAGAAAATCGAAATCACTGTTGCACCACATCGCCACGTTAATGCCAGCAAGCTCTGAATTACACGACAGCAGTGGGCGCAGAAAGTTATCCGGATCACCTGTGTCAGCGACCCAGCCAGTGAGAATCAGGTCGGCGAGTGTTTCGTCGGGTAATACTCGCTCGAAACGCTCTTCATAAAGCAGATTGAGTTGAATCCCAATATCGGCCAGATTAGCTTGAATCAGTTCTGCGGTTTTGCGTGGGCTCGGATTGTAAGCACTTGGCTCAGATGGGACCCACATAGATAGAGTTAATCCGCTCTCATAGCCAGCCTCACGCAGCAGTGCTAAGGCGTAGTTACGGTCAAAACGGATTTTGACGCTGTCTTTTTGGTAAGCCCAAGAACTTGGTGGTAGCAAGGTGTAAGCGAGTGTCCCCGTACCATAGTAGACCGAATCGAGGATGTTTTGTCGATTTATGGCTAAGTTGAGCGCCTGTCTAACGCGGACATCTTGCAGGGCTAAGTGGCTGGTATTAATGGCAATAAATGCGACGTTCATCGCTGGTGTTGCCGTTAGAACCATGTTGGGATGCTTTTCAATGACGGGGATCTGGCTTGAGATCGGCGAACTAAGCACATCGCATTCGTTACGTAGCAATTTAGCCAACGTTCCCGTTCCACGCTGAGAAATATCGAATACGACTTGTTCCATCTTGACGGGGCCTCGCCAGTAGTGCTCATGGCGGCGCAAACGAACCAGATCGTTGATTTGAAACTCATCGAGTGCAAAAGGGCCACTACCCACAGGATAGAGATCCATTCGCTCTTTGCTGTCTTGTTGTGCCAACTGATGGCCATATTCGGCGGAAAGGATCACCGCGTGGCTGGTGGCGAGATTCGATAAAAAAGCAAAGTTAGGACGACTGAGAATGAATTTTACCTGATGATTGGAAAGGGCAACCACATCGGTTAATAAGTTCGCCAGATCGATTCCCGTAAACCAAGGATAACTGCCACCGCCGACCAGATGGTAAGGGTGTGTTGGGTCAATAATACGACGAAAACTGAACACTACATCTTGCGCGTTAAGGTTGCGAGTTGGGGTAAACCAAGCTGTGTTTTGAAACGCGACATCAGTTCGCAGATTTAAAATGTATTCGGTGCCCGATTTATTCACCTGCCAATCTTGGGCAATACTCGCGATCGGTTGATGAGTGGTGGGATCTAACGTGAGCAGGGTATCGTAAATTTGCGGACTCAATGCATCAGCGGTAATGCCGCTATCAATGAGCTGCGGGTTAAAAGTTTTCAGATTACTCTGGCCGCAGAATACAAAACCGCTCTTACGGATTTCCGTGTGGTCAACTTCATTACCACATCCCGTAAGTAGGCCGATGCCAATCAATCCGAATGCAAGCTGTATCAATGTTTTCATAAAATGAAACGTTTCGTATGGATGAGCTGAGAATCAGCGCCAAAATAGCGCACTAATCTACCATTTTTATCACTGGGCTCCAAACACAAATTCGTTTTTCAGCAAGACGTTATCGCTGCTCTTTCGGTGAAAAAAGAGCAGCGAATTATGCCGAATAAATGGGGCTGCGTGGTCTCAGTGTAATACTGTTGCGACATTTTTTCCGCCCTTCAAAGGGTTAGCTTTGTCCCACTAATGCGTATTTCCTCACCATGCCGCGAAACTGATGATAACTCAAACCGAGCAAGTCAGCGGCTTGGCGTTGATTGTATTTACTTTCTTCTAATACTTGAGTGAGCAGCAAAATATCTTGGTTCTCTTGCCACTGCTTATAATCCAATGGGAACTTAAACTGGGTGATGGGATGCTCTGCCGTTTCTGTAAGGTTGCTCGCTTGCGGTTTAGCGGGTGAAGCGACCGGACTTGCTACGGTGTTTTTTTGTTCCCAATTGGTAGTAAACGGGTTAAAACTGAGTTCATCGATAGGCTCAGGATCGAGCCCGTGGCGGTAGATAGCTCGTTCGACCACGTTTTTTAATTCACGCACATTGCCTGGCCATGGGTATTCGTTCAACTGGTTTTGGGCGTTTTGCGTAAAACCGACGAAGTAATCGAGTTTTAGCTCGCGACACATCTTGATCGCATAGTGTTCGGCCAACAATAAGATATCTTCGCGACGCTCTCGAAGTGGCGGCAACATAATGACGTCAAATGCCAGCCTGTCTAACAAGTCGGCGCGAAAAACCCCGCTTTCTGCCATTTGTGGTAGATCAGCGTTAGTCGCGCAAACCAGCCGCACATCGGCAGTCAGTGATTGTTGGCCACCAACTCGCTCGTATTCTCCGTATTCAATCACCCGCAGCAACTTTTCCTGAACCATAAGTGGTGCTGTCGCCAGTTCATCGAGAAATAAAGTCCCACCTTCAGCCCGTTCGAAGCGACCTTTGTGCTTTCCTTTTGACCCCGTAAACGAGCCAGATTCGTGACCAAACAGTTCGGAATCAATCAAGCCTTCACTGAGTGTTGCGCAATTGAGCGACAACAATGGCTTATCCCAACGTTTTGAGAGATAGTGAAGCCGCTGGGCGATCAACTCTTTTCCCGTACCACGTTCGCCAATGATCAAAACCGGGCGTTCAATAGGCGCCAATTGCGATACTTTGTCTAGCACAGCAAGAAAAGCCGGCGATTCACCGATAAGGTTTTGCTTCATAACATCCTTCTCATGGTCAGCAGAGGCGAGGTGGTAAAATTTGCCAAAAATTGGTGATAATCATCATAGCATAGTGTGGCGTTCAGACAATGAAATTGCTATCTACATGAAAAAAAAGAAATTTTAAGTTGGCACACTTATTGTTATATCTTTAGCAACCAAGTATTTTATGTCGTGCACCCTAACGCAGCGCACGAGTCCAGAGAGTCACAGAGGAGTTTCATTATGGGCATTTTTTCTCGCTTTGCAGACATTATCAATTCCAACATCAGCGCATTGCTCGACAAGGCTGAAGACCCGGAAAAAATGATTCGTCTCATTATCCAGGAAATGGAAGACACACTCGTTGAGGTGCGCACCAACTCGGCGAAAGCGTTGGCAGATAAAAAAGAGCTGGCGCGTAAAGTTGAAGCGATGGAAGCACAGATCGCCGATTGGCAACAAAAAGCGACCTTAGCGTTGAGTAAACAGCGTGAAGATCTGGCGCGTGCCGCGCTAATTGAAAGACAAAAATTGCAAGATATCATTAAAGGGCTGCATACTGAGCAAACCTTAGTTGAAGAAACCATCGAAAAGTTGACAGGTGAGATCGGCAAACTGGAAACCAAAATTGCCGAAACACGAGCCAAGCAGCAAGCGTTGACCATTCGCAATCAAGCCGCGTCAAATCGTCGCGATGTACAACGTCATCTCAGTTTCTGGCCGCACCCATGAAGCGATGGCAAAGTTTGAACAGTACGCGCGTAAAGTCGATGAGCTTGAAGCGGAAGCGGATCTCTACGCTAACAGCGGCGCGTCCAAATCACTTGAACAAGAGTTTGCCGAACTTCAGGCGCAAGACGAAATTGAACAAGAGCTGGCAAAGCTAAAAGAACAAGTTAACTCACAAGAAAAATAATCCAAGGAGCCACTATGACGACATTTGTGATCGCTGGACCATTAATTGTCTTTCTGATTTTTGTCGCACCACTTTGGCTGTTCCTTCATTACCGTAGTAAGCGCAAAGCCAGCAGCGGGCTATCGAATGTCGATCTGCAAAGGCTAGAGTCTCTATCGGAGCGAGCGGAATCGTTACAAAACCGACTCGAGACTCTGGAACGCATTCTCGATGCAGAAACACCCGATTGGAGGCGCAGATATGAGTGATAGAGAACTGTACCGTGACCCGGTGAATGGCAAACTTTCTGGCGTGTGTGCGGGTATTGCCAATTTTTTCGGTGCGGAAGTGTGGCTGATTCGTATCTTAGTTATTTCAGCGGCGCTGCTCGGCGGCAGCTTTCTGGTGATTTTGGCCTATGTCGCGATGACGTTGATGTTGGAAAAGCAGCCGATGAGATATGAAGAAAATCTTAAGGCAAAACAGGAGCATAAGCTTAAAGCAAAGCCTTGGCAGGCAGGGCAAAGTGCGGAAGAGCTACTGTCTGTGTTAGAAAAAGATTTTAGTCAAATTGAAGGTAAGGTTCGTGATATGGAAGCGTATGTGACGTCGGATACATTCAAAGTAAACCGCGAGTTTAGCAAGCTTTAATCGAGCCAAGTGCCACTCAAATCAAAAGAAAAACTGAGAGCAAGCTTTGAGCTTGCTCTTTTTTTGTCTGATTCCAACTTAATTCAAGCTTTACACTGGAACAAAAAGCGGATGAGGTTGACCCGTATCAAGGGATGATTTTTGTTATATATAAAAACTTTCTCGAGTTCTGTATGCGGCGCGCGTGGCTGACAATGGGGGTACTATTAGTCGGCTTGTTCGTCAGCTTGTATGGCTTTACTTTAGTTAAACAGGCGTTTTTCCCATCGTCTACCACACCGATATTCCAAGCAGACATCTGGTTGCCTGAAGGCACTGATATTCGCGCAACCAACACCAAGCTCAAAGTGTTGCAAAACTGGCTGGCTGAACAAGATGGTGTGGAGCACGTTACGACAACGGCAGGCAAAGGTTTACAGCGTTTTATGCTCACTTACGCACCGCAGAAAAGCTACGCAGCCTATGGCGAAATCACCACCCGCGTGACGAACTATGAAGCACTGGCACCGCTGATGGCGAAGTTTCGCCAATATATCGGCAATCACTTCCCGGAAATTAACTACAAGTTAAAACAGATTGAATTAGGCCCCGGTGGTGGCGCGAAAATCGAGACGCGTATTGTGGGATCGGATCCGACCGTACTGCGCTCCATCGCATCACAGGTGATGGATGTGATGTATGCAGATCCAGGCGCGACAAATGTCCGTCACAATTGGCGAGAACGGACTAAAGTACTTGAGCCGCAATTTAATGAAAGCCAAGCACGCCGCTATGGCATCACTAAATCGGATGTGGATGAATTCCTCGCGATGTCATTCTCGGGAAAAGCGATCGGGGTCTATCGTGATGGGACAACCTTGATGCCGATTGTGGCGCGTTTGCCCGAAGCTGAGCGTGTTGACATTCGCAATATCGAGGGGATGAAGATCTGGAGCCCGGCTTTGGGTGAGTACATTCCCTTGCAGCAGGTCACTTTGGGGTATGAACTCAAGTGGGAAGATCCGATCATAGTGCGGAAAAACCGCAAGCGCATTCTCACTGTGATGGCCGACCCAGACATTTTAGGTGAAGAGACCGCTGCGACGCTGCAAACCCGACTGATGCCAGCAATTGAAGCGATTCCGATGCCCCCTGGCTATTCGTTAGAGTGGGGCGGCGAATATGAGTCATCAAGAGATGCGCAAGCCTCGCTGTTTCAGACCATGCCGATGGGGTACCTATTTATGTTCCTTATCACTGTGTTCCTGTTCAATTCAGTTAAGGAAACCTCTTATCGTCTGGTTAACGGTACCACTGGCAGTGATTGGTGTGACGACGGGTTTACTCGCACTCAACACCCCATTTGGCTTTATGGCGCTACTTGGTTTCTTAAGCCTCTCGGGTATGTTGCTGAAAAATGGTATTGTGCTACTGGATCAGATCGAAATAGAAATGAAATCGGGTAAAGACCCTTATATTGCGGTGGTTGATGCCTCGCTCAGTCGTGTGCGTCCGGTGTGTATGGCGGCAATAACCACCATTTTAGGCATGGTGCCGTTACTGCCTGATATTTTCTTCAAACCGATGGCAGTGACCATTATGTTTGGTCTTGGATTTGCGACGGTACTGACATTGATTGTCGTACCTGTGTTGTATCGTCTGTTCCATAAAGTGGCCGTGCCGAAATAAGGCATGGGAGAGTATTGATTTGATGCGCTTTGTTGGGGGAGGTTATCGTCACCGTAAAGCGCATTGTTTAGGGATGATTGAATGACGGAACAGAATACCTGTGCATGGGCGATGAACCACCCCTTGGAGCGTGAATATCATGACGCTGAATGGGGTAAGCCTGTCTATGATGACAAAAAATTATTTGAATTTATTACCTTAGAAGGGGCTCAAGCTGGGTTGAGCTGGATTACGGTGCTGAAAAAGCGCGAAGGTTATCGTCAAGCATTTGAGGATTATGATTTATCGCTTCTCTCTACGTATGGCGAGGAGCGTGTCGCTGAAATTATTGAACAGTTTGATGTGGTGAGACACAAAGGAAAAATTGCTTCGGTATTCAGTAATGCAAAAGCGGCGATTGCGCTGCAACAAGAGTTTGGCTCACTCAGTAACGCGTTGTGGCAGTTTGTCGAGCATAAACCTGTGGTGAATCCGTGGACGTCGATGCAGCAAGTACCTGCCTCCACAGAACAATCAAAAGCGATGAGCAAGTTTTTGAAAAAACGTGGCTTTAAGTTTGTTGGAGAGACGATTTGTTACGCCTTCATGCAGGCGGTTGGCATGGTCGATGATCACGTGGTTGGCTGTCCTTGTAAAGCGCAACACTAACTCCGGTATGAGTAAGACAAACCCTTTAACACAACTCGCCCTCCACAATGGAGGGCGAGTTACCTTTAGACTACTGACTGAGTGAAACTTCTTTTTCTAACAGCACAGCGTTGTAGCGTTCAAGCCCTGCTTGTAGATCGGCAATCAGGTCGTTGATATCTTCCAGACCAATATGTAGGCGAATAAGCGTGCCTGTAAAATTGGGATTGGCGATGGTGCGTAGACTGTTAAAGCTCTTGGGTTCATTGGCTAAGATCAAGCTTTCAAACCCGCCCCAAGAGTAGCCCATGCTAAAGTGTTGCATTCCATCTAACAGTGCGGTGGTCGCTTTTGGACAACTGCTTTTTAGCACGAATGAAAACAGTCCGTTACCACCAGTGAAATCGCGCTTGAAAAATTCGTGCCCCGGACAGCTCGGTAGAGCAGGGTGGCGAACATGGTCGACTTCTGGGCGCGTTGTTAGCCATTCGGCCACTTTTAAGCTGTTTTCCGCATGCTGGCGCAGACGCACATCCAAAGTGCGAATCCCGCGTAAGCCAAGGTAAGCATCATCTGGCGAAACGCACTGGCCCATTAAGTAGCTTTGCTCGCGCAGTTGATCCCAGTATTGCTCGCTGGCAACCGCGGTGCCTAACATCACATCAGAATGACCAACGATGTACTTAGTTGCTGCTTGAATGGAAATATCGACACCATGTTCAAAGGGCGAGAAATTCACGCCTGCCGCCCAAGTGTTATCCAGCATGACAATGATGCCGTGTTCGTGAGCGATGCGCGCGAGTGTCGGAATGTCCTGTACTTCCATGGTGATAGAACCCGGAGATTCGGTAAACAGCACTTTGGTGTTCGGTTTGATCAGTGAACGGATCTCTTCACCGATCATCGGATCGTAATAAGTGGTCTCAACGCCGAATTTTTTAAGGATTTTGTTACAGAAGTCGCGGGTGGGTTCATAGCAGGTATCCACCATCAACAGATGGTCGCCGGACTCGACGAACGAAAGAATCGCGTTACTGATGGCTGCGGTGCCGCAGGGGTAAAGCGCACAACCCGCGCCACCTTCAATTTCCACCATCGCTTCTTGAAAGGCAAAGTGCGTTGTCGTACCGCGACGTCCGTAGAACAAGGTTTTGTTGGCGCGATTGACCATCGCATGATGCTTTTCCGCCACACTCTCAAAAACGACCGTCGAAGCGCGTTGTACTGGAGGGTTGACCACTCCGTTGGTCCATTTTTTATTGCGTCCCGCTGTTACGAATTTTGTTTGTTTGCCTTCCGACATATCAGTTTCCTTGTCCCAAATAAGAATCCTCTATTTAAAACATGGACAGCAGGGGATTGGCAAGGGGACAAGCCAAACAAAAAAGCATTTCTTAAAAGCGTTTGGCCTAACGTTCACAACAAAGGATTAAACAGATAGAACAGCCTTTCAAGGAAGCGAGAATAGAGGCTGCGTTCATTCCATTGCTGTAGTCGCAATTTGTGTGACTGCGCTTTATATTCTTGCTGAAGCTGGTGCATCTCCAGGGTAAATTGCAGATCTTCAATCGCGAGAGTGACTTCGAAGTTCAGCCACAAACTACGCATATCAAGGTTGACCGTACCGACCAGACAGAATTGCTCATCGATGACGACCGATTTAGTGTGTAGTAAGCCGCCGTAAAATTCATAGATTTTCACACCCGCTTCCATCAACTCGGTATAAAAACCGCGCGAGGCCCATTGCACCATCATTGAATCGTTCTTGTGCGGAATGATCAATTCAACCCGAATCCCTCTTTGCGCGGTCATTTTCAGTGTTTCGAGCAAATCGGCACTCGGTACAAAATAAGGGGTTGTGATCGTCACTGAGTGGTTAGCTTGGTTGATCGCCAGCGTCAGCGCTTGATAGATAAGATACTCAGGCATTCCCGGGCCAGAGGGAACCACTTGAATGGGGTGCTTGTGCAGTTCTGCATCCAACGGGCATTCAGGCAATCTAGGCAAAAAACGAGAGCCAGTTTCCACCTCCCAGTCCCAGCAATGTATGGCTGAGAGCACATTCACCGTTGGTCCGGTGATTCGCACCATGATGTCGATCCACTGTCCGACACCGCTGCTCTGTTTGAAAAATGCAGGGTCAACCAGATTCATTGAACCAGTGTAAGCAATCTCATCATCTATAACGATGATCTTGCGATGTTGGCGCAAATCGAGTCGGCGTAGGAATATCCGCCAAGGGCTCACTTCCAATGCCTGAACCACGTTAATACCAGCGGTTTTCATCATCGAGTACCAAGGGCTACGGAAAAAGCGCGGGCTGCCTGCGGAATCGAGCAGCAGTTTCACATCCACTCCTCTTTTGGCTGCTTGAATCAGTGCAGAGGCGACCGAATCCGCGAGACCTCCGGGATGCCAGATGTAAAACACCATACGAATACTGTTTTGTGCCGCTTCGATATCACGAATAATAGAATGCAGGATCTCGTCTGGTGATCGTTGCAGCGAAAGCGAGTTTCCACCTAAAGCGGGTAAACCAAGTCGATTGTTGCACAACTCATCTATCCGATAGATATGGTGCCCCATCGCCTCTGGTGTGTGCGCTTGGCAATCGTTCAACTGCGCGAACCATTTGGCGTAGGGAGTAAACATCTCTTTGGCTCGCTCGGCGCGTTTACGACCTAAGTTCAACTCACCAAACAGGAAATAGCAGGCAATGCCCAACACAGGCAAGATGTAGATTATCATCAGCCATGCCAGCGAGACGCTCACAGCTCGTCGCTTCAACACAACTCGCAAAGTGACCCCGGCAACCAGTACCCAGTATAAACCGATGCTAGCCAGAGTAAGAAAGTGGTAGAACTTATCCATCATGATCTCTAAACATTTTTTCTCGTTTTCGATAGTAAGCGCAAACGCACCAATTAGGAATAGCTAGCAAATGATACCAGTGTCACGCAAACAGAATGAATATGTTTGAAAATTGTTAACAGCAGGTCGTAAATGTTGCATTGTGGGTAAATAATCAGCGATTAATGATGATTATTACAGTTGTGGTAGGAAATTATGTCAGCCGGGCTTCCAATTTTATGCTCAAACTGATTTACTTGCCACATTCATCACGTGGCCGATATTTTCGATGAGTGTACAAAAATTATTACACCTCAACGTTTGACGCCGAAACAAGATAAAAAGCAAACACAACAGCGGTAACAATTATGGCAAGTAACAATCGAGGCCATTTCTCATCGAGACTTGGCTTTATTATGGCGGCGGCAGGTTCAGCTGTCGGTCTGGGTAATGTTTGGGGGTTCCCAACCAAAGCGGCGAGCAACGGCGGCGCAGCATTTTTAGTGATCTATTTGGCGATGGTTTTCCTACTGGCATTTCCTATGCTGGTGGCTGAATTGACGATTGGTCGTCATGGTCAATCAAACCCGATTGCTTCACTGCGGACGATTTGGACGAAAAATCGCGCAGCCGCAGGCTTGTTTGGTTTGATCGCCATGATCGCCGCTTCCATGATCCTCAGTTTTTACTCAATTTTGGCAGGTTGGTTGATGGGTTTTGCCGCAGCGCCTGCATTGGAAGTGGTCGGTTTACAAAGCGCAGCCGACTGGCTGGTCAACTTCGGTGGTGCGCGTAACGTCGTCTTAGCCGTTCTATTCTCGCTGTTAACCATTCTTGTGGTGCAAAAAGGCGTCGCCGATGGCATCGAAAAGTGGTCAACTCGCTTAATGCCTATGCTGTTCGTCCTTTTCGCGGTGATGATCGCGTACATTTTTACTCAAGATGGAGCGATGGAAGGCCTAAAAATGTATCTGATCCCAGACATTTCCCATATCACGCCAAGCTTGATGGTTGATGCGATGGGACAAGCCTTCTTCTCCCTCTCGTTGGGTGTGGGCTCGATGATGGTGTACGGCTCTTACCTGCAAAAAGAGGTCAATATTCCCAAAACCGCTGGCCAAGTCGCGGCAATTGATACCGGCGTGGCGTTTGCGGCGGGCTTACTGATTCTTCCTGCGATGTTTGTTGCTAAAAACAACGGTGTGCAAATTTTTAACGACGCAGGCCAGTTGATGAGCTCTGGTGACTTGGTGTTCGCGGTGCTGCCTGCAATGTTTGATACCATGGGCGGGATCGGCGTGATTCTGGGCATCGGTTTCTTTGTGCTGATGGTGATTGCTGCGCTAACGTCTTCGATCTCTTTGCTGGAGGTGCCGGTCTCCTGCGCGCAAGATGAGCTGAAAATGGAGCGCAATACCGCGACTTGGCTCATTGGTGGCGCGATCCTCATTGTCAGTATGGTCATTTCGCTGAACTTTGGCGCTCTGTTTGGTCTAGTCGCTGATATTTCAACCGTTTACATGCAGCCATTGCTCGGTGTGGTATGGGCTATCGTGGTGGGTTGGATCTGGAATCGCAACAATCTGCTCAACGAGCTGAAAGAAGGCAATCCTGAAATCGCTCAGGGCCTGTTCTGGAAAATCTGGCCTTGGTATGTGCGCATCGTCTGCCCGGTCGCGATCATGGCTGTGTTTATTTTTTCGATTATCTAGACTTCTCTACGTTAAAAAAACCTCCCAAGTGGGAGGTTTTTTTTGTTTGTGCGCCGAGCATGGCGTTGATCTAGGAGGTGAAAGTCCTCTACGGGCTCAGTCGAGCGAGAACCGTTAGCCTATGCAAGGGTGTTCACCGTGAGGTGAAACCTGAAGGAAGCAAACGGCAAAACTTGGTTGTGACGAACAGAAATCTGATAGTAGGCCTGTACAACTTGGGTAACCTAGCAATAGATAGAATAGCCCAATGCCTCGACGGGAAGTGTGTATAGGTAAATCAGGCACGGCCAAGGGAAAGAGCAACGTCTTACCTCGGGAGATCTCATTGCCTGTCTCAGATGAGACTAACACAACAGTGATGTTGTGTGATGGGTAATGAGAAGTCAGCAGAAGGCATAGTACTTTGAGGAAGTACAACTCAAAGGAAGGCCAGAACTGAATATATCAAGAAGCAGTCACTAGACACTCAATCATGTGGAGTCATAGCAAGATGAAAATCATCTCTACGGCCCAATGGGCGATACCGCAAGTAAAGCTCATGGTCACGAAGAATGACAAGCATGATCGGCGTAGAAAGGAGGACGAGTCTTGGTGACCCCCACTCCGCTGATGGAACAAATCAGCTCCTCAGCGAATTTGAACCATGCCCTTCGACGCGTGAAGAAGAACAAGGGGTGCGCAGGTGTCGACAGACTCGACATCGCAGCGACCATCTCTAAACTTCGACAAGCTTCAAACGGGCAAGCGCTCCGCCAGAGTCTTCTGGACGGAAGCTACCAACCTCAACCTGTTCTGGGTGTAGAAATCCCTAAAACGACTGGTGGCGTCAGGCAATTAGGCATCCCCACGGTACTGGATAGGATAGTCCAACAGGCGATCACATCAGTACTGTCAGACATCTATGAGCCGAAGTTCTCCAACAGCAGTTATGGGTTCAGGCCAAACCGCAGTGCGCATCATGCGCTTGCGGCAGCAAGCCGCTATATCAGAGAAGGGCGGGGTTATGTAGTGGATATCGATCTAGCCAAATACTTCGACACGGTGAACCATGATAGGCTGATGCACAGATTATCTAAGGACATCAGTGATAAACGAGTATTAAAGCTCATCAGGTCCTATCTACAGGCAGGCTTAATGCGAGATGGGTTAGTAGAGCGAAGACAACGAGGAACACCACAGGGTGGTCCATTATCTCCGTTACTCTCTAATATCGTATTAGATGAACTGGACAAAGAGTTAGAGCGAAGAGGGCATAAGTTCTGTCGATATGCAGATGACTGCCAAATCTACGTTTCGTAGTGAGGAAGCCGCCCATCGAGTCAAAGAGTCGATAACGGAGTTCTTGGAGCAGAAGCTAAAGCTCACGGTAAACCGTGAGAAAAGTGCAGCGACAAGAGTGACGGAGCGAGCCTACCTAAGCCATAGCTTCAAGATAGACGGAACCCTTCTGATATCAAAATCGGCACAAGCTCAAATGAAGAAGCGAGTGCGGAAAATAACGAAGCGAAATCGAGGTCGAGAGTTATCGGTAATCATCACCGAGTTAACCCAATACCTACGAGGTTGGCAGCACTACTTCAAGCTCGCCATAGGTCAAAGTGCGATGCAGCGCTTGGACGAATGGATACGGCGTCGGTTGAGATGTTACCGCCTGAAACAGCGCAAACGCAGATACAGCATAGCGACATGGTTACAACGCCAAGGTGTAACAGAGCGAAATGCGTGGAAACTGGCGATGTCTGATAAAGGGTGGTGGCGCTTAGCACTCTCGCCCCAGTTGAATCACGCAATGCCACTCAAATGGTTCGAGGAGAGGGGGCTTTACTCATTGAGAGATGGGTATGAGTCACTAAAGGTATATTCGGAACCGCCGTATGCGACCCACGCTTGTACGGTGGTGTGAGAGGATGGAGGCCGTGAGGCCTCCTCCTACTCGATTGTGCGCCGAGCATGGCGTTGATCTAGGAGGTGAAAGTCCTCTACGGGCTCAGTCGAGCGAGAACCGTTAGCCTATGCAAGGGTGTTCACCGTGAGGTGAAACCTGAAGGAAGCAAACGGCAAAACTTGGTTGTGACGAACAGAAATCTGATAGTAGGCCTGTACAACTTGGGTAACCTAGCAATAGATAGAATAGCCCAATGCCTCGACGGGAAGTGTGTATAGGTAAATCAGGCACGGCCAAGGGAAAGAGCAACGTCTTACCTCGGGAGATCTCATTGCCTGTCTCAGATGAGACTAACACAACAGTGATGTTGTGTGATGGGTAATGAGAAGTCAGCAGAAGGCATAGTACTTTGAGGAAGTACAACTCAAAGGAAGGCCAGAACTGAATATATCAAGAAGCAGTCACTAGACACTCAATCATGTGGAGTCATAGCAAGATGAAAATCATCTCTACGGCCCAATGGGCGATACCGCAAGTAAAGCTCATGGTCACGAAGAATGACAAGCATGATCGGCGTAGAAAGGAGGACGAGTCTTGGTGACCCCCACTCCGCTGATGGAACAAATCAGCTCCTCAGCGAATTTGAACCATGCCCTTCGACGCGTGAAGAAGAACAAGGGGTGCGCAGGTGTCGACAGACTCGACATCGCAGCGACCATCTCTAAACTTCGACAAGCTTCAAACGGGCAAGCGCTCCGCCAGAGTCTTCTGGACGGAAGCTACCAACCTCAACCTGTTCTGGGTGTAGAAATCCCTAAAACGACTGGTGGCGTCAGGCAATTAGGCATCCCCACGGTACTGGATAGGATAGTCCAACAGGCGATCACATCAGTACTGTCAGACATCTATGAGCCGAAGTTCTCCAACAGCAGTTATGGGTTCAGGCCAAACCGCAGTGCGCATCATGCGCTTGCGGCAGCAAGCCGCTATATCAGAGAAGGGCGGGGTTATGTAGTGGATATCGATCTAGCCAAATACTTCGACACGGTGAACCATGATAGGCTGATGCACAGATTATCTAAGGACATCAGTGATAAACGAGTATTAAAGCTCATCAGGTCCTATCTACAGGCAGGCTTAATGCGAGATGGGTTAGTAGAGCGAAGACAACGAGGAACACCACAGGGTGGTCCATTATCTCCGTTACTCTCTAATATCGTATTAGATGAACTGGACAAAGAGTTAGAGCGAAGAGGGCATAAGTTCTGTCGATATGCAGATGACTGCCAAATCTACGTTCGTAGTGAGGAAGCCGCCCATCGAGTCAAAGAGTCGATAACGGAGTTCTTGGAGCAGAAGCTAAAGCTCACGGTAAACCGTGAGAAAAGTGCAGCGACAAGAGTGACGGAGCGAGCCTACCTAAGCCATAGCTTCAAGATAGACGGAACCCTTCTGATATCAAAATCGGCACAAGCTCAAATGAAGAAGCGAGTGCGGAAAATAACGAAGCGAAATCGAGGTCGAGAGTTATCGGTAATCATCACCGAGTTAACCCAATACCTACGAGGTTGGCAGCACTACTTCAAGCTCGCCATAGGTCAAAGTGCGATGCAGCGCTTGGACGAATGGATACGGCGTCGGTTGAGATGTTACCGCCTGAAACAGCGCAAACGCAGATACAGCATAGCGACATGGTTACAACGCCAAGGTGTAACAGAGCGAAATGCGTGGAAACTGGCGATGTCTGATAAAGGGTGGTGGCGCTTAGCACTCTCGCCCCAGTTGAATCACGCAATGCCACTCAAATGGTTCGAGGAGAGGGGGCTTTACTCATTGAGAGATGGGTATGAGTCACTAAAGGTATATTCGGAACCGCCGTATGCGACCCACGCTTGTACGGTGGTGTGAGAGGATGGAGGCCGTGAGGCCTCCTCCTACTCGATTGTGCGCCGAGCATGGCGTTGATCTAGGAGGTGAAAGTCCTCTACGGGCTCAGTCGAGCGAGAACCGTTAGCCTATGCAAGGGTGTTCACCGTGAGGTGAAACCTGAAGGAAGCAAACGGCAAAACTTGGTTGTGACGAACAGAAATCTGATAGTAGGCCTGTACAACTTGGGTAACCTAGCAATAGATAGAATAGCCCAATGCCTCGACGGGAAGTGTGTATAGGTAAATCAGGCACGGCCAAGGGAAAGAGCAACGTCTTACCTCGGGAGATCTCATTGCCTGTCTCAGATGAGACTAACACAACAGTGATGTTGTGTGATGGGTAATGAGAAGTCAGCAGAAGGCATAGTACTTTGAGGAAGTACAACTCAAAGGAAGGCCAGAACTGAATATATCAAGAAGCAGTCACTAGACACTCAATCATGTGGAGTCATAGCAAGATGAAAATCATCTCTACGGCCCAATGGGCGATACCGCAAGTAAAGCTCATGGTCACGAAGAATGACAAGCATGATCGGCGTAGAAAGGAGGACGAGTCTTGGTGACCCCCACTCCGCTGATGGAACAAATCAGCTCCTCAGCGAATTTGAACCATGCCCTTCGACGCGTGAAGAAGAACAAGGGGTGCGCAGGTGTCGACAGACTCGACATCGCAGCGACCATCTCTAAACTTCGACAAGCTTCAAACGGGCAAGCGCTCCGCCAGAGTCTTCTGGACGGAAGCTACCAACCTCAACCTGTTCTGGGTGTAGAAATCCCTAAAACGACTGGTGGCGTCAGGCAATTAGGCATCCCCACGGTACTGGATAGGATAGTCCAACAGGCGATCACATCAGTACTGTCAGACATCTATGAGCCGAAGTTCTCCAACAGCAGTTATGGGTTCAGGCCAAACCGCAGTGCGCATCATGCGCTTGCGGCAGCAAGCCGCTATATCAGAGAAGGGCGGGGTTATGTAGTGGATATCGATCTAGCCAAATACTTCGACACGGTGAACCATGATAGGCTGATGCACAGATTATCTAAGGACATCAGTGATAAACGAGTATTAAAGCTCATCAGGTCCTATCTACAGGCAGGCTTAATGCGAGATGGGTTAGTAGAGCGAAGACAACGAGGAACACCACAGGGTGGTCCATTATCTCCGTTACTCTCTAATATCGTATTAGATGAACTGGACAAAGAGTTAGAGCGAAGAGGGCATAAGTTCTGTCGATATGCAGATGACTGCCAAATCTACGTTCGTAGTGAGGAAGCCGCCCATCGAGTCAAAGAGTCGATAACGGAGTTCTTGGAGCAGAAGCTAAAGCTCACGGTAAACCGTGAGAAAAGTGCAGCGACAAGAGTGACGGAGCGAGCCTACCTAAGCCATAGCTTCAAGATAGACGGAACCCTTCTGATATCAAAATCGGCACAAGCTCAAATGAAGAAGCGAGTGCGGAAAATAACGAAGCGAAATCGAGGTCGAGAGTTATCGGTAATCATCACCGAGTTAACCCAATACCTACGAGGTTGGCAGCACTACTTCAAGCTCGCCATAGGTCAAAGTGCGATGCAGCGCTTGGACGAATGGATACGGCGTCGGTTGAGATGTTACCGCCTGAAACAGCGCAAACGCAGATACAGCATAGCGACATGGTTACAACGCCAAGGTGTAACAGAGCGAAATGCGTGGAAACTGGCGATGTCTGATAAAGGGTGGTGGCGCTTAGCACTCTCGCCCCAGTTGAATCACGCAATGCCACTCAAATGGTTCGAGGAGAGGGGGCTTTACTCATTGAGAGATGGGTATGAGTCACTAAAGGTATATTCGGAACCGCCGTATGCGACCCACGCTTGTACGGTGGTGTGAGAGGATGGAGGCCGTGAGGCCTCCTCCTACTCGATTCTCCACAATACTTAGGAAGCAGCAAGATCTTTTATTGATGATTTACTCTGGGTCACAAGGTGGAGGACGCCAATTTGAAAATGTCGGTGAGAAAAAAACTATATGCAGGGTTTGGCACGATTTTGGCTATTCTACTTACCTTGGTAACGCTCATTTTACTTGAGGTTTACAGCTCGCATAAAGTGGCGAATGAAGTTAAAAACAGTGACGTTCCAGAAGTGGTTTTTTACCTTATTTTGGTCGATGAAGCAGGAGATGTGTACCGCGATGCGATGGGAGCGGTGACTGGCGTGCAAGGCGCGGCACAAGACTACCATGCCAATAAAGGCGAGTTTGCCGATGCGCTGAGAGAGGTAAGGCGGCTAGAGATTCCTGGGACGAGTGAATATCGACGTCTTGATCAAATCGAGCAAATGATGAAGCGTTTTACCACTGATTTTGAATCACAGGTGCTGTCTCAAGTAAAAGCTGGGCAGATTGAAAATACGCATATTTTAGCACTGCGCAATCTCTATCAGACCAACTTAGTTCCTATTGAAAACATGCTGGATGAAGCGTCAGATTTCGAGCGGAAAGTCGCTGATGAAGCACTGCAAAGCCTGAGTAACTCCTTTACTAGTATAGAGCGTACCATCATGGTTTTAGCACTAATAGGTGTGCTGTTAACTAGTGTGATTGCTTATTTACTGTCTTCCTCTATCACTTCTCGTTTAAGTCGGCTGGACACCTTGGCCCAGCGCGTCGCTGAAGGCGATCTCACGGGTGAGGATATTGTCGACAGTGCGCAAGATGAGCTTGCCAATCTGGCAACGTCAGTGAACAAAATGCAGCGTTCACTAGTGAGTTTACTTGGCTCCATCTCTAGCGTGGCACAAGAGGTGAAAACCGTGACTTTTGAGCTAAACAACGTGAGTCGAGATATTGTGCAAGGAGCAACCTCGCAGGCTGATAAGGCGAACCAAATTGCCACAGCAGCGGAAGAGTTGAGTCTGACTATCTCAGAAGTGGCACAGCAAGGTACATCAACGTTTGAAGAGGCGAAACGCTCCGAATCTTCAGCCAAAGATGGCCGAAAAGTGATTGTTGATATGGTGGCCAGTATCCAGCAAGTTTCGCAGCAGATGAGTGACATGTCTGTGCAAATGAACGAGCTGGGGACACATGGTGAACAGATAGGTAGTGTTATCCGAGTGATTGAAGACATTGCTGAGCAGACAAACCTACTCGCACTGAATGCCGCAATTGAAGCGGCACGGGCAGGTGAGTTTGGTCGTGGTTTTGCTGTCGTAGCGGATGAAGTCCGTGCACTTGCTGAGCGAACCACAAAAGCGACTCAAGAAGTCTCCGGTATTATTCAAGCGATTCAAACTGGAACGCAGGAAGCCGTGACCTATACGCAAGACAGTTGCCGATTGGTGGAAGTCGGCGTATCGCAAAGCCAAGGTGCGGTGAGTTCGCTTGAAGAGATCGTGTCTGGTGCGGCTAGTGTACAAAGTATGGTCAACTCGATCGCTACCGCGGCAGAGCAGCAGACAGCCGTAACCAAAGAGATAGCGGCTGATATTACAGCGATCAGTGATATCTCCGGCACGTCGCTGGCTCTGGCTAATCGCAGTTCCGATAGCGTTTCTGGTCTCAATCAGAAGGTGGAGCAACTAGAGCAGTTATTGCGTAAATTCCGTATCGCATCAGCGAGATAAGGAGAGGCCAATTGGCTGGTAATCAGAGTGAGAAAAGGTATACTTCGCCCCTCATAATGAAACCAGCCATGATGATGGCTGCCACCCGAAAGCTGCTTGACTCCCATGTTTGATATTCTGTTTACTCACCCTGATTTTCTCATTATCAATAAGCATCCTAATGTCTCCGTACACAAAGATGATGGTGAGACCATGTTATTGCATGAAGTGGCGAAGCGAAGTGGCGACACACAGCTCTATCTTATCCACCGTCTCGATAAAATGACCTCAGGCATTTTATTGCTTGGTCGACACGCAGAGGCGGCCAGTGCGCTTTCACGCGCTTTTGCTGAGCGGAATGTGGCTAAATTTTACCTAGCGCTTGGAGCTAAAAAACCGAAGAAAAAGCAAGGGCTGGTGATTGGCGATATGGAACGGTCGCGCCGCGCCGCGTGGAAGTTACTCAGCAGCAAGCATAATCCTGCGATTACTCAATTTTTCTCTCTGGCGGCAGAGCCTGGAGAAAGACTGTTTTTATGTAAGCCACACACGGGGAAAACCCACCAGATCCGCGTTGCGCTCAAATCGGTTGGTTCCGCGATTGTCGGTGATGCTATTTACAATGCAGGCAGTGAGGCGGATAGAGGCTATTTACACGCATTTTGCCTCTGCTTTTCCTACCAAGATGAAGCGTTCCGCTTTGTCTGCGACCCGCGACACCAACCTGCGTTGGGTGAAAAATGGAATAGCGATGTGGTTTCACAAGGCATTGAAAGCTGGCTGACGCCTTGGGCGTTGTCGTGGCCGACCATCAAATAATCAAGCAACCCATCAAAAAAGAGAATTCAATGCAAGTTTCCCAACTGACGCAGTTTTTTCAACATATCGAAGCGCAATTGGCGAGTGTACCTGATGAAATACGGCGTCTGTTTCACGGCCGTGGTCGCCGTTTTGTTGGCTTAGAACAAATCACTTGTGACTGGCTACAAGGGCAGATGATCGTCAATCTGTTTCATCAAGTTGACCAAGACTTTTTGACTGAGCTAAGGGCGGGTTTATTGCGCTTTGCACAGTCGGACCTTTGGCGAGAGAAGCAAGGCCGATGCATGCTGATCCAACATCGTTACGCAGACGGCGCGCCGTCAGAAGTGCTGCTGGGTGTTCTGGATGTGCGTCCTGTGGTAGTTGAAAGTGGCCTGAAATATCAATTGGATATTGGACGCAATCAAAACTTTGGCCTGTTTCTGGACATGCGCTTTGGTCGTGATTGGGTACGTGAGCACGCAAAACATAAGAATGTGCTCAACCTGTTCGCCTATACCTGTGGCTTTTCGCTGGCGGCGATTGCCGGAGGGGCGGACAAAGTGGTCAACGTTGATATGGCGAAAGCCTCCCTTTCCAAAGGGCGTGAAAACCATAAACTCAATGGACACAACCTCAATCAGGTGTTTTTCCTTGGCCATGATATTTTTAAATCTTGGGGCAAAATCAAAAAGGCAGGCCAATACGATTTGATCATTATTGACCCACCTTCGTTCCAAAAGGGTAGCTTTGCGCTGACATCCGATTACAAGAAGATCTTGCGCCGCTTACCCGATTTACTCGCCGAGGGGGGAGAAGTGCTGGCTTGTGTTAACTCGCCTTCCGTGAGCAGCGATTTTTTGATTGAAGGTATGCAAGAGGAAGCGCCATCACTGACTTTTCGCGAACGTTTGCTCAATCCGCCAGAGTTCATGGACATCGACAGCGAAGCGGCGCTGAAAGTGCTGCGCTTTAGCTAACGTCACATCGCAAAAACAACAAGCGCCACCTCGGCGCTTTTTGCCCTTTAACCTAAAGTCACTTCAACATCCGATTCTATTTGTGACGAACACGCTAACACAAAGCCTGGCTCTATCTCTTGTGCACTTAAGAATTCTGACTGCTGGAGATGACCGAACCTTGGCTAACTTAACATTTACACGATCCGCAGAGACCATTTCGACAGGCGACAATTAGGGACAGCCCTGCGTCCTCTAATACGTCGGCCAACACTTGGCCTCGTTTGGCGTCAGTGGTTTGTGTAAAGTAGCGAACGCAAAAAAAGCAGCGCGACGCTGCTTTACAAAAGACGTTGTTGAGGAAGTCGGAACGCTAGTTTACCCAGTCACGCTGAGTAAAGACTAGCTCATGCTGGGCACTTTTTAAGGTCAAGGTTTCGTTTGTCAAAGTGACCTCACTCCAATGAGTGAGAGTGCCGGATACCACCTGTTCAATGTGCATCTGTTCTTCATGGCACATTTTCATCGTCATACCCATTTTCTCGATACGCAATTGCGTTCCTTTTAGCTCGGCTTGGCCGAAAAATTGGTTACAACCCGCAAAACCGTTGGCGGTAAGATTTTCGCCAATTTCTAAGCGAGGAATGAGCGTTGCTTCATTTTCCTCCAGCGCTTTTCCATCAATATGGCTTAACTGCCAGTGATGGTGCTGCAGGTCTTGTGCGCTTATTGAGGTCATGGAGTTTCCTTGGCTAACACAAGCGCTCAGCAACAAAGGGAGAGAGATTGCTGGGAGCAAGGTTTTTGAACTAAGCTTCATAATAGTGATTCCTACTAAGCAAAACAGGGCAAGTATAGTTAAGCGCACGGTGTATTTGTCAGTTTAACGTCATCATTCTAGCGACTTTTTTGGGCACGTTCATGCGAAGGTCAAATTTTGAGGAAAATGGACTTCTTCGGTGTTGAAGGTCGAGATTAGAGTAGAACAAGCAACTCAAAAGATAGGACGTATATGGAACAGCTCGAATTTTTCAATGTACCCAGTCCCTGCGTGGGCGTGTGTACTGTGGATGATAAAGGCTATTGCAAAGGATGTATGCGTAATCGCGATGAGCGCTTTAACTGGCTCAAGTTCACCTCGGCGCAGAAACTGCATATCATCAAGCTTTGTCGTCAGCGTTATCAGCGAAAACGCTTGGCGGGTAATGTCAAACCATCCCAGCAGGACGATCTCGATTTTTCACCGCAACAAGAACTGTTTTAATCTCCCCTTTGTTTTAACCGCAACTTAGCACATCAACGCTATATTCCCGGCCTAGATTGTCAAAGCTCTCTGGTAAGCCGGGAATTTGTCACGATTGCTCCCTATCATCCACGGTTATTTCATTGCCCAACGATCACTTATCCAACCGCCTGCATTTTCGTCGAAATGGCAACCAGAAAAACGATGGTTCGTCTCGGCATCCGATTTGTTGGTGGGATTTTCCGTTAATAGTTGGTGAATGTAATTGGCCATAGGGTCACTACACGCTTGCTGTTCTCTGCGAGTGACCACTTCTTTAATAAGTTGTAGTCTGTAGCTATTGCTGATTCGTTTCATTTTTGACCTCCCGAACTCGATGCAGCAGTCCAAACACACTGACGTTACGCACTGCTCACCGAGGCACACATCGCGGTGTCCCCATGGTTCGGGGTCTTGAAACAGACACAAATTGTATGAGAGCAGTATTTTTAACGCCAAACTCTTCTTTCTACAGAAATTATCATGCTCTGGCGCAAGAATAGAACGGCGCAGAGTCAATCAATTCAGCTGACTGAAAGACAATATCAAACATAGAAGTCGCTGAAACGGCCGTCAATCGCACTTTAAGCGGTTTTTTATCAGCTAACGAAAAGACACAACAAATTCATAAGATTACCCGCAGAAAAAAAACCGGAGCACAGGGCTCCGGTTTGAGATAACGGTAGAAAGCTTATGCGCTCGGTTTAGCAGGTGCAGGACAGCCTTTCACCGCTTGGCCGTTGCTGAAGTACTGAACGTTGTTCAAATTTTTCTCATAGTCAGATGCAGAGATCGATGGGTTTTTAACGAAAAACTCACGTAGTACCGACGCATCGGTCATTTGAGTTGATTGAACATTGATGACAGGGTAGTTGTCTCCGCCAGCGGCACTGAAGCTGATGATAGAGAAGCTATAACTCGCGTTGAGATCAAAGCCCTTGTTGTTGATGTCTGTGATGGTGACTTCTTTGGCATCACAATCTACCGACATGGTGATGTTGTCGAGCTGCGCGTAGCCACCAGAACCCGCTGTTAGAGTAGCCACCACATTCAAGTAATCTTTGACCTCTTGTCCGGTCATGGTTGCTTTGGTGACAAAGTTGCCAAAAGGCTGAACCGTCAGCACGTCGCGGTAGGTAATATCACCCGCTTCGATAGAGGCGCGCACACCACCAGAGTTCATCACACCAAAATCCGCGTCGACTAAGTTGTAGGTACGATAAGCTTCACCCAGCAAGTGACCTAAGTTGGTTTGCTGTGAACGGACGAGAGCGCGATCACCAATCAGTTTGCCATCGGTCTCTGAAACTTTCTCATCCAGTAGCGCTTGGCCTTGTTTCTGATAAGGGTAAAGGAGCGATTTTACTGTTGGGTCAGCTTTGATTTCGTCGGCAATAAACTGATAATTGCCGTCTGTGTCTTTCTTCTTCAGGTTCACCGGGATCAAGGCGTAGTTGGCTAAATGCAGTTTGCCATCGTAGTATTCAAAGTCAGCACGACCAACGTACTTGCCCCACTCATGTGCTTGCATGATGTAAGTGCCGTTCTGTTGATCTGGAGCACAGGCATCGCCTGGCTTAAAGTCGGCGTATTGATTAGTGCCTGGTTCCATACAAACGGGGTTTTGTGAGTGACCGCCAATAATCGCATCCAACTGACCGGATTCTAACGATCGAGCGAGCATGACATCGCCAGGTGCTTCAGTACCATGTGTTCCGTTGGCATAATGGCCCATGTGCGTTGTAGCAAAGACAAGATCCACTTTCTCGTTAGCTTCGATTTCCGCGAGGACTTTCTTGATTTCCGTTTGAGGATCGGCAAAGTGAATGCTCGCCACATTATCTGGGTTGACCAGTTTCGCAGTATCTTTCGTAGTTAGGCCAACCACAGCAACTTTTACGCCATTGAGATCAAATACTTTGTACGGCTGGAAGTAACGCTCATTCGTAACTTTGCCATCGGCATCTTTTTTGTAGATATTGGCCGCCAACATTGGGAAGTCAGCCAGTTTTGCTTGCTTGTCTAACACGCTAAGTTCATTGTCAAACTCGTGGTTGCCGACCGCCATGGCGTCGTAGCCGAGCAGATTCATTCCGATAAAATCAGGTTCGGCGTCTTGCATGTCGGACTCTGGAACACCCGTGTTAATGTCACCACCAGAGAGCAAAATTGAGGTACCACCATTGCTCGATACTTCTGCGCGGATCGAATCAATCAGGGTCTTACGCGCTGCCATACCATATTCACCGTTGCTGTTTTCCCAGAAACGGCCGTGATGGTCATTGGTGTGCAGCACCGTAAATTTGGTGCAAGAAGTTGCGGTGGCACAGGTGACGTCTTTGTCTTTGTCTGAGCCACATCCCGTCAGAGCAATACCGACGGACAACACCAACAGGGATTTGGAGAACTTCATAAGGGATCCTTTCTTTGTGATTTTTATATCGTTACGGCGTGCAATATACGTAATTAATATTAAATTTTAGTGATCCTAATCTTATTAGTGCTTTTGTTAGCAACGGAAATTTATGAGCTTGTAACCTTTATCGAAAAATACACAAATTTAGTGTTTTGGTTTTAGTGTTTTATTAATTTGAAATAAATTTGTGATTTGGGTCGTTGAAATTGAGCGGAGAAAGGTAAGAAGAAACAAGGTTTGTACAATTGGTAAACAAGATTAGCTGATTTTTGACGCGTAGTAGAAAGTAGTGACCGAGTAGGAAATATTTTATTAAAATTTAATGAGTTATATCAAGATAGGGTGAGGTGAGAAAGAAGACTCTGTTTAACGTCACAGTACGCGATTATTCTTGTCATAAGTTATTTAGTGGTTGCTAATTAATCGTCTTGTTCTCGATGATCTTTGTTTATTTCAAAATAGATCAGTGGACAAACAATATACTCGGAAAATATCAAGATAAAACCGAAAAGAAAATTGATATTGATAAAAAGTGAAACCCCAGAGGTGGTAAGTCTCTGGGGTCTCGAATTTTTAGATTGTCCGGTTGGTAAGGCCGTAGATCTTATTTATGCAAAAGGTTGGAAGTTATCCATTTAATTCCTTGGTAGGGAATTAGATACGGATGAAGTCCATGTGCTCAACTTTTGGCTTGAACGCGTGACGTTGAACATCTTGTGGCTTAACCTGAACTTCTTCACCAGCGATCACTAGAGTGATTGCTTCGTAGAATGCTGGTTTGTCCATTTGGTTCACAACGTCATCGTGGTTCAGAGCGATTGCAACTGGTGCTGCTTCTCCGCCGTATACAACAGCAGGAAAATTACCAGTGTTACGTAGGCGGCGGCTCGCACCTTTACCTAGTTCAGTACGTACGACTGCTTCAAATTTCATAGTTTTACTCTCAAATTAGTAAACATTTTTAACTTCATACTCTGTAATGCGACCTTACAGATATATGGGAAAGCTTTAAGCGGAATCATGATTCCTATTAAAGCGAGCGCGGATACTAGCACTCAATTGCGCTATGAGCAACTGAAATTGCTGTGAATACCCCCATGCTTCAGCTTTTTCTGTCAGAAACGGCAGGTTTATGCCGATTTGAGGGACAAAATGGCTTTTAAACCGCCAAACTGGCTTTTCTCTAGCGTTAGCTGACCTCGATAACTGTGCGCCATTTCGGAGACGATGTTCAGTCCAAGCCCTGTACCTGCGGTGGTCTCATCCAGTCTGACACCGCGATGGATCACCCGTTCAAGGTGCTTTGCTTCGATGCCTGGCCCATCGTCTTCAATTACAATGTTGATGGTGCTGTGTTGGCGGATTGCCTGGATGCGAATGAAACTATTAGCCCACTTGTAACTGTTTTCCAGCAAGTTACCTATCATCTCGTCCAAATCACTTTGCTCAACCGCAACGTCGAGTTCATCATCCAGTTCATTGACCAGTGTGATTTCTCGCTTGGCGTAGACTTTATCAAACGCCATAGCGATGGCGTCGACACGTTGGCTTGGGTTGGATTTGACAGAGAGGATGTTCATGGCTCCCGCCATTCTTGCCCGACTCAAGTGATAATCGATGTGGTTTTGGATCTGTTGCAACGGCAGTGAGAGTTGATGTCGTTCTTGTTCGTTGAGTTGCGATATTTCATTTTTCAGCACCGAAAGCGGTGTTTTTAGGGAATGGGACAGGTTACCAGCATGGTGACGTGCGCGCTGCAACAGTTCCTGATAGTGAAACAAGAGGGCGTTGAGATCTTTAATCAGCGGTGAGACTTCCGCGGGGTAGCTCTCTTGCAACTGATCTTGCTGGCCTGATTTTAATGCTTTGAGTTCTTGTTGCAGTTTATTGAGTGGGCGAAATGACCAAGCGATCTGTATACCAATCACGCTCATGACACCAAAGAGCAGCAGCCCAAGGATCATCCATAACTGTTTCGTAAGTTGGCGCAAGGTCTCTTTGACGGGCGTCTCATCCATGCCAATGACAATGGTAATTGGGGTCGAAAACTCAGGTAGGTACATACGTTGTTCTATCGTTATCAAGTTTTCCCCTTTGGCACCAGTGAGCCGCTGACCAAGCGGTGTTGCTTTGGTTTGGATATTTCTGTCCCACAGTGAGCGGGAGCGCAGAGTTTGCTCACCGGATATCGCGTTCCAATAGAGTCCACTGTAGGGCTGGCTGAAACGAGGATCAGAAAGACGCACAGGGAGCACTAAATTGCCTTGAGCATTTGCTTCTAAGTTAGCGGCGATTTCGTCCAAAGCAAGCTGCAATTGGCCTTTAATATCATTGACTAAATACTCTTTGACGAGCGTGGGAATACCCACACCTGCGGCAAGAAGCATTGAGCTAACCCAGAGAAATGAAGCGAAAAAGAGGCGCCGCTTAAGGCTAAGGCTTTTTAGTAAGTCCAGTTTAGCTGGCATCAAGTTGGTATCCTAAGCCGCGTACGGTTTTGATAATGTTTGGCGCGATTTTTTTGCGGATACGACCGATAAACACCTCGATTGTATTGGAGTCGCGGTCAAAGTCTTGTTTATAAATGTGCTCAACTAATTCAGTGCGGGAGATCACTTTGTCAGCGTTGTGTACAAAATAAGCGACCACCTTATACTCAAGCGCGGTTAAGCTGACAGGCTGGCCTTGCCACATCACCTTGGAAGAGCGGGTGTCGAGGCTCAAATCGCCCACTTGCATCACAGGTGAAGCGTTACCAGAGGCTCGGCGAAGTTGTGCTCGAATACGCGCGATCAGCTCGAGCATCTCAAACGGCTTGGTGAGATAATCGTCGGCACCCGCGTTCAACCCTTCGACGCGCTGGGTTAAGGTGTCACGTGCGCTTAAAATAACGACGGGTGTGTTAATGTTTTCGTCACGTATGCCCTTAAGAACAGTAAGCCCATCTAATTTGGGCAGCCCCAAATCAAGCACGATCGCATCCCACTCTTCGGACGTGGCCCGGTAGAGGGCGTCAATGCCATCTTGCGATAACTCTGGTACCCATCCTGTTTGCTCAAGGGATTGAATAATTTGCTCACCCAAACGCGGCTCGTCTTCAACAACTAAAATTTTCATCGATAAGACACTCTATTTTTTGATCACATCTTGCAAATTGCGACCTTTGATTGACATCAATTCTAAAGTGGTCGCGTTGTACTCGACTTTAATGACATTGTTCTCATGCACTAATTTAAGCTCATACACCCACTCATTGTCGTCTTCTTCAAGTTCTACTTTAATTAAACGTCCATTGAGCTGCTTGTCCACGGTGGCATAGAGTTCAGAGAAGGGCTTAATCAACCCTTTTTTTACCGCGTCGTACACTTCATCCTGATCCTCATCAAATTCGATGCGCGCGCCTTCTTTATAAGCATCTTGGATGAGTTCGTGCCCATTTTGTGTGTCGTTGCTGGCGAATGCTGGCATGGTCAGCATACAAGGGAGTATCAGCGCAAGCGCCAGTGTTCGGTTTCGCATATCCGGCCCCTACATTACAAAGTTGCCCGAGTATAAAACTGGCAAGATGAATAGAAAGTGAACTTGCCCACGGGATGGGGTTTACGGACGGTTTTGTAGTTCATCTTCAAAAATCTTGTCGCGCATTTTCCAAAAACGGCCGCTTTTACGGGCGATCACAAACTGTGGTGGCCGAAAACGATGTTGATTAGCGACCACTTTGCTTGGCGTGGCATCGTCAAAGGGCCGATGTTTGTCCGCTAAGTGTGGACGAACAAACTGACTCTTGAACATGGCCTTCTGCTTGTGGGTGGTGAGGGACCAAAATTCATGCACCTGAGCTTGGTTTTCGCCCAAATAGCTGACCTTTAACTGGGATTTTCCTTGCGCCGTTTTATGAACGCTGAGCACCATCTCAAGGCATTCAAACACCAAAGCGTCTTTTAGATTGAGGGCTTCTTTGAGCTTTTTGTCAGGGTCCACCAAGGTCGCATCGCACTCGTGACAAATTCGCGCTGCGATGTCGTTATCCGCGCCACATTCGTTGCAATACTTAGCGCGAAAACGGTAGCCGCAATGTTCGCGTTCGCCGCTCTCTTCGTCGGTGAAATAGCCTTGGCAGCGACGGCCAAAGTGCTCAAGTAAAAAACCGTTGCTGTCTAACTTGCCCCAAAAATTATTGTTAAAGCCGCAGGCGGGGCAGGGAATGGTAATGATTTCGCTGTCAGAGTCGGGTTTCGGGTCACCCACTTCGGGCTGATACAGATCGTAATTATTGCCTGCGTAGTCAAGCACCAAGCACTCTTCTTTGCCCGGGGCCAACCGCAGACCGCGACCGACAATTTGTTGATAAAGACTAATCGATTCAGTTGGGCGCAAAATAGCGATGAGATCGACGTGCGGCGCGTCAAAGCCGGTGGTCAGTACCGAAACATTGACGAGAAACTTTATTTCACGCGCTTTAAATTGGCGAATAATCGCGTCTCGCTCTGGTGTTGGTGTATCGCCAATCACAAGCGCGGTGTCATTTTCTGGCAACAAGTGATGAATTTCTTGCGCGTGTCTGACGGTGGCTGCGAAGATCATCACCCCTTGCCGCTGCTGGGCAAGTTGGAGGATTTGCTGAACAATTTGCGGCGTGGCGCGTTTGGCGTTATCGATCACCATATCCAGTTCAGCTTCTTTATAGCGCCCGGTATTGGCGGGTTTTAGCTGGGAGAAGTCATACGAGAGCACAGGCGCATCCATCATTCGCGCTGGAGTGAGAAAACCTTCGTCGAGCAAATAACGTATCGGCAATTCGAATATGCAATCGCGGAAAAAGCGTGGCTCTTCGCTACGCACTTGCCCGCGGGTGTGGTACTGATAAATCCAACCGACGCCGAGGCGATAAGGCGTGGCGGTCAGACCGAGTATTTTCATCCCCGGATTAAGCTCTTTTAGGTGCGAGATCACTTTCTGATAACTGCTCTCTTTATCTTCCGGAACACGATGGCACTCATCGATCACCAGCAGAGAGAACTGGTTGCGAAAAGATTCCAAGTTGCGCACCACCGACTGCACCGAGGCAAAAACCACTTGATGCTGCGTCTCTTTGCGACCTAGCCCAGCGGAGAATACCGAGCCCTGGAGCCCGTATCCTTCGTACTTGGCGTGGTTTTGTTCCACCAGCTCTTTGACATGTGCCAGCACCAAAACTCGGCCGCGCGCTAGCCTTGCCAGTTCGGCAATCACCAAACTTTTGCCTGCGCCTGTTGGCAGCACGATCACCGCTGGCGTGGAGTGCTGACGAAAGTAGTGGATAACGGCTTTGACCGAGTCGGCTTGATAGGGTCTGAGGGTGTACATGAAAACGGTGAAATCACTCAACTATTCTTTGCAGGGTCGCTATAATACCCGACCTTAACCAGTTGAGGTATTCATGCGTTTAGATAAATTTCTTTGTGATGCGCTGGGCGCGACACGAAAAGAGGCGACAAAAATCCTGAAAAGCGGTGAAGTCACTGTCGATGAACAGGTACAAAAAAGCGGTGCGTTCAAAGTCTCTGAGCAAAGTGTGGTTGAATGGCAAGGTCGCGAGCTGGCCGTACAGGGGCCACGTTACATCATGCTGTATAAGCCAGAAGGGTTTGTGTGTTCTCACGAAGATGGTTTCAACCATACGGCTTTTGTGCTGCTGGACGAAATCAAAATGGACGAGCTTCACTTTGCTGGCCGCTTGGACGTCGATACCACTGGCTTGGTGTTAATCACCGATGACGGCAAGTGGTCCCACCGCATCACGTCACCAAAGCACAAGTGCGACAAAACGTATCGTGTTTGGCTCGCCGACCCGATTGGCAGCGACTATCAGGAAAAGCTGGCGGCAGGTATTCAACTGCGCAATGAAAAGGAGCTCACCTTACCTGCGCAGATGACGGTTGTGAATCAAGCAGAGAATGAGCTGCTGCTGACGATTCACGAGGGCAAGTATCATCAAGTAAAACGCATGTTTGCCGCGCTGGGTAACAAAGTCGAGCAGTTGCACCGTGAGCGAGTGGGGGAGATCGTGCTGGATGAAAATCTCGAACCGGGCGAGTACCGTTATCTGACTCAGGAAGAAATAGACTCGGTTTGGAAATGATTTAGTTCCTAAATGGAACTAGTTTTTAGGCTTGATCTGTATCACAATATGGGCAGTTTTTCCGCTCTTTCATGGCGCGGAGTTTTCAGAATCAAGTCTTTTCTGGCTGCAATGCGACATTCCTAGCGTTCCTCGATTACCAATCTGTGTCAGCTCTGCTCTGACGACGATAGAGAGTCAACCTAATCGGTGGCGTTGCAGCGTCAAGCTTATTCCTAACCCATTTTTCGGGAGAATAAATGACGGATAAATCACAACCGACTGCACAATCACACATCAGTTTTTTCCTTTTTGTCGTTCTGGGCGCGATTGGTGCGCTTACGCCATTGGCGATTGATATGTATTTGCCATCCATGCCGACAATTGCCAAAGATCTTGGTGTGGATGCCGGTGCGGTGCAGTTGACTCTGACGGCTTATACCGCAGGCTTTGCATTGGGGCAGTTGATTCACGGCCCACTCTCGGATAGCTTCGGTCGTCGCCCGGTACTGATCCTTGGCGTGCTGTTTTTTGGCCTAGCGGCGATTGTCAGTGCAACCACTAACGGCATTGATTCGCTGACCTACGTGCGTGCCGCGCAAGGTTTTGCCGGAGCAGCGGCAGCGGTGATCATTCAGGCCGTGGTGCGCGACATGTTTGACAGAGAAGACTTCGCTAGGGCGATGTCGTTTGTCACCTTGGTTATCACCATCGCGCCTTTGGTCGCACCGATGATCGGCGGACACCTTGCGGTTTGGTTTGGCTGGCGCTCTATTTTCTGGGTTTCTGGCGGGGTTTGCTGTTTTGGTGATTGCGCTGGTGTGGTGGCAAATTCCTGAAACGCTGAAAGCGGAAAACCGTCAACCCCTGCGCTTTAAAACCACCTTACGTAACTATGCTAAGTTGTGCAGCAACAGCACTGCGCTAGGTTTGATGCTGGCTGGAGCTTTCTCATTTTCTGGCATGTTCGCCTTTTTGACCGCAGGTTCGTTTGTTTACATTGATATCTATGGCGTATCACCAGACCAATTTGGCTATCTGTTCGGGCTTAATATTGTCGCGATGATCATCATGACCAGTTTAAATGGCCGCATGGTGAAGAAAGTCGGGTCACATTTTATGCTGCGTTTGGGGCTTAGCGTACAATTAGTCGCCGGATTAGGTTTATTTGTTAGCTGGCTACTAGACCTCGGTTTGTGGGGCACGGTACCATTCGTGGTTCTTTACATCGGCACACTCTCCACCATCGGTAGTAACTCCATGGCACTGCTGCTTTCTGGGTATCCGCAGATGGCGGGAACCGCTTCTTCTCTGGCTGGCACTCTGCGTTTTGGCACAGGTTCGCTGGTTGGTGCGCTGGTGGCTGCGTTGCCATCCGCTGTTACGTGGCCGATGATTTTGGTGATGTCAGCCTGTTCGTTGCTGTCAGCCCTCTTTTACTGGATATTCGGAAGAAAAGCATAATGTCGAACTACACAACGGAAATTCAACGACTGGTGAATACCGCGCTGCAAGAGCTAGAAGCGGAGCATCGCGCAGGTAAACTGGCAGACGCGCCAGTCGCGAACAACCACTTTCTCGTGCGCTGGGTGACCAAGGCGCTGAAAGCACAGCGTTTTCACCGCTGCGTCGTCGATGATCTGACTCGCTGGCAAAAGGCTGGTCGCTCGAAAGGCAACGATGCCGCACTATTGCCGACTTTTAAGCGCATCTCCGCATTTTATGCCTCTTTTTTCTCGGCAGACAAAGAGCCTGCGGTGATTACCGATAAGCAGATAGAAGCGTTTTTAGATCAGATGGAGCAAGCCGACTGGGAAGTTTCCACGGCCGAGCCGTTAGTGGGCTGTGGCAAAGTGCAGATTTTTACCGAAGGCCAACACTCATTGGCGCTTTGCGCCCAGCAGTGTGAAAGCTGCTTCGATGGCGACACCTTAGTGAAACCGATGAGTTGGTTTGTACGGGGCAATCACGCCGAGTTTGTCGCAAAGGCCACTGAGGCAGGATTTATGGTACACAAGGTGACGGATTACAAGTCGAACGTGAAATACCATGGCGAGTACCTGATTTTTCCGGCCAATTTAGGCAATCAGCTGGCGGAAATTCCGCTTAGTTTTCAATGCTGACCACCATTTTCTAAGGCGCTGTGATTAAGCGCCTTTTTTGTTGCGGTTAAGCGAGAGTGCTTTTCTGGCGATGACTTTGACCATACCATTAAAAACAAACAAGTGGGCGGGCATCATGGCAAACCAATAGATCAGCCCGCGAAAACCTTGCGGATGCCACCAAGCGGTGACCGTGAGTTGGCGGTAGTGTCCGTGATCGTCGATAGTGAACTCCAGCCGCCCGAGCCCGGGGCCTTTCATACCAAAGAACAGAGAAAGAAAATGCGGTTTCTCGCAGCGGATCACTTTCCAAGAGTCGATGTAATCACCGACTTTAAGCTCCGGCCCAGATGGGGCGCGGCGAATCGGTCTTTTGCCGCCGAATAGCACATCAAGCCACTCACGTGTTCGCCACAGTGACGTAGCAAAATAGTAGCCTTGCTCCCGACTGCCTATTTTTTCCACCCATTGCCAAAGTGCCTCGGCAGAGGCTTGGGTTTGAATGCTGGCACCTGCTTTTTTCGCGTAATAGCCGTAACCCGGCTGCCAGCGTTGTAATGCCTCGGGTTCAAAACCCCAGACATTACTTCTAACAAAGGTGCCTTCTTGCTCAATTGCTTGTTCAACCGCCTGCTGGTATGAGAGCAAGGCTTGTGGGTACTTTTGCCGCAACTCTGCGCTGTTTGCTACATAGTCATGTTCTAGCCCAGCTAAAAGGGCGCTACCAATGCTCGAAGGGACCGAAGTAATTAGCCCAAGCCAGTATGAGGCCATCTTTGGAGTCAGGAGCGCCGTCGGAAAAAGGCGAAAAGGGCGCTTTGTCGCTTGGCAGATGAGGCGAAATTGCTCGCGATAGCTCAGTGTATCTGGTCCACCCGCTTCGTAGATTGCATGAGTGGCGTGGGTTTCTTCGGCTAATCGCACCAGATAGTAGTTAAGGTTTTCCAGTGCGATCGGATTAGCTTTCGATTCAACCCATTTTGGGGTGATCAATAGAGGCAAGTGATAGACAAAATCACGCATGATTTCAAAGGCGGCGGATCCCGGACCGATAATCACCCCAGCACGCAGTTCAATAATCGGAATCCCTGCTTTGCGCAGCACATCGCCGGTCATTTTTCGCGCTTGAAGATGGGCTGAACTGCCACTTTGCGGCTGAAGTGCGCTTAGATAAATCACCTGTTTGACGCGGCTTCCCAGCAGGGCTTGATAAAAATGGTCAGCAAGGGAGAGTTCATAATCAATAAAATCGTGCCCTTGGGCCATGCCATGAACCAGAAAATAGATCAGGTCAAAGTGTGGGATGAGCGCTTGAGCCGCGCGTTGATCTGCAAGATCAAGGTAAGCAAAGTTGAGATGCGGATGAGGTTTAACCCGCGCTTTAAGATAGTCGATTTGTCTCGCGGCGGCCGTCACTTGATAACCTTGCGCCAAAAGAAGTGGCACTAATTGCGACCCAACGTAACCTGATGCGCCCAACACTAATACTTTTTGCACTGTGCTCTCCCTTAACTAACGGATAAATAGCTGGTGGTTTATTCACCCAATTGGTTATAATCATCGGTTATTTTCTCCGCTTCTTCAATAAGTTGTATCTGAGGTGCCTATGTCCTTTCTTGCTCAGGTGGCGAAGCATGCCGATGCGGCGTTTTTGCGTCGTCTGCTGCTGATCGCATTGCCAATCGCGCTGCAAAGTATGATGTTTTCCAGCCGAGGTTTGGTGGACGTATTGATGCTAGGACAGCTCGGCGAGGCGGAGATCGCCGCGGTTGGCGTTGCGGCCAGAGCGACCTTTGTGACTACCATTATGCTGGTCGGTGTCACCACCGGTGGCGCTCTGCTGACCGCGCAATATTGGGGAGCTGGAGATAAAGACGGTGTTAGACAAAGTACGGCGTTGACTTGGCTGGTGTCGATGGTGTTTGCTTTGTTAACCGCTCTGCTTTTTCTGCTTTTTCCTCAGCAGATCATGGCGCTAACCACCGATTCGTCACAAGTGAATCAACTCGGCAGCGAATACTTGGTTATCACCTCGTTGACCATGCTCAGTGTCGCTTGTGTGGCGAGTATGGCGGTTGGGCTCAGGGCGATGCACAAACCGGGTATCAGCACTTTCTTTAGTGGTATCGGTATTCTCTCCAACGTATTTTTGAATTGGCTATTGATTTTTGGCCATTGGGGATTGCCAGCAATGGGGATTCAAGGTGCAGCAATCGCGACCTTGCTCAGCGGGGCGATCGAAGTGGCAACGTTATATGGTTACCTTTACGCGAAACAACACTTACTGGCTTTTGGCCGTACGGATGTTCGCGCGATCTTTGTTTGGAAAAAAATTGTTCGTTTTCTCAAACTCTCATTACCCACAACCTTTAACTTCTTGGCTTGGGCAGGTGGACTCTTTGCCTATCATGCCATTATGGGGCAAGCGGGAGTGCAAGGGCTTGCTGCTTTGTCGGTGATGACGCCAGTGGAGTCAATTTCGCTGGCGATGATGATTGGTCTGTCCAATGCGGCCGCTGTGTTGGTGGGTAATCAACTGGGGGCGAAAAATTTTGAGCCCGTTTATTATCAAGCATGGGCGACGGTGCTGATGAACGTCATCATTGGGGTTGTGGTCGCAGCGCTGCTGTATCTATTTCACCAGTCGATTCTAAACGCATTTAGCGCCTTAACCCAGAAACTCGACAACTGGCAGAGCAG